>NYWD01000032.1 GCA_002684855.1 Planctomycetaceae bacterium | reverse complement strand
GTGCTGGAGGTCGGCTCGCTCTTCTGATCGCGGGTCCGAAGGCCCGCGCCGTCGGTTCAGGCGGGCGATCGCCACGGGCCCTCGATCGCGACCGTGATTCCCTGATGCTGGATGTTCACGAAGAGCGTCCTCCCGTCGGGGCTGAAGCATGCCCCGGCCAGCTCGCTTCCACTGAGACGGTTCAACGCGAATCGGTCGACCCGCCCCTTCGGGGTGACCCGCACCAGCCCGTTTCCCGGTGGCCCGTCCTCGCAGACGAAGACGTCTCCCCAGGGGGCGATCGTGAGGTTGTCCGCGTTCTCGATCACGCCACCCTCCGTCGCCTCGATCAGGAGCTCGAGCGTCCCGGGCGCTTCTGATTCGCCTTCGAATCCCTCGGCCGGCGACGGTCGGTACTTCCAGATCTGCCCGATGCGGGCGACTCCGCCCGAAGTGCAGGCGAAGAGGATCTCGTCCCTCCCGGTCCACATGCCCTCGCCGCGGGCCAACCGCGCGGCGCCCGCCGAATGCCCTCTGAAGCGAAGGTCGTCGTCGGGACTGTCCGCGCCTTCGAGATCGATCCACTCGACCGGCAGGCGGACGGCGGGTGCGACCGTGGGCGTCTCGGTCGCCGGATCGATCCAGTTTCGAAGGTCGATGGAAGGCTTCCCCGCGACCGCGAGCGCCTGCAGCCGACCTCCCTCCGCGAGCCGTCCCGGTCTTTCCGGCACGAACCGGTAGAGGAGACCGTCGTTCCGATCCTCGGTGAGATACACGCATCGACCGTCCGGTGCCACGGCGATCGCTTCGTGGTTGAATCGCCCGAGGCCTCGCAGGGGCCGGGGATCGGCGAGACCCGGTTGATCCGTCGCGGGGACCTCGAAACACCATCCGTGGTCCTTCGCGCAGAGTTCGTCGGCCTTCTGGGTCCACTCCTCGCAGCTGATCCAGCTCTTCCACGGGGTCGGGCCGCCGGCGCAGTTCCGACCGGTGCCGGCGAGGCTCAGGAAGTGTTTCTCGACCGTCCCGGTTCGCTGGTCGTAGACGACGGTGGTGGTGCCACCGAGGACGGGTCGATCACCGCTTCCGGCGTCGAAGAACCGCGACCGGTCCACGAGGGGAAGACGTTCGAGTCGAGGTCCGAAGGCACCCCAGCCGAGATCGGCATCGACGCCGATCTCGTGGTTCCGAACGAGGATCGTCCGCCCCGGGCCGCCGTCGAAGGCCGCCATGCCGTCGTGTTCGTGCGGAACGAGGAGCCCGTCGTCCATCTCCTCGCCCCAGCGGGAGATGGTGCGGTAGGAGAATCCCGCGGGGAGGTCGAGGATGCCCTCGGGGTCCTCCGCGAGGCCGCCGTAGCCACGGGCCGCGTCGTCGAAGCCGAGGAGGTTCGCGGCGACGGCGCCCTGGAGGCCCAGGAAGCCGCCGGTGGTGGCGGCGGCCATTCCCAGAAATGATCTGCGGTCGACTTCCCTCATGTGCGAAGGATTTCCGTCAAGCGGGTCCCGGTCAAGGCGAACGACGCGAGGATCGGCGGTGGTTCTCGCCGGGATCCCGGAGTCGTCATGGTTCCACGACCGACTGGGGGTAGACGAGGATCCGGTCGTGCGCGACGAGGACCATGTCGTCGGCGCCGTCGCCGGTCACGTCGGCCACGAGCACCTGCCGGGGCTCGAATTCCCGTGGCTCCCCGCCGCTGAACATCTTGGTCTCGAACACCGTGAAACCGGTCATCGGGTGGAGCCGGCCCCGGTCGCTGAAGCTCAGGATGTCCGCCATCTGCGTACCTGCGTCGAGGGAGACGAGGTCGATCCGTCCGTCGGCGTTGAGATCCCCGACCCCGATCTCGTGCGGCACCTTGCGATTGTCGTCCGGCCGCCACGATCCGGTCTCGACCAGTCGCGGGCGATCACCGTCGAGGCGGACCACCGCGAAGGCGTCGTTGCCCACCAGCAGCAGGTCGTCCTCGTCGCTGGAGCCGCCGAAGCCGCCGCGCTCGATCCGGACCGGATCGATGCCGCGGATCGCGATCTCGTCGACCACCGCCCAGCCGCCGCCCGCTCTTTCGAAGACGAGCAGTCTTCGCCCCTCGCGGTCGGCCGCGACGATCCGGTCCCCGAGAATCGCCACGGAGACCAGTTTCGCTTCCCGGTCCGCGTTCAGCTGCGCGACGACGGTCCAACCCTTCTCGTCGTCGTAGCGGAGGCCGCGGATGAAGTTCCTGTCCGCGACGAGGAGTTCGTCGGTGCCGTCCCCGTCGATGTCGAAGCGACCGGTGTTCCCGGCGCCCGCGGCGCTGACGAGCCCGAACTGCGGCATCTCGTCCTTCTCGAGCAGCGTGAAACCCTCGTCGCCGGCGCGAAGCATCATCATCGGCTTGTCCGCGGTGAAGACCAGGAGGTCGGTCCGGCCGTCCTGGTCGGCGTCCACGTCGAGCACGGTGTCGGGGCCGCGGGTCGCCCGGCCGAGCTCGATCACCTCCGTCTCGCCTCCGTCGAGGGAGAGGAGGTCGAGGGAGAACCGCTTGTCCTTCGAGGCGATGACCGCGAGGGCGGGGCCGTCCTCGAGTTCGACCAGTTTCATCGCCACGGGGACGTCACCCGACGGAAGGCGGAGCGCTTCCGGGAATCCGATGCCGTCGGGACCGACCGAGGCCCGGCCGACCACGCCTTCCTCCTCGCTGAGGACGAAGACCTCCGCGGTGCCGTCGCCGTCGATGTCCCCGGCCTCGACCGCGTCGGGCGCGGCGAAGCTCGGCGAGGTCCGGCTGCCGCCGAGACCCCGTCCCGGAATCTGCATCCAGGTCGCGATCGCGTTCTCCGCGCGATCGGTGGCGATGACGTCGAGCAGTTCGTCTCCATCGAGGTCCGCCACGACCACGTCCCGCTTCCGCTCGCCGGGGTCGGTGAATCCGTGGACCTCGAAGGACGGCTCGCCGCCCTCCTCGTCGTCGACCCGGAACTCGTGCACCACCAGCCGCTTCGTCGGCCGTTCGATCACCGCGAGGCGGGCCGCGTCCCGTCCGGGAAGCGTCACGCCGTCCGCTTCCGCGATCGGCGGCATCTCGAATCGGAGCTGCGGACCGAAATCCTTCTCCGCGTCCACGCGGGAGGCGAGCCAGATCCGGACCGGGGCCTCGTCGTCCGCGGCGATCCCGGCGAGGTCGAGCAGGCCGTTGCCGTCGAAGTCCTCGGCGAACACCGCGATGATCCGGTCATCACCGGCGTTGAGATCCTTGGGCGGTGCGAGGCGTCCGTTGCGCTCCAGCGGCCAGATCTTGATCCGTCCGCCCACCAGACCGACGACTTCGAGCGGACCGTCCGTGCCGACGAGGTCCTCGACGAGCATCCCGTCGCGCGACACGCCGAGGCCGCGGACCCGGTTGCGTCGGAGCAGTTCGAATTCACCGGGGGCGGTCTGGCGATAGACGTGGATCGAGTTCGGGCGTCCGCCGGCCACCACGTCGAGCATGCCGTCGCCGTCGACGTCGACGGCGCGGATCGCGCCGACCTCGAAGTTCACGGGGATCTCGATCCGTTCGAATCGCCAGTGCTCGGGCAGTTCGTTCGCGCGTCGCGGCGGCTCGGGTTCGCCCGGAACCGCGTCGGCCCGCTGCCGGAGGAACTCGATGCGGCTCTTGTGATTGTTGACGACCAGGAGGTCCTCGAGTCCGTCCGCGTCAAGGTCGGTGGAGAGGAGCGGGCCCGCGTTCGGTCCGACCGGAACCACCTCGAGGGCCTCGAACCCGAAGTGGGCGGCGGTGTCCGCATCCTGGGCCGCGGCGACGGCCTGGATCGGGGTGAACGCCAGTGCCGGGAGGAGGCCGAGGGCGGTGGCTCGGACGGGACGCAGGGAATGGATCATCCGAATCATGGATCGAGGACCTTGGAGGAGGTGCGGGGCTGGAGTCCAACGCGGGGAGATCGCCGGAACGCGGGAAAATCGGGATGATCGACCCCGACCGGTTTATAGTACCCGTCCTGACAAGGAGCTCCCGAATGCCCAGCAAGTTCGCTCGATCACTCCTCCTGCTGACGCTCACCCTCGCGTTCCTCGGGGCCACGCGGCTCGCCGAGGCGGCCCCGTCCGGGGATCGGGGCGACGTCGTCCGCCTGAAGGACGGCGGGGAGGTTCGCGGTTCGATCGTCAAGCGCGACGACCGATCGGTCTGGATCGACGTGGGGCCCACGGTGGTGAGCTTCGATCTCGACCAGGTCGAGGAGATCGTCTCCGGGGGCGGGAAGGAGATCCGGGCGGTCGATTCCGGGACGCTCTTCTCCGTCGCCGTCGACCCGATCGAACTGAGCCCCAAGGAGCACGCGAAGATCCTCGGCCCCGCGGTGATCAAGGTGTCCACGCCGAGCGGTCTCGGATCCGGCGTGATCATCTCGCCGGACGGCTACGCGATCACGAACGCCCACGTCGTCCAGAAGGAGACGGCGTTGCGGGCGACGGTCTGGTTCCTGCAGCCGGACGGGACGCTGAAGCGGACCGACATCGACGACGTCGAACTCGTCGCGGTGAACAACCACCTCGACCTCGCGCTCATCCGCATCACCAATCCCAAGGACGAGCCGTTCCTGTTCGCACCCGTCCAGGGGGCGGAGCAGCTCGACATCGGCCAGCCGGTGTTCGCGATCGGCAATCCGCTCGGGCTCGAACGCACCCTGACCCAGGGCGTGATCTCCACGACCCAGCGGAACTTCAGCGGCCTCACCTACGTGCAGACCGACACCCCGATCAATCCCGGGAACAGCGGCGGGCCGCTCTTCAACACCCGCGGCGAGGTCATCGGCATCACCAACATGGGGATCGTCGGAGGCGAGGCCCTTGGTTTCGCGATCCCGGCCCGCTACGTCAAGGACTTCGTGCGGAACCGGGAGGCGTTCACCTACGACCGCTCGAACCCGAACAGCGGGCACATCTACCACGAGCCTCCCACGCGACGACTCCCGGGGGGGCCCGCGATCCTCGACGACGACACCGCCGGATCCTGATCGAACCGAAATCGCACCCGCGTCCGCCCGAAGAAAGAGCACCGGGCGGATCACCACCATCGACCTCTTCGCCATCCCCAACGGAAGCCAGCCATGAATCGCCGACGTCCCACCTCGTTCCTTCTCGCCGCCGTCCTGATTCCCGCGGGGGCGTCGCTCGCCCACGCCGAGGACGACTTCACGATCGCCGACCTCGCGCCCGAAGGCACGATCTTCGTCATCGGCGGCGATGGAACCGACGAGATGTACGCCCGATTCGAGAACAACCCGCTCGGCGCCCTCTATCGCACCGATGCGGTCCGGGACTCGATCGCGAAGTCCTTCGGCGACACGCTCGAGGACCTCGCCTCCGGACTCGCGGCCGACGGGATGGACCTCGACGGCATGAAGTGGCCCGCGAACCTCGGCTTCGCGGTCTACACCGACCTCGACGAGGAGACCGGCCAGTCCCGCGCCTTCGTCCTCGGCTACGGGGACTGGGGCGCCGAGGTCGACGCCAACGGTCGGATGATGGAATCGTTGATGGAGACGTGGCGGAAGTCCGACTCGATCGATCTCGACTCCAAGGAGATCCGTGGCCGCGAGGTCATGATCCTCGAGCAGGTCTCGGAGGACGACGGTCCGGACGACGACTTCGGCGAAATGGACGACATGATGATGATGTTCGGGGATCCCTCGGAGATGGCTCCGGATCTCGACACCATGTACGTGGTCAAGGACGGCGGCCGCATGCTGATGGCGAACGACCTGCTCGCGATCGACGACGCGCTCGCGATCTTCGACGGCGACGACGCGAAGGTGCTCGCGGGCACCGACGACTGGCGGACCTCGATGCGTCAGCTCGACAACCCCGACGCCTACGTGCTGCTGCGGACCGGACCGCTCCAGGATCTCCTCGCACCGATGTTCATGGGTCCCCTCGGCATGGTCCAGCCCATGATCGGCGAGATGTTCGGTGACGTCCGCGGCTACGGTTTCGGACTCGACATCCCCGAGGATCCGACCACCGCCTCGATGGTGCTGTCCGCTTCCATCCTCATGCCCGGCGACAAGACCGGCCTGATCGGACTCATGCGGGACGCGGACGTTCTCGGAGCACGGCCGCCGAAGGTCATCGGCGAGGACGCGATCGCCTACGGCCGGATGAACTTCGACTTCGCCGGCCTCATGCCGCTCGCGGACCAGATCTCCGCGGCGATTCCGATGGGTGGCGAGGAAGCCGACATGATGCTCGAGCAGTTCGGCCCGATGATGACGCCGGCGTTCGAGTCGCTTGGTCCAGCGGTGCACGTCATGACCACGTCGACCGGCAGCACCGTGCTCATCCCGACCTCCGATGCCGGCAAGGTCCAGAACATGCTCTCGATGTTCGGGCCGGGCATGGAACTCGAGCCGCGCGACTTCCTGGGTGAGACCCTCTGGACCGGTGCGGACGGTGCCGGAAACGCCTGCGTCGCGGGCAACTGGCTGCTGCTCGGCGATGCCGATGGGGTGAAGCAGGTCGTCCGAGGCCTGAACGCCGATGCCGCGGATCACCCGCTCTCCGATATGGCCGGCTTCAACGACGCGGTCGGACGAATGCCGAAGGGGGACGTGGTCGGTTGGGGGTACGTCGACAGCGTCGAGACCTATGCCGCGAGCCGCGAGAACCTCGACGGGATCATGGGAATGCTGGGCGAGCAGGACGAGTTCGCCCCGGAGATGCCGATCGACGGCGGTGCGCTCATGGACGGCGTCGCCGACCTCGTCGAGGAGATGACGCCTCGGGAGCTCTCCCGGTACGTCGGCCCCTCGGTCTGGAGCTTCTCCACCGACGACGCGGGCTGGGTCTATCGACAGTGGTTGCTGCCGCCCGTCAACGTCGGTGGCTGATCCCTCGGTCCATCGGCCCCGATCAACGAAGATCGACGCCCCGCCTCGCGGCGGGGCGTCGTTTTCATCATTCCGAGACCGGGATGGCGGGATCGACCTCGCACGATGCGATCAGCGAATCGACCGCTTCGTCGAGGCGAGCGGGTTCGCGGGCCCAGTGGTCGCCGTGGCCCGCGCCCCGGACGACCTCGACCCGGGCCCGGGGCGTGGCGTCGCCGATCGCGACCCCGTCGACGACCGGACTGATCGGGTCGTGATCGCCGAGCACCACCAGCATCGGGATCGTGGTGCGGGCGGCGGCCGCCCGGGTCGAGCGAGGACGACGTCCGACCAGTCGAAGCCCCTGCACCGCGAGCCAGGCGATCGGGGTGGCGGGGAGCCCGCGCAGCCAGAGTCGCTGGCGGAGGGGCACCCGCAGGGTTTCATAGGGTGCGACGGCGACCACGCCGTCGACCCGGTCCGCCTCGGCCGCCGCGAGGATCGCGACCGTCGCGCCGAGGCTCCGGCCCACGATCACCACCGGCGTCGTGGCGGGGGCGTCGATCCGCGCGAGCAGGGCGGTGAGATCCTCGACGTCGACGTCACCGAGACCGGCCCCGTCGGGTTCGGCGTCGCCGTGGCCGCGCAGATCGATCATCACGACGCGGGACCCGCGTCGCCGCCAGTCTTCGAGGTGGGGGAGCCAGGTCAGGCGGGAGCGTCCCCAGCCGTGGACGAGCACCAGCACCGGACCGTCCCGCCGCAGGCCGGGGACGTCCCAGACCGGAAGGCGGACGCCGCCCGGTCGATCGAGGATCCACTCCGAGAACGGCGCATCCACCTCGCCGGGATCGGATGGCATGCCTCGTGCGAGGGCCCAGCCCGCGGTTCGTCGCCGCGGGCGAAGCGCCTCTCGCATGGTGGCGGCGACCATCAGCACGATCGTGAGCAGTGCGGCGACGCCGAAGAGGACGAGGAGTTCCATCGGTGGACACCCTATCCGAGCGGCGTGCGGACGGTCGCCGACCAGCCCGGGATTCAGCGGGCCTCGAACATGCGGCGGTTCGTGCCGTCGGCTCCGATGCCTGCGGACACCCGTCCACCGCATCCGGGGCAGCGACCTTCGTAGCGGGTGCCGGCGCTGTTCCTGGTCAGCCGCCCGTACCGGTGGCAGCATCGGAACCAGACCATGATGAAACGTCCGCCCGAGGCGGGCTGCGCGGGCCGGTGCGATCCGCCGGTCTCCCGAAGTCCGTCGATGTCGATCCGGTCGCGGGAATCGGCCATGGCGTCTTCCTCGAAGGACGTCCGTCAGTCGTCGATGGTCCGGTCGCCTCCGAGGCGACAGGCTTCGTCGATGCGATCGGCGGTGGCGACGGCCCGGGCGATGGCGTTGCCGACCTCCGTTTCGATCTCCAGCGCGCGGGCGGCACCCTGCTCGAGACCGCGGAGGGATTCCAGGTTCATCTCGACGTTCCAGCGTCCCGCCTCCGCGGCGACCGCCGCGAGCCGACCGGCGATGGCGAGGTCGCTTCGAAGCAGGCGGCTCGAGCGTCCGACGAGCCGGGCGGCGATCTCCACGGTCTCCGCGGCACGCAGGACGAGCCGGCGGGGCGCTTCGATCGCATCCTCGACCGCCGCCGGCCAGGCTTCGAGGCGTCGGGGGTCGTCGGCCTCGAGCGGCCAGAGGGCCGCGAGCGCCTCGAACGCGCGGGCGTCCTGGTCGGCGATCTCGAGGGCGGTCTCCCGGATCTCGCGAAGTCGACCGACGGCTTCGGCGAGCATCGCCTCGAATGCGGCGAACCGCTTCTTGCCGTGGCTGAACGCGATTACCATCTCCGCGAGCCCCGCGGCGTGGGCGAGCATCGATCCCGCGGCGGCGCCACCGCCGGGAACCGAACGTCGCGACGCGAGGGCCTCGGTGAATGCGCCGAGCGTCGTCGCGGCGAGGTGGACGGGCGGATCGATCATTGGCGGATCTCGCCCCCGACGCCGCTCGCGAGGGAGGTGGGGACCGTCGCGATCTCCGGATCGATCTCATCGTGACGCAGCGTCCGGTCGGTCGCCCGGAATCGAAGCCTCAGGGTGACCGCCTTGCGTCCCGCGGGCAGGTTCCGGCCTCGGAACACGGTCACGAACTCGATGGTCTCGAGCAGTGCCGGACGGTTCGAATCGATCGCGGTCTCGATGTCGGTCCATCGCACCGGCTCCTCGACGAGGACCGTCAGGTCGCGATCGATGGCGGGAAACGCGGGAAGCGCCTCCGCGACGCTTTCGGGAGGCCAGTGCGCGAGCAGGGACGCCACTCCTTCCGGCGCGAGTTCGATCTCCGCCGCGACCATCGGTCGGTCCTGGCCGACGCGGGCGAGGGTCTTCGGATCCACGACGCCGATCCATCCGACGGGGCGGCCGTCGAACCGAAGGTCGGCGGAGACCTCGCAACCGGGGGCGGTTCGACCTGGATCCACCTCGACCCGGATTCCGCCGACGACCCCGCAGACGCGATCCAGAACGGTTCGGAGGAAGGCGAACGCCGCCTGCCCCTCCCCGGTGCGGTCTCGCGCGTCGGGGGTGGCCGGCGGATCGACCAACAGTCCGAGGAGCCGTCGTTCGCGATGGACGTCATCGTGCTGGTCGAACACGGAAGCGGTCTCGAAGAGGCGGACCTCCGGGCTGCCGAGATCGTGGTTGTGAGCCGCCACCCGGAGCAGGCTCGGCACGAGGCTCGGACGAAGGACCGGCTCGCCGCCCGCGCGGTCGTCCTCGACCTCGAGCACGCCCCGGTCGTCCTCGAGGAACCCGGCCGCGGCGTCCGCCGCGATCAGGGTGTGCGTGACCGTCTCGTGGAAGCCGAGACCGACCAGCGTGTTCCGGATCGCATTGAGTCCTTCGTCCGCGGGGCGGGGCGGGACCGCGCGGATCCGGATCGTCTCCGCGACGGGCAGGGCGTCGAGACCGTGGGTGCGGGCGATCTCCTCGATCAGGTCCGCTTCCCGTTCGAGGTCGATGCGCCTCGGTGGGATGGTGCACTCGATGCGATCGCCATCGACCCGCGGATCGAATCCGAGCCCCTCGAAGAGTCGGTGGATCTCCTCGTCGGAGATCTCGATGCCCAGCACCGCACGGCATCGCGCCGGCCGCATGGCGATCACTCCGGGTGCGGGAATCGGGCGTCCGTCGGCGACGACGCCGTCACAGAGTTCACCGCCCGCGAGTTCGAGGATGAGGGCGACCAGTCGGTCGGAGGCGGCGGCGATCTCGGCGGGATGCACGCCGCGTTCGAAGCGATAGGAGGAATCGCTCGCGGTTCGGTGGCGGCGTGCCGTGTTCCGGACCGAAACGGGATCGAAGGTCGCCGCCTCCACGAGGATGTCGGTGGTCGATTCTGAGACGGCGGTCTCGGCGCCGCCCTTGACACCGGCCATCGCGATCGCCCGCTCCGCGTCCGCGATGACGAGGTCGTCGCTCGTGAGTTCCAGCGGATTCGCATCCTCGCCGATCGGCAGGAAGGGCTCCGCGTCGCGGGCCGGCCTGATCTCGATCCGATCGCCGCGGATGGTGGCGAGGTCGAAGACGTGGGTGGGCTGTCCGTATTCGAAGAGCACGAAGTTCGTGGCGTCGACGAGGTTGTTCCGAGGCACGAGCCCGATGGCGATCAGGCGTCGTCGGAGCCAATCGGGACTCGGCGCGACCTTCACGCCGCGGATTACCCGAGCGGTGTAGAGCGGGCAGCGATCCGGATCGAGGTTGCGAACCTCGACGACATCGCCGACGGGCGGGCCGCCGGAGGGAACGACGGCCTCGGGCGATTTCAGGCTCGAGCCGCCGAGGAGCGCCGCCTCCCGGGCGAGGCCGAGGTGGCAGAGACAGTCGCCTCGGTTGCTGGTGGTCTCGATCTCCTGCCAAGGCTCGCCGTTCTCGGCGACGTCGTCGCCATCGAAGGGAAATCCGGCCGCGGTGAGGAGGTCGGCCTGGGTGGTCGCGTCCAGCGGGGGGTCGAGATAGTCGTTCAGCCAGTTGATGCTCGTTCGCATGATCCGAGGAGGGTACCCCGTCGAGGATCCCGGCGGGCCTCGAACGAGCCTGCTACTTTCCATGCATGACGCTTTCCGGTTCGAGATCCCGACTGACGTTTTCGCTTCGATTCGTCGCGGCGTGCCTCCCGCTCCTGGCGTCGACGGCATGCAGTTCGCCCTCGGGCTCGATCGAGCGGGCGGTGCCGGCGGACGCCGTGATCGACGCGACGGTGCTGGTGGGAGACGATCTCGGCCGGCGGATCCAGCGGGATCCGGGGGCCTGGCCGGTCCAATTGCGGCCCGCCCGGGCCATCATCCTGCCGGACGGCGTGCTCCGAGCCGACGTGGGGGCCGACCTCCGGGTCGACGACCGACCCGGGGTGGCACGACATCTCTACCGGTCCCAGCTCGAGGAACTCTGGCGCGGACTCGACGATCTCGGTTTCGGGGACCCGGCGGTCGGCGACTACGACGGAAACCTCGGTCGGCTCGTTCCGGACGACGACGAGGTGATCCAGATCCTCGCCCTGCAACGTGGCGGTCGCGACTGGGCGATCGTCCGCCGGTTCGAGGTGTCGCCGGACACCATGCCCGCCGAGGTCGCGGCGCTGGAGGACGCCCGGATGCGATCGGCGATCCGTCGCCTCGCGGCCCTGGCCTGGGCGTTCGACGCGCCGCCGGACGACACCGTCGCCTTTCCAGAGCGGTACGACTTCGGCCCGGATCCCTGGGCCAGGTATCGCGGTCCCGGAAAGGCGGACGGCTGATGCGTCCATCGTCCCTCCTGCTCCTGTTCGCGTTCATGCTGACGGGTGGTTGCGTCGGTCCGGGTGGCGCCGCCACGGCCCCCAGCGAGACGAACCAGCAGGCGATCAAGCTGCTCCTGCTCGATGCCGACGGCGAGGATCAACGCTACGCGCTGTACCGGTGGCGGGCGGACGGACGCTTCTTCTACGGCGGCGGTCGTGATGCGCACGAAGGCGAGACACCGATCGAACTTCCGTTTCCGGAGGATGTTCGCCGCACGCTCACCAAGGTGATCGAGGACGTCGGCTGGCTCGCCGCCGATTTCAAGCCTTCGGCCGCTTCGGAAGGGCCACGCCTGCTGGAGGTCGATCTGCGGCTGCGGGGGGTTCGGAGGAAGTTCGAGCTGAAGGCGGACGGTCGCAGGTTCGACCGGGGCACGACCGAGGTGCTCGAGGCGCTGCAGGCGATCTCGGGCCAGCGGTTCCGGGGCGTGCTCGACGGGCTGCCGCAGGCCGATGCGCCGTCGCGATGAACAAGGTGGCTCACCCGTCGTTCCGACCGCTCGATCCTCGATCCCGGCCGCATGACGTCACGCGGCGTTCGCCATGATTCAGGGCTTGGTGCCGTCCCGAGGGCCTTTGAGGACCGTTCTGAACGGGTGGTAGGGATCATTCAGGCGGTTCGGAGGTTCGATTCATCTGAAAAAGAGCGGGATCGTCCGGGGCTTCCCAATGGCGGGCGTACAGTCGCCGCCATGAATCCGGTGTCGGTCGCCCCGATCTTTCCGCTCGCACGGCGGTTCGAAGGCGACCTTGGCCGGAATCTCGATGCTTCGGGAAGGACCAGGTCCAGATGAACACCGAATCGACCGTCTTGAGTCACGAGGCCACCTCCGCCCCCGCGCGTTCCACCGGGGATCTCGCGGCCGCCCGCCGCTCGAAGGCCGCGCAAGCGGGAATTCCGGACGCTCGCCGGGCAGCGGTCCGGATCCTCTATCAGCGACATCATCGACCGCTCGGGGCGTTCGTTCGACGCCTCGTCGGGTCCGAGCGGGCCGAGGACGTCGTCCAGGAGGTGTTTTTCCGTCTGCTCAGACTGGAAAATCTTGAAACGCGCGAGATCTCGGTGAGTTATCTCTTCCGTATGGGTGAGAACCTCGTTCGCAAGGGGTACCACCAGGAGCGGCGTTCACGAAGGACGCTCGAAGCCGCCGGCCGTCTTGTTGCCGGCCGAATCGCGACTGAGGAGCAGGGTCGGTCCGGCGTCCGGTCCGGCCACGCAGGAGAACAGGTCCCCGGGAACCCGGGGATCACTCGGGTCCACGCAGGGATGCTCACCGCAGCCCTCGGGAACCTGACGGATAACGAGCAGGCAGCCGTACGATTGATCGTGTGCCGGGGGCTCAGTTACGAGCAGGCAGCAGAAGCCCTTGGAGTAACCGTTACCACCATCAACAACTGGAAGTACCGCGGTGTCAAGAAACTCCAAGAACTGTTCAGACCCGACCCCGATCATTGCTGTCGATCGGACCGGGGAGCCAATCTCCGAAACGCAGGTCGACCCGATTCTCGCCGCCGAAATCGAGGCGAGTCGGGCGCGAATCAGGGATCGGCTCACGACCCTGGCGAACCGACTCGCCCGACCGAGCATGGTCGTGGACGACGTCGATTCGGGCGAACCGGATGATCGTGATTCCAACATCGAGCCGTTGATCGTCGCGGACTGATCGTCGATCCGGATCGAAATCGAAGGAAAACGCCGGGTTGAATCCCCCGGTCGGGGACCTTCGTGACCGCCCGCTTCGTACACTGCGCGGAATGTCGGGCGATTCCACATCTTCAGCGTCACCAGCTCGCGCCGCGGACGCCCCGAACGGCGTGCCGGACGATCCGATCGTCGGCATCGACCTCGGCACCACGAACTCGCTGGTCGCGTTCGCCGACGCCGCCGGCCCGAGAATCCTCCACCTCGACGCGGAGCTCGACCCGTCGGCTCCCGACGGCGGCCTCGTGCCGTCGGTGGTTCGTTATCGCGGGGAGGCCGTCGAGGCGGTCGGTCGGGTGGCCGCGGCGGGACTCGAGGATCATGCCACGCGAACGGTGTACAGCGTGAAGCGGTACATGGGGCGAAGGTTCGAGGATCGAGCGGATGACGCGGCGGCTTCGCCCTACCGCGTGGTGGCCGGCTCCCGCGGGCTCGCAGGCATCGAGATCGACGGTCGGGTCCGGAGTCCCGAGGAGATCTCCGCCGATCTGCTGGCGCACCTTCGAGATCGAGCGTCTGAAGCGCTCGGGGTTCCCGTGCGCAGAGCGGTGGTCACCGTTCCCGCCTACTTCGACGACGCCCAGCGTCAGGCGACTCGTGATGCCGGACGAATCGCCGGCATCGACGTGGTGCGGATCCTGAACGAACCGACCGCCGCGGCGCTCGCCTACGGGATCGGTGCCCGAGGTGATGCCGAGACCATCGTCATCTACGACCTGGGCGGCGGGACCTTCGACGTCACGGTGCTCGAAGTCATGCCGGCAGAATCCGATTCCGACGAGGAAGCGATCTTCCGCGTGCTCGCGACGGCGGGCGACACCCACCTCGGAGGCGACGACTTCGATCGCGTGCTGGTCGAAGATCTTCACGAGGAAGCGATGGCGGATCCGGACCCCGAACGCAGGGCCCGCCGTCTGGCCGTCCTTCGCGCGGTCGGATCGAGGGCCAAGGTCGCCCTGAGCGACGCGGAGGCGACTCGGATCCGCCTCGACGGGCGGGGTCTGGTGCCGGATCTCGATCGGACCCTCGACCGTCCCGGATTCGAATCCGCCGCGCGTCCGCTGGTGGATCGAACGCTCGAGGCCTGCGCGCGGGCCCTCAAGGATGCGGGGCTGGAACGAACGGCCGTCGACCGGGTGGTGCTGGTCGGCGGATCGACCAGGATGCCGATGATCCGCGAAGCGGTCGAGTCGTGGTTCGATCGCCCCGCGTACGTCGCGCTCGATCCGGACCGCGTGATCGCGCTGGGCGCGGCGGTGCAGGGGTCGATCCTCGCCGGCACCCGGCGCGATGCGCTCCTGCTCGACGTCATTCCGCTCAGTCTCGGACTCGAGACCGCCGGCGGTGCCGTGGCGAAGCTGGTGGTCCGCAACACGATGGTCCCGACCCGCGCGGTCGAGATGTTCTCCACGAGCGTCGACGGCCAGTTGAACGTTGGCCTTCACGTGGTGCAGGGTGAACGGGAGATGGTCTCGGACTGTCGAAGTCTCGCCCGCTTCGAACTTCGCGGACTTCCGCCGATGCCCGCGGGGATCCCGCAGATCGAGGTCGCCTTCAACGTCGATGCGAACGGCGTGCTCGGCGTGGAGGCCGTCGAGCGACGCAGTGGTCGTCGAGCCCGCGTCCAGGTGGTCCCGAGCAACGGACTCACCCGCGACGAGGTCGACCGCATCGAGGCGGATTCGCTCGAGCACGCCCGCGACGACATGCTGGTGCACCGGGTCGTGGACCTCGCGGTCAACGCGTCGCTCGACGTGAAGTGGATCACCGAGGCGCTCGACCGGGTGCGAGAGGATGTCGCTCCCGACGTGACGAAGGCGGTGGAATCAGGCCTCGCCTCGCTCCAATCGTTGATCACCCGGGCCCGGGAGGATCCTCGGTCCGTCGATCCGGACGCCTTCCATCAGGCGAAGGACCGACTGGACCGGGCGAGCATGCCGGTCCACGAGGCCTCGATCGCCCGGAGCCTTCGCGACGACCCTTCGTCCGAACGCTGACGGGCGGAGCGGGGGACGTCCCCCTCCCCTCGACTCGAAACTCCGGAGACCGTTCTTGTCCAAATCGAGCGTGACCAGCCCACCGTCCATCGACGACCGATCGACGTCGCACGCCTCCGCGACGAACGAGAACGCGGTCCGGTACGCCGTCGATTCGTGGGCCGACGGATTCTTCGCGATCGGCCCCCGCGGATCGATGAAGGTGCGACCGGACCGTCGCCCCGAACGGGAGATCGATCTCCTGGAGATCGTCGACGGCGTCCGGGAGCGCGGATACGCCACGCCGGTCCTGCTCCATTTCGGCGACGTGCTCGACACGGTGCTTCGCGATCTGCGGACCGCCTTCGATNGNGCGATCCGTNCGTCCGGCTACGAGGGCTCCTATCGCGGCGTCTATCCGGTGAAGGTCAACCAGCAGCGGAGCGTGGTGGAGGACGTCGGTCGGATCAGTGGACGGATGGGATTCGGATTCGAGGTCGGCTCCAAGCCCGAGCTGCTCGCGGTCCTCGCGATGACGGTCGAACAGCCCGAACGTCTCGTGGTCTGCAACGGCTTCAAGGAGGATCGCTACGTCGAATTCGCGATGCGCGCGGCCAAGCTCGGACGGACGATCGTTCCGGTGGTGGAGAATCTCGAGGAGCTGGAGCTCGTCCTCCGTCACGCGGATCGGATCGGAGTCCGTCCCCGCATCGGAATCCGGGTGAACCTCAACGTCGAGGGCGTGGGCCGTTGGGCCGGTTCGAGCGGTATCAAGGCCAAGTTCGGGCTGACCCTCGCGGAGGTCCTGCGCGGCGTCGACATCCTTCGCGATCACGGAATGCTCGACTGCCTGCAGCTGCTTCACTGCCACATGGGGAGCCAGATGCACGACATCCGGCAGGTGGCGGCGGGGATCGGCGAGCTCGCCCGGATCCACACCGAGCTGCACCGGCTCGGCGCGGCGGTCGAGTACCTCGACGTCGGTGGGGGACTGGGCGTCGACTACGACGGAAGCCAGTCCAATTCCCCGTTCAGTCGCAACTACTCCCTCGAGGAGTACGCGTCGACCGTGGTGCACCGGATCCAGTCGATCTGCGACGACCGTGGCGTTCCGCACCCGACGATCGTGACCGAGAGCGGCCGGGCGATGGTGGCGCAGCAGAGCGTGCTGGTCTTCGACGTCCTCGGCGCGAATCGCTTCGAGCCGCATCTGATCCCCGGTGAGATCGAGGGGCTGCGGGGCCGGGACGGCGAGGAGCCCGCACGCCCGCTGGTCGATCTCTTCGAAGCGTGGCGACGCCTCGACGGGGAGACCCTGCTGGAGTGCTGGCACGACGCCGAAAGCGCGCGTGCGGAGGCCCTCGACCTGTTCTCGCTCGGATACATGTCGCTCGAGCACCGCGCCGAGGTGGAACGGATCTTCTGGACCCTCGCGCTGCGGGCCCGCGAACTCGGGTCAACGTTGGAACCGGTTCCCGAGGAACTGGCGGCACTCGACGATCTGCTCACCGACGTCTACTTCTGCAACCTCTCCGTGTTCCAGTCGCTTCCCGACTGCTGGGCGATCGAGCAGGTCTTCCCGATCATGCCGATACACCGCCTCGACGAGGCGCCGGCACGGCGCGGCACGCTCGCGGATCTCACCTGCGATTCGGACGGCAAGGTCGATCGCTTCATCGACCGCGGGGAAGTCAGGCGATGGCTTCCACTCCACGATCTCGTGGATGGCCAGCGCTACCTCCTCGGGGCGTTCCTCGTCGGCGCGTACCAGGAGACCCTCGGCGATCTCCACAATCTCTTCGGCGACACCCACGTGGCCCATGTCCGCGTCGACGACTCCGGGGGTTGGTGGATCGAGGAGGTCGTGGAGGGGGACACCGTTCGCGAGGTCCTCGGCTACATGCAGTACGACGCGTCCGAACTCACGCGGATCCTTCGCGGCGAATGCGAACGGAACGTGCGTCGGGGAACGATGACGGCCCGCGAGAGTCGTGACATGGTGGGCGCCTTCGAAGCGGGCCTCCAGGGCTACACCTACCTCGAGGATGCGTCGAAATGAGGATGGCGGGCGATCAGGACGCCGTGCCGGGTTTCGATTCAGACGGTCCGATCCCCTTGGCCTCGAGGAAGGACTTCGCGAGCGCCTCGTAGATCGAGGGTTCGCAGATCCGACCTGCGATGATCGCGCCGATCATGGCCGCGAACATCAGCGGGAGGAGCATTCCGTAGGCGCCGGTCATCTCGAAGAGGATCGTGAACACGGTGATCGGGCTCTGGACGACGCCCGCGAAATATCCGGCCATGAAGATCAACATGAGTTCGGGAAGACCGATGCCCGGCGCGATGGTGGCCTCGATGAAACCGTGGGTCGCCTGGCCGATTCCGGCGCCGACCGCGAGGCTGGGATCGAACAGGCCGCCGGGAATCGCGCTGATCAGGCTCACGAAGCTCGCGGCCGCCTTGGCGATCGGATCGCTCCATCCGGCGATGGGCACCCCGGTCTCCGCCGCGGTCTCGAGCATCCGTTCCGCCTGGGAGTGACCGCCGCCGTAGCTGGAGCCCGACGAGAGCAGCCCGATCACCGCGAGGGCGAGGCCGAGGGCGATGCCGGTCCGCCAGGGTCGGGCGATCAGCGACGGTGCGATCCGCCGACTCCCGGCCACCACGCCGCGACCGAACCAGCCGCCGAGGAAGCCGCCGACCACGCCGGCCACGGGGATCGCGAACCACTGCCGCATCTCCAGGAGCCAGGTGTGAAGGTCGGTGTCGATCGCGAGCGGCAGCGCCGCGTCCGAATTGCTCGATCCGTAGAAGCGGTAGTCGCCGAGCACCGCGACCCCGATCGCGCAGGCGATGGCCACGGTGCGGATGATCGCCGGCACGCTCTTCTTGTCGAAGGTGCGTCCGACCTCCTCGAAGCAGAACACGACACCCGCGACGGGGGTGTTGAAGGCGGCGGCGATCCCCGCGGCGGAGCCCGCGAGAATCAGTCCACGCTGGATGAGCCAGCGTTCGATCCGGCAGAACCTCGCGCTCAGGTGCATGCAGCATGCCGCCACGTGGACCGACGGACCCTCCCGGCCGACGGTGATCCCCGAGATCAGGGCGAGGCTCAGCAGAAGCATCTTGCCCACCGCGATGCGGAAGGAGAGCATCAGCCCCCGCTCCGGTCGGTCCCCGAGTTCGATGGCCGCGATCGCCTGCGGGATTCCGGTGCCCTCCGTACCGGGGAAGAACCGTCTCTGCATCCAGACGATCACCGGCATGGTGATCGCGACGCCGGCGGCGGGGAGCAGGACCGTCCACGGTCCCTCGATGGTGACGCCGAGCCAGGTGGTCCGGCCGCTGAGCCAGGCCACCATCGTCTCGCCCGCCCGATCCGCGTAGACGAAGTAGAGGGCCGCGAAGCCGGCGAGCATCGCGGCGATGCTCGTGGCCACGATGGCCCAGGTCGCCTGCCGCGCGGTCGGTCTGGGAGAGGAGCGGTCCATCTCCGGAATCTAACCGACCGCCGGCCCGCGAGCCGATCGGCGGGGCGGGTCCGCGGGTCCGGCCCCCCCACCCGCCG
>NYWD01000031.1 GCA_002684855.1 Planctomycetaceae bacterium | reverse complement strand
GACCCCATATGCCCACCGTGCTTCTGGTCTAGGGTCTCTGCTACGATTAAATAATGCGACGCCTGTAGAGTTGTCTACGTATGGCATTCTTCCAGGAGCGTTTCGCCCTTATGTGTCACTCGAAGGTATGAAAGAGGCGAGCCCATTTACATGTGCTGATTGTTCAGTGTCCTTTGGGTCTGTCTTATGTAAAGAAGTAATTAATGTCTCTTCCCTACTGCGGGGAAATACAGTTATTGCACTGAGCACAAATGAGGGTGGTAAAATAGTAATGAGCACGTTGTACAGCCGCCCGTGCACCGCCCGTCCACCGTTTTGGTTCCGTTGCTGGCGGGTGGTTACAATTGCCCTACTGGACAAGGCGGTACAATTTACCCAGAGGGTGTCTGTCCCCTTGATAGCAACTTGGGTTCCACGGCTCCTGAGTGCCCAGCAGCATCAGGGCATAATTGTCACAGACATTGTCTGGTCGGGGTGTGGTACTTACTCTTATTGCCACCCTATGCGGATACTTTGTCATATCGGGGAGCTCAAGGTCCTGGCTCTGGTGGATACTGGGAGTGATTTCGATGCTATCGACTTTGACCTCGCCCGTCTGCAAGAGAACCAAGGGAACCCCGCGTTTATCTCCAAAACTCAGTCGGAGGCTATGCCAGTTAAGGGATTTAAGGAAGGTATGTCCACGTCGACCTCGTCGGAGTCTCGCTGGACAGTGACGTTGACGGGGGCTGAGGTCTTGCATGGCCGAACGATCCTCAAGGACCACGAGGTCAAGTTTAACGAGTTCGTGGACCTTGGTGACCCTATGATCTTTGGTTGCCCAACTTTCGACGAGTTAGGTGGAATTGCCACTTTTGGTACCTCTCATATTTGGATGGTGGGTCTCTGGGTTCCGCGATGGTCCCGTGGTAAGGTATCCAGTTTACTGCAAGTTACTAGCATATGCTCCTCCGAAGCCCAAACAAGCAGTAATTTGCGCAGCTACGGGCCTCATGCGGCGCAGACCGACATTGTTGTCGATGACAAGGGATGGTACCCGGTTGAGACCTTTTGGGATGGGTCACGTTTCGGCGACCTCGCGGCTACGAACCAGCCCTGGTGGTTAGAAGCATCGGATGACTGCCCTCGAGATTTGGAGGTTCTCAACACAGCTGTTTCGCCGGCAGTCCGGTCCGGTACGCTATCGATGACGGTGCTCGTCCGAGCTCGGTCCGGGTATGCCGTGCCCATCACCAATGCTCATAGCATCTGCCAACTGCGTGCCGTCGATGATGAATGTCTTCGAGCGATGGCCGACTTTAACAGGGCCTACCATACTCGAGAGGTGGAGGACCCCAGTGATGCCTTCGAAGCCTCTAGCTCAGCAGGTGTTACCCCAGTAACAGAAGCGTCCCTCTCAAGCTCCGGCGTTTCGCCGGCGCCGTTTGACGCGGTCGAGGAAGTTCGGAGGCGCATATTTACGGGGCCAGTGCCGAGTATGTCGACGCCGGCTTCGATGGGCCCTCAGGTGACCTCCATCACGACTGGCCAGATATCGCTGTCGAAGAATAGCTACAAGTCGCGCGATCGCACGGACCAGCAGGCTAAGTTATTTCCTCAGTTGATGGAGGAGATCGACGGACGACGCAATCGTCTGCACGAGACGGTGCGTGATCAAAACTCCGAGGTCTACAAGGATGAGATCTGTGCAAAGGTGAAGCAATTAAAGCTATGCCCAGAGGAGCATTTCAAGCTGTTGTGTGACAAGATCTTGCGCCCATTCTCGGACCGCTTCTGGGATGAAGGATGTGCTGCTCCTTCCATTAAGGGCTTCAAGGCCACAATTACGATGAAAAAGGATGCCAAGCCTCCCTTCCGCCAACCTTATCGGCTTAGCAAATTTGATGAAGCGCGCCTGACGTTTCTTTATGAAGAGGCAGAGAAGGAAGGTAAGGTCGAGCGGTTTGAGCTGGGACAGAAGCCACCTTGTATTTGCACCCCTGTGTTCATTGTGGATAAGAAGGGAAGTCTCATTGGACGGAAGGTGGGCGATTTCCGATCGCTCAATGAGAATACCGAAGACTACTTTTACCCGGCACCAGACGCAGATACATGTTTGATGGAAGCGTGCGGCAAAAGCTATCACAGCCTCTTCGATTGCGTTTGGGGTTTTGAGCAGATCGATGTTGATGAGCCCACAGCAGAGTTGCTCTCAACGATAACGCCGTTTGGTACTTTTAAGTCCAAGAAGTTGCCCATGGGTGTAAAGCAGGGGCCCGGCATTTACCAGCATATGCAAGATAATGCCTTGGGGAATGAGTACAAGGCGAATGGCGAGAAGCTATGCTCGGTGTTTTTCGATGACACGCACATGGGTGACCATACGGCGGAAGAACATGTTGATACGGTCGTACGTGTACTCACCGTTGCGCGAATGTACAACATTCAGTACCGTCTGTCGAAGTGCAGCTTCTTTCAACCCGAAGTCCTTCTCTTAGGGTTCTATTGCTCTAGAAAGGGTCGGTCCCCTGACCCTAAGAAAGTTGAGCAGCTGCGTAAATGGCCGGAGTACCGGAGCTGTGCCGACATTGTGAGCCATATCGCGTTCTGTAACTACTTAAGGGAGTTCTTTGGCCCCGATTACCCAGAGCAGATTGTGCCGCTGAAGAAATATTTGAAGAAGGGCGCTGACTTCAGCATGTTCGCTGACGACAAGGAGGCCCAGCGTGCCCGTGCATGGTTGTGTGAATGTGCACTTGATAAGTGCGTGCTCATTAATCCCGATTGGGGTGCAGCTGCGAAGCCGTGGTTGTCGGGCCGCCCGTTCGAAGTGTATATCGACGCGTCCGACATGGCTTGGTGTGTCGTGCTCACGCAACGTCCCACCCCTGGGGGCACGCCACAGATCATAGCTATCATCTCACGCGGATTCTCTGATGAAGCTACGCGGTGGTCGGCGTTTGAGCGGGAGTACTTCGCCTTCAAGGAGGGTTATGACGCCATAAGGAAGTATGCCGATGGATTTACGCTGTTTATGTTCTTTGATCATAAGAATATCGAACGGGCCGAGTCTGTGCTGGCGTCTCGCCGCGCATCGAAGAAACTAGTCAATTGGATTGCCGATACGCAGCATATTTTGGGTTCCGTTGTTCGAGTATGGATTGATGGCAAGAATAACGTGCTCGCTGATGTGGGGTCGCGGCTGTCTTGGGAGCACGCAGTTGCTCAATTCCTACCGGTTCCCGCGCGACCGATCCGCGAAACGATACGGTTGTTCTTTACTTCACCCGCCGAGCTTGCGGCCGAGGTAGAAACGCGTCGTAAGGAGATGGACCAAGGTCCTTGGGTGGCCCCGCACATGATACCACCTCCTTCACGAGTACCTGCAGACGTTGTCCCGCGAATCGACGAGGACAGCGAAGCCACAGGCGTTTCGCCTCCCGAGCCCTCCGCGGTNGCCGCTGNTCCNCCGCGGGAAANCGACGATGCNAGCGTTCGCTCACGGTCAGACAGACGGGGTGGCCGCGGCGAAACTAGTGATNGCTTGAGTAACCGTTCGTGGGCAGAGCTCCTGTCAAGGGGTTGCGATGATGATAATTCAAGCGCCCGCTCGCGGTCTGAGCGTCGCGGGCATAGCGCCGCCGGGACGGTACCGCCTGCCCCTGAGCAACCCGAGGAATTCTTTATAGGCGATGGAGACGACGAGTCACAACGGTCGCGTTCCGAAAGGCGGTTCCTTTCCGATAGGCGTCCCGACAGGATACCCGTGCCTACGTCACCATTAACGCCAGATTCTGCGTCTTTGTTTGAGGACACTATGCAGGACTTCACGGGTGACGTTTCTGACGGTCCCTATGACGCGCTACCAGTGGACAGACGCCGCAGTGATGGCCGATCACATCCGTACCGAGTCGGAGCTGTGTCGCGATGCGCCTGCTGCTCGTTTCGTTCTCCCGTATCCGCCGAAGCCGACGTTTTAGTAAACCGAATATGTGGAGCATCTAAGTGGAACTCTGAGGAGCGGAAGCGAGCAGCGAGCGCTATGAAACACTCTATTGCCGGATCTGCATATATAGGCGCGGATTTCAGATGCATGTTCCTCGAGATCTGCGTTGGCGAAGCCGTCCTCACACCAGTAATAGCAGCCGCCGGCATGATCACAGTTTCCCCCGTTGATACACGGTCCAGATTTAGTTTGCAATCCAGTTCATCATGCGCTGCTCTAAAACGGATGATTTCTAGTAGTCGACCTCTGCTGACGCACGTTACGTTGGACAGCTGGGCCTGCAACGAGGCTGAATATTTGCAACACCTGTCCGACCCGCAAGCGCGAAACGGCGATTTACGGGTTGTGTCAAATATGATCAGTGTTGCCGAGCATGTCGCCTCTCTGCATTTATTTGTGTGTGTTGAGTGCTCGCACCATGGACAACTCGGCTGGGATGTGCTACACGGCCGTCATAAACGGTATACGCGTTTACGTAACCGAGAGGGATTCTACTTTCTCGATGTGCACATGTGCATGTACGGCTACCGGCTCCCGTTTGCGGACAGGGCGACTAAAATGAAAAGCCGTTTCCTAACTAATGCCCCTTGGATGGTGCAGTTGGGACTGCTTTGCAACGGTGATCATGTTCATGACCGGCGTAGTGTTCTACCTCAGCCAGCAGGAGTCGTTGGAGAGTTCTCCAGGGCTTATAGCGACGTCCTCCGTGAAGCAGGGTCGTGGTTATCGGTTGCACCCCGCATTAAACCAGTTAACCGAGAAACTCGGAGGATCCATTGCGTGCAGAGTCTATACACTACGGGGCATTGGCCAAACATTCCCCTTTCCTACACGGCGGGTGATTTAGATGTGGCCAGACGCACATGTGTATTGACCTGCGACGAAGATGCCCCGATGATTGCACCTCTGAACTTTGATCCAGCGCGCGACCCGGCGAAGATGGCGGAGTACGAGGAGGAGTTCGCGTGGCTCATTAAATGGATTAGGGAGTTAAAGGTCCCAGCCTATAGACTCCATTATACGGAGCGTAAGAAAACGCTGGAGAAGGAGTATGTTGTTGATTTTACGGAAGAAATTTTCGATATCCGTACCTTCTCGATGAAGAAATCATTAACATTTACGGCTTATGGTAAACATGGGGTGCTCAAGCTGGGACACGATAAAGCTTTGGCTCTTGCATACACCGCTTTCATTGCCAGTCGCATCGAGACCTTGGAGAACTACCGCTTTGGGTGTGGATATTTGAAGCCTAACGGTTTCCATGGTAACGATTGTGGCGAGTTCTGGGTGTATCCTATCGGTGAGTTCACGCGACGTGCCGCGCAAGCTGATTTTGACATGAAATCCGAGACATGTGCTGATAAAGATACCTTCTGCTGGAATTGCCGGGTTGTCGAAGAGACGACTAATTACATACACTGTAAGTGTCTCGGCCACGCTGTAGGCGACGCGGGGTTGCACAACCCTCGGGACATCCAATATGCCGACACTACTTATGGATCGGTTCGAGTCAACTCAGACTCCATCTTCATGCAGATAAAACAGAAGGTCAGTGATTTTGTTGGGCCAGCCACTAACGAGGAAGGCATTATCCTACGGTGTGGGCAGGTAGGCGAGGAGTATTATGAAGAGTTGGTTCAGCATCAGGCCCTCCTACAATGGGTACAGGCCTTTTACTGGGCCCACAGCAAGGAGCCGATGACGGGTTTCACCGTTTGTTCTCGGTGTATTAGTTTCCGACTTCACGCCAAATGCGCGGTTGTTTGGTGGCAGCCCCGGAGCGCGTCCTCAGTTGCCATTCAACATGAGGGTGGTGAGTACGCTGCTCCCGTTAGGTATCTGAACTGGTTAGACCCTGGTCTGTACAACCTTCGCGAGATAGCCGACGGGATTATCTTCGCACACGAGTCATGTGAAAGGTGTGCGGAGTATCGTGACGCCCTGGAACTGGCTGGTTTTCCGATTCCCGCATCTCTGCGCGTCACTGGTTTCGACAAGTCCTTAACATCTGTCGGTATCGAACGTGGCCGCCTGCCGCACATGTATCGGGTAGGCTCGGATACGTCGGCGATCATGTTACTCCTTTTACATGGAGCATCACGTCTCAGTTTGGATGGTCACGGGGCACATATTCTTCCCAGCTGGGTCAGTGACGATCAGCGATCCGCCTTGCTGCATGACTTGTGCTTGGCAGCCAGTGGAGCTAAGGCGAGGGTACCCTTGAGTGCGGCTGATGTGTCCTTGTTCGGCCCTCGGTTCCTGCTACCTCTACTTGGAGGAACGTACTCAGCGCGGGCACCGTT
>NYWD01000030.1 GCA_002684855.1 Planctomycetaceae bacterium | reverse complement strand
CAATGAGGTTCACCAAGAACTACATCGCCCAGGACACCAAGCAGTGGTGTTCCACAAACGTATGCTTTTCCGAGCTGTACGATGACTGTCATGGAATGTGGGACAAGGTACTCAAAGCATGGCAGATCGATGAGCCTGACTTTACGCCAATGCTCGGTGCCGCGGTGAAAGCGTGCCCAAACGAGAGCCTCTGGGCAAAGCTGCACGCGAGCACTCATGTTGAGATGTATTTGGAGCCGAACTCGCGTCGCGGCAAACCACCCGCTCCGAAATGGTACTTGGCTTCCTGAAATTCGCTGAATCTAACGCCCGCTCGCGGAGTTCCAAAAGGGTCGCCCACAGTACTCCAGATCGACGGCATGCACTAGTACTCTGCAACGGGTTGCGAATGCTGAGCGCCTATTCGCTCCGCTCCTAAGCCGCTCACCCCTTTTTTTTAAGGCCATCCCTTCCACAGTTCTAGATCGCTTGTCCGGGTCGGTTTCTCCGTTCCGCATTCCAACTGGACGCGCATACATGCTTTTACATATCACACTTTTTCGTGTAGTCCAGCATGGTCTTTAGCTTTGGCGTCTTGCTGCAGTCGCCGAACTTGCTTTACCTTGTAGATCTAGTCTCGAAGAGTTGCTGCTGTCGAACTCTAGATGCAGCTGCAGAGCCAAGCAGACGATTGGGGTTACAATGTTGCGGCTTGGGGTACACCAGTCGAATTACGGCAATGGAAACGGGATGGGGCATGGCTGCACGCTGCGCAGTGCTTGCTGGGTATCTCTAGTCTGTGCAGCAGCGCTGCGAGGTGGGTGCCCTTTCTGAGAAGACAGGCCTTTGTTGAGAGTTCGGTGCCAAAGACACGGTCGTTGTTGTCCTCGGACATTAGCTCGGCTCACTCGATGAGAGTCGGGTTTGGCTATATGCACGAGAATGAATTACTATGTGGCAATAATAATACATGAAGTACAAACTTCCTAAAGAAGCTTTGCAGTACCACTGTTCACAGAGGTCGCCGGCCATGCAGCACTGCAGACCATNCAGCACTGCTCACANCTCTCTTTTGCTGTTTCTNTNGCGTCTCTTCAGGTGTATTCGCTTGANTTCTTCGTTCGNGCTAAACTGCTCTTCGAGTCTTCGCTCCATGTTCACGACTCCATTGATTCTGTCGGCGACTTCGGCCTGCAATGCAGCCAGTGTTTGTTCTTGCGCCTGCAGATCAAGCANTCTCTGCATATTTGTTTGTCGTTGCCACATTCGTTCCTCATGTGCGACGAGCGACAGGTCAGCCATNAAGTCAGATCACTCTCAAGCTTTGCAACGGAGGCAGCATCTCAGCAGTGGCAGCATCTGGAGGTCAGCACCACAGCATCACTCAATAACTCCTAAGCTCAGTAACTCTCTGCACCACAGCATCATCTCAGCATCGGTGTTCAGAGGACATCTTGCAGTCCTAAGAGCCTCTTTCAGCCCCTGCAGCAACTCCGGATCTGCTTTAGAGGCGTCTGAGATCAGAGATATCAAGCACCTCATCCGCCATGATAAAGGACCGATGGCCGTTCTCCAGTGGGTGACGATGCGTGTCCACATTTCTTCGAGAGACTCCGCTGGCTTTGGTGAGTATTTGGTGAGTTTTCCGTTAAGCGATTTGGCGAGTTGCTGCCGCATGCTTATGCTCTNTTTGGGNCTATTCTTTTTATATACAGGTAAGCGTCTGAGTGCCAGCCTTTTCATGCGACTTGTCATCTCGTGCCTCGAGCGACTTGTCATCTCGTGCTCGCTTCCTTCTAATGCTTCCTCATCCGAAACGGAAAGGATGGAGTGCTCTGAGTCACTGCTATTGACCGCAACGGGCTGCTGCTCGCACGCTCTCACAGCTTCTCCAGCACTGCTTCTTCTTTGCGTGCCTTCTTCCAGCGTGCCTTCTTCCGAGGCAAACTGTTTAGCACTGGCTCGTATGCATTTTTTTATTTGTTGCATCCACTCGTGACTTGTCTCAGCTTTCCAGATCGTCCTCAAGTCTTCTAGATATCTCCAGATGTCTTCCAAGTGTATCTCATCGGGAATGATAACTATCTCCTTGGGAGCTTCGCTTTTTCTCCCGGGATTCTTGTGTGGGCGAGTCACCGCGGCAGGCTGTTCAGCACTAGCCGGTTTGCTTTCATCAGGAATGACAACTAGTTCAGCTGAGGACCTGGTCTGAGGCAGTACCGCTAGCAGCACCTGGTCTGAGGCAGTACCACTTTCATCTTCAGAGGAAGCTTCTGTGCGTGCTTTCTTCCATAGTGGCGGATCCATAAGAATCTTGAGATGGTCTACACTGACAGTGCTTGTACAGACCTGCTTGAGAAGTGCAACATGCCGAAGATGACAACATGCAGCAGAAGACAACATGCCGAAGNTGAGGGACAACGTAACAACACTCTGCAGACTCAAATGTATTTAGCTGCCTAGCTGCCTATTTGTGCATCCCGGGCACTATGCCGAGCATGCAGCACAGATGACAACATGCCGAGCATGTACGCAGATACATGCCGTTGTTGTTCTGAGGATATAGCACAAATGACAACATGCCGAAGGTACAACACAAATGACAACATGCCGAAGATGATAGACCTTCTGGAGGACTCGGTAGGGGCATGCGGATAAGGGTAGTAGGTGGTTCATTCCCGGTTGTAATTCCCGCTCGCCCAGCCGCTACGACCTACCGCTACGCCCTACCGCTACGACCTACCGCCCGGCCGCTACGACCTACCGCTACGACCTACCTATGCTACGANCTACCGCTCCGACCTACCGCTACGACCTACCGCCCGGCCGATACGCCCTACCGCTACGATCTACCTATAAGGGCCATGCTTCTGGAGAATATGTTTCTCTGGGCGCTGCTAGCACTTTTTTGTTCCACAATGCTCGCAAACCCCAATGCGAGCTACAATGCTTCATCTGCCTTCAATGCTTTCTTCCACAACGCTTGCTACCTACAATGCTTTGTATCTGCGTTCAGATACACAAGCTTGATAACCCCATGCAAGCGCCGAGCTATGAATAGCTTGGCTCTCCTCCAAAAGCTGTACACCCATTCTCACTCACCCATTCTCAATCACCCCATAGTGCATCGGAGAGCCACACACGACATGAGAGGCTGAATGCAATCTAGGCTCCAGAAGGTTGCAGACACCGTTACGCACCGACTGCCGCAAGTGAGGCCGAAGGTGAAGCACCAGGTGAGGCCACAAGCGGATACTCTGGAAGTGGTGGTCCTGTTGGGCTGCGGCCTAGCTGTTTGCACATCTTTGCTTTGGCTGGGCTTTCCTCGTTGCTCCACTCCTTCCTCTTCTCTCCTTTGCGAGAGAGCTGTCCAGCGAGCGCTGCATGGTAAAGCATTTGCCTGTACTGCGGGCACAGTGCATCTGCTTGTGCCGATGTGAGCTGCTGAACGTTGTCCACGAGCAAGCATTTGACAGACCTTCCAGCACTGTCTTTCTCATCATCGAGAACAGTAGTCACACTGACCAATGCAGCCTGGCATTTTTCTCCCTTCTGCGGATCCAATTTGAAGTCCATGAGATTGTCGAGGTTACAGAACGAAACGAGCTTGTATTTACAAGACTCTTCCGCACTGTGTGTTTGGAGCCAGTCCGAAACATCGTCAGTCTCGACCATGTAGCCAGTTTCGCCTTGTTGGACGCACCTAGAGCGCTTGGTGGACCTGACTAATACAACTGCATGCGTGCATGGCCGCTTCTGTGAGGAACCAGTTTCTCCTCTGGAAGCTGATTGGGAGAGTTCTTCTGGCACTGCCTGGGCTTGGTATTCTACAAGGAGAGAGTAATGCTCTGACCTTCGGATCATCGCAAGCGTGGCTGGCAGAACGCAGTCCTCAGAGTGACTGATCATATGGAAGAGCTGGATGGAAGAGGCGGAAGGTGTGTTCTGCATATCCTGCTCTGCTGCGTCCACGATGTAACAGTCGAAGTTATTGTCGCTCTGCTCTGCTTTGCTGCGTCGGCGTTGGATTTTGATAGACGCGAAGACAGGAATTCGGAGTCTGCCTTCTGCATGATACTGCTCGAATTCTGTTGCATCGGCGGCATTGGTAAGTGAGAGAACCGCTTTCTCTGTAATGTAAAGCACGACCGTTCCAGTTTCGTCCCGGCATGTGAGCGGGAGCCAGAGGTGGTTGAACTGGTTTTTTATCTCCTGATCTTGTGGAGGCTCAGCGATGCACACCCAATTGCATTGCCAGATGGTTTCACCCTCATCAATGGCTGGAACACCTGTGGCGGTCCTAGCGAACGATGACAAGAGATGGCAGCATGTTTCTTTTGCCGGCTCTGCTGACCAGTCCCGGCCTGACGTTGCTGGCTGCAGTGCAAAGACCTCCATTTCATCCTCCTTTAGATGGTGAAGTGCTACTGCGTTTTTCAGCTCTTCGGCTTTGGCGCCTACTGCCGGAGCGAGTAATGTGTGCCTCGTGCTTTGGAAAGAGAATTTCTTGTCATCATCTTGGCTGCCGCTGATGCAGAAGAAGGAGATTGGCGTCTGGTTCATCAAGTGCTCCTCTGCTAATGCCTTCATGGTGCTACCAGGCTGTCCAGCACTGGTCTTGTCGTTGCGCACTACTTCCGTCGTGTCGAAGTAGATTGTTAGTGGCATGACTTTGACCTTGCCGGTGGCTGGGTCCTTCGTGCCATCATGGATCTTTACAATGAAGGAAGACCTATCATTCGCATGTCCGCGTATGTCGCTCACTTCAGCGACGAGGGCGGTAACATCGAAGTACTGATTGCCTGTGAGCTCGCTACTGCCAGCGATGGTGGCTGTAGGAACAGGCTGTACAACATCGTTCCCCATGATGTTGAGGACAGCTTCCAGTTTCGTTGAGGACAAGTCCACAACAATTTTCAAAGGACAGCTGACAAATTTTGTCTTCTGCTTCTCGTCGATGCCTACCTTGGACATTGTGAAGCGCGCTCCCTGTTTCATTTTCTTCTTCAGGCCTTCGTACAGAGCTTCGTTCTTCTTGCTTTTCCTGATCTGCCCTTGAAGATAGTGGCTTGGCTCCTCTGGGCACACGAGGGTGACGATAAAAGTGCTTCCTTGATTTTTCTTTGCAGCGCCACCAGACTCGTACGTGTAGATGTCCTCGCGAGGCTGGTGGACAACAACCGAAAACTTAGCGCCGGTCTTTGCACTTGCTTTGTTAAGCTTTAGCAGCCCAAGAGGTGCAGCAGTAGCAGCCTGCGAAGCACTGCCCGCCATGGAGGAATTCGTGGGCGATGAGTTTTTTAGAGCCTGGAGCGTCAGGCCTGAGCACACACAGCTAAGATGGAGCACGGGATAAGGATAAGCCTGAAGGAGCGCCTAGATAAGCCAGATGGCACACATGATAAGCCTGAAGGAACACACGGGAGGGAACACGAAAGGATCAGGAACGACACACAGCACACAGCACAGCACACAGCACGAAAGGATCAGGAACAGCATAATAGTGCAGATTCTTTTCTCACTCTCTCGTAGTTAGTCTAGGAATCATAATTCGCTGCATCCATAGGTGGATCACTAGAG
>NYWD01000029.1 GCA_002684855.1 Planctomycetaceae bacterium | reverse complement strand
GCAGAAGACAAACAACAGCAGGGCATAGGAGCAGATGCCGAGAAGCAGGTGGAGATAGATGATACGGCATACAAAGCTACGGAAGATTCAACCAGTAGCGAGTGCCAGCACAAGCGTAAGCGCAGCAAAAGCAAACACAAGCGTAGCCGCTGCCACAACCGGAGCCGGAGCCACCGAAAGCAAAGCCGAAGCAAGCGCGATAGGAGCCGTAGCAAGCACGATAGAAATCGGAGTAAGCGCAAGAAGATGCGGAGCAAGCAAAGGAAGAGCCGGAGCATGCTAGGGCGGAGCAGGAGCAGGCCAGAGCAAAGAGGAAAGGAGGAGAAGGAGGAGGAGGACGAGGAGGAGGAAAGAAAAAGAATAGCAAAGACCAGCCTAAAGCTATCGAACGGCGCTGCCGCTGCTGCTGAAAGGCAACCAGATAATGAAAGTGGCGCCTTTGGTCATTCATCGCCACAAAGTGTGCAGAAGGACCTCGAGCACACGCTTAGGAATGCTCGCACAGCAGCTGGTCTTGACACACAACCAGGTAATGAAAGTGCCGCCAGTGGTAGAGAATCGTTATATACTGCAAAGCAGGCCATAGCCCATAAGCAACTCAAGGAGTGGCTTAAGTGGAAAGCAGATGATGGAAAAGGTACTTTGCTTCAGTACTCAGAAGCCCTTCTGCGTGAGTTTGGTAGCAAGCAAGAGTTGGCAGCCTCAATCAATAAAGCAACCCCAGGGGTCAGCATGGTCCAGCGTGTAGATCCAGCGGTCTTCGAAGCTCTAGGCGTGCACTTACTGGGCCACAAGCTGATGCTTGTGAAAGCGATCACTGCCTTACAGAGAGAGCATATGCAATAAAAAAAAAACTAGGCGCACTATACGAGGATGGTCCGCTGCAAAGACGGCATCCGCTGCAAAGACCCGCTGCAAGGGAAGGACCTGCTGCGAGGGACCTTCGCAAGAGGATCTGACAACGCTTCACTCGCTGCAAGGGCCGGACCTGCTGCAAGGGATCGACCCGCTGCAAAAGGTGGACCCGCTGCAACGGCCTCTGATCTAGTTGTCCGGTTTCGCTTCTTCGCCCTCTATGGAGAAGCCACAGAAGTCTGATGTTCAAATCACTAATGCATGCAACATGCAGGGATAATAGTTCTAGACGGACTTCGCACTGTCGGGACCCGCTGCAAAGACACTTTCGCAGGAAAATTCCGACTGCAAAAGACTGGAGCACAAATGCTTCGCAAAGGCTAGCTCCGCTGCAAGGGACCAATCTGCTGCAAGGACTGGACAAACTGCAAAGATTGGACTCCGCTGCAAAGGTTCCATCCGTTGTAATTCTTGGATCCGCTGAAGAAGTGGGATCTGCTGCAAAGGCCGCATCTGCTGCAACGGCCACTGATCAAGTCTCTCGACTTCCCTTATTCCCCTTCTCTGGAGCCTCTGCTATGACGAATCTGCTATGGCCCAAGTCTACAGTGCTGCATCGCCAGTGTGCATCGACAGTGCTGCACGGCCTGTGGAAACTCCAGATACGGACTATGCCGCGAGCGCCCGCAGCGCCCGCAGCGCCCGCAGCGCAGCAGCGGTGCAAGTACTTTAGACGCTGGGGTGAATGCCCTTATCGATGCGATCCTCTGCGAAACTTAGTGTGCTGCCACATTCATAGTAGGTACCTGCGTGGTGACCGTGACCCTCGTAGTGGACTACCTGCTAGACGATGCACTAAGCCAGAGTGCACTCGTCATCATCCAGATATATTCCTCAGCAATCCTTCTCGTCCAGTCCTTATGTCCGCGGGAGAAGTATATAATGCGGAGTGCCCTATCTGTTTGGAACAATTCCAGCCAGGAAATGATGTAATTCGATTGAAGTGTGACCATATTTGCTGCCTAAACTGCTGGAAGGGCTATGTGCACTGTCTACCGGACAGCGTCGAGTGTGTGCTGTGCAGAAAGTTAGCAGGAGAGCAGATTCTCTGCACGTATGTGGATGAAGAAGAAGCCACTGACGAAGAAGCCACTGCATCAGCCACTGACGAAGAAGCCACTGAAACAAGCGTGCTTCACAGCCCGGATGTTGCACAGTCCGACACCGTGCATCAGAATGGAGGTTATCAAATATTCCGTGACAGCCAAAGCGACAGACTCTGGATTCAGTGTGAAGGCGGACAGAGGTGGTTCTGGGTGTTTCACAGTCCGGATGATGCACCGATCGACAGCATGCATCAGAATAGAGATTTTGAAATATACTGCGACCCCCAAAGCGGGGAATACTGGATCTGGTATGTCAGAACCAAAGAAGCGTTCTTTCTGTCAAGGTGGAATCATATATCCCGCTTTCGAAGCACCAGTTATTATGTTACTTTTATGCTCTGTGCTTCTTGTTTCTCATTTAGTCCCTTGTAGTGTTTGCCTTATTGACATGTTCATATGTAAATCAGCTGTATCCAAAAAAGAATCTAAAAAGAAATTTCCCTAAAGTCGGCTTTCGGCGTAGTCAGCGGTCGGCCGAGCAGTCGACGAAGGTGAGTGCTGACGATTGCTTTCATACAGTGCTGAATAAGCTTGTTCTGGAGCAGATGCAATGATGACAATGCAGCACCTAGGAAACAGGGCCTTAGGTCTGATGCCATATTGGAAAAGGTCTGTCCTGTGCTCCGGGCCCTGTGCAGTCTTGTTCTTTCCGGGCCCTGTCTTGCTCTTCTCAACGGCACATGTGGTTCAAAATGAGTCACCATGGCTCCCAACCTCTGTGCGGTCCTGTCTTGCGGGCTCTGAAGACTTCCCCATGGGAAGAGTGTCTTGTATTGCTTAGGCTCTGATTCTTAATCTGGTCAGGGGAAGCTTTGCTGACTTCTGAGAACCGTTAGAACAAAGACAAAAGAATACTGCAAAATACATTGATATTCAGTCCCTTTGTGCTATTCCATGTGCTGTGCTCCTGCTGCTCTCTTCTGCAGGAGCTAGCCACAGAGAGCGAGCTGCTGGAGACTTCTGCAAGAGTGTGCTGCTACTTTGTTGTCTCTGGCCTTGATGAGACTCCGTAGTCAAGTCTACCGTCACGTCGTAGACGCATCAGAGCAGGATATACAGCAGCTGCGGCTTCATCCAGTGCTGCACGGCCTGGCTTCCATCAGACCTTAACGAGCCTGCGCTTCTCTTGTTTGTCTTAGGCGTGGCTCATGCCACTATGATTGTGATCGGAAGAAGCCAGTGATGTGGTGCAAAACATAATGCAATTATTATGCTAGACTCGGACCGCTGCAAAGGCTGGACCCCTTGCAAAGGCTGGACCTTCCAAACACAACCTTCTTAAGTTCTTTTCCCTCCCGACCTTGTTAGTTCAAAAGAGAACGCACTTTCGTACTTGACCTAGTACTTGCGTGTTGCTCGATAGCCTTGCCGGAAATCAGATGGCATTCCGTATACACTTCCTAGATATGCTCTCAGAATACATTCAGGAAGGATTAAAATGATGGGCAGTGCTGAAGATATGTGTGTGTATGTGTGTGTGTATGCGAGCGTGCGAGTGTATGTGTGTGAGAGAAGTAGATTGTGTGTGATGTAATGATCTTTGTTAGCGCACTTGTGGTGTCGAGCAAGGCCTTGGCTTCGCTTCTAAGGCTAGTCTGGGCTCGCAATGGCTTCGCGCGCCGGCCCAACTTCTCCGATCGTACTGTCCCCAGGCGCAGCTCCGCTGAGCCTTGTGGTGCGTGGCCTCACTGGCAACATCCTCGCGAAATTGCAAGTCCCTGAGAACACCACCCCAGCACAGCTGAAGGCTATGCTCAGCACAGAGTCGCGATTGGGCATACCACAGGAAGCTTTGCACATCATATCGCTATGTGGCCACACTCTCCAGCCCCCCAACATAGCTTTAGTGGATCTGGGCATTCAAGACGGTGATGGCATCACTTGCTTGCAGCTACAGGTACCATTGAATTATGATAGCGTAGGAGTTTGTGCTATTTGTGACGAACTTCGGCATCTGTTCTATGGATATACTCGAGTGCAACATATGTGCGATTTAGAGCCGGTGATTGCAATCTGCCAGGCTTGCGGTGGATCGCCTGAGAACCCAGATGCTTCATCGGCCTCGGAGCCAGGCTATGATAGTGACGATGATGTACCATCACTTGACGGTTCCAGTTGCAGTGGATCTCTTTGATCGATACCCAGCAAGTTTAGAATGATCGTAATGACCAGCGCCCATTATGGGCGAGCTTCCGTTTTGCGAACGAGGAGGGTTTCAGTGCATTTGTAGTCATAGATGATCTACCATCCCTTGGCAGTGGATCTGTTGGTGTAATACATAGCGAGGAAATGAGCTGGAAACTGATTCACCAATCCTTGGTAGTGAGTCGATCTCTTTGAACGATACATAGCAAGTGTATAAAGATCGTAAAGACCAGCGTCGCGAGAGTGAGGAATGATTAGTGCTGAACGGCCTTGCCTCCATCAGTTTGTTTATGTCTAGTGCTGGACGGCCTGACATTATTCAGTGAATCACTTTTCTTCAGTTCTGGAAACCAAGCTTGTGCGTCTTTCGCACTTGACCTAGTACTTGCGTGCTGCTCGATAGCTTTGCCGCAAAACAGATGGCATTCCGTATACACTTCCTAGATATGCTCCATGTATTGTTCCAAAACACATCAGAATACATTCAAGAAGGATTAAAATTAAATCATATAATAATTATTGATGAGCAGTGCTGAAGATATGTCTCAAGCATAGGATGTTATAGAAAGTTCAGAAGCCATGTCAGACGCTGATACTGGACTGCCAAAACCCAACATTTGGTACATTCTGGTTGATGGTAATGAGGCCACCTCCTGCAGCACAGAAGCAGAGAAGAAAGAAGATGAGAAGAAAAGGCCAAGCATACGAGAAGAGAAGAAAGAAGATGAGGTAGTTATTATAGAAGATGAAGATGAAGAACATCAGAATGCCACATATGACCCATATATGCCAGAAAGAAAGAAGAGAAAGAAAAGGAAAAGAAAAGACGTCTGAAAAAGAAAAAGAAAAAGAAAAGAAGGCGGAACGGAGCACTGTGAAGATGTACTACTGGAATGTGGCTCTGCCGGAGCACTGCGAAGAAGTACCACTGGAATGTGGCTCTGGCCACTGGAACACCGAGGAAGTCTGTGAAGTCGCCGCCCTTCACACAGTGCCACTGCTATGACGAAGAGGCAGCGCAGTTCCGGCAAGAGCGAGAGCTACAAAAAGTAGCTACTCAACAGATAGTGAGGCAGCCGCTTGTTGTCGCATATCAGCAGAAAGAGTTGCATTGCCGCATGTGCAATGCACAGGAATGANTGGACTATGTATTTCCTTTTGTCTTGCATTCTACGCAATTATCTCTAGGGGATTCTTCCTTTGATTCAAACTGGCCTCCAAGCTAATCCTTAGTTCATTGTGTCATCTACTACCATACGCTTGTACATGACCATCATGAGCACTTCTTAGTCCTCAAGGTACTACCGGCTTTCCTAACATGGCTCGAGTCTTGAGTAGCCAAGCCAGTCCTTAGTTCAGTGTGTCATCCACTGCTTTCCAAGCCAGTCCTTAGTTCAGTGTGTCATCTACTGCTAGCATGTCCTTCTTCGTGTGTCTGTCTGTGTGTGTGTGTGTGTATGCGTGTGCGTGTGTGTGAAAGGCACAAATGACTTCTATTGCATTGTACTGCATTGTATTCTCAAGAAGTTGTAGCAGCCAGTCATTTCAGGGACATGTATTTATCTCTGCCTCTCAAGTTATCATCGCGGCCGCTGCTACACTGATGCCGAGTGCTGAGAAGGAGAAAGCTGAAAGAGAGAGAAAGCTACAGGCAGAAGGGCTGCACAGCATAATCGAGTCACTTCGAATCACTTCGCTTGCACCTCGAGTCACACTCTAGTTAGCAATTCTGCCATGAACGCAACACACCGCGTTGCGACAACAGCGGATGCATGGGACAACAGCGGATGCAGAGGCACAGCATAGAAGTAAGGCCAGGACTTTCTGTGCAGGCTANGACTTTCACCGGGGAAATAGCGACCTCGTTCATCTAGGAAATGGTCCTTAACGGCACATCTGGTTCAAAATAGGTCACCATGGTTCCAAATTTGGTTCCACCTGGCAGCCTCACGAAACATCCCAGACAGCTCGCGCTGAACCTCTATCGTGACCGACACAGAGCTCAGGTTGTCCCTCCTCCACATCGTGAAGAGCGCAGGCTAGGACTTTCATCGGGGAAATAGCGAGGACCTTCATCCAGGAAATGGTCCATCCAGGATCTTAATGCCATATCTGGTTCAAAATAGGTCGCCATGGTCCCAGAGCTGGGTCCACTTGGCAGCCTCACACTGCAACCACACACCGCTGGGATCTCAAGCAACGACCACACACTGCAACCACACACCGCCACCTGACCGCCAAAGCCAACCAGGTGGCATGGAGCTGAGGAGGCTGAGGAGGCTGGAAGAGAAGGGGGTAGAAGAGGAGGAGGAGGGAGAAGCTGGCAGTGGCTGCTGGCGCAGTTTGGTGTTCACAGAAGTGATCTTGTTGGAGACCTCTGCAGAAGAGTTGTGCTCTTGTTGGACACCTCTGCAGGACGCGAACTAGAGACGACAGGATAGTGCTGTACGTTGTTGTACGGTGCTGAACTTCCTGTGGCAGTGATGAACGGCGCGCTACAGAATCGGAGGTGAAGGATGTTCAGCGCTGGTTAAAACAACAGCATCTGCATACTTCTTCTGCTCGCTCCTACCTTTTGCCACGTGATCCAGTGCTGAACGGCCTCTTATGATGCCGCTTATCTTGCTTGACTCAGGTATTATGTGATGCCGCTTTTCCATGTAAGGGCTTCCATGTATAGAGCTGCCGGCACTTCCATAGAAACCTTAGACAGTGCTGCTGCTGCACAATAACAGGCTAAGGAAAAGAGCAAGCTGAAAAATCGTTACTGGCAGCTGAAGGATGTTCATGCAAGCCAGTGCAGGGAAGCCGATTAGTGATATGCGGCAAAACGAAAATAAGAACGAGGCTGAATCTNTTTGGCTAGGTGCACAGGTTATTATTGGAGGCAATGCTAAGTTCCGATTCGAAGATGCCAAGCNTNTNCAGGATGGTAACCTTCTTGTGGTTCTTTCACTTCCTGACACAGCTGTTTGTTGCAGCCAAGCACACACAGCTGCTGGTTCGGATCAAATCTTCAGGGACCATAGGGATAATTGCATTGATGGAGGCACTGAAGAAGCTTATCGGATCAGTGTCGAAACAGTCGCAGGTTTTTGCTGGAGAAGCTCAAGAAACACGCTTATTGGCTGTTCAGTCAAAGTGGATTCCAAATTCGTCGCTGAAGCAACAGATTCTGTATGTCCTTAGTTAGAATCCGAGAGGACTTCTGTGGAAGGACACCGGTGAACTTCGCATCGATACAGGAAATTTGTTTGTGGTCGTGCACTTTCAGGACACAGCTCTTGTCTTGCTCCTGGTCCAAGCAAGATCTTGCAGCGACTTTATTGTCGCACCATGGCGAACGACGAAGAGTTGTCCCAAGCTCTCAGCGCTGACCAGAAGAGGAGTCTGCTGATCGCAAAAGCCGATGGCCCA
>NYWD01000028.1 GCA_002684855.1 Planctomycetaceae bacterium | reverse complement strand
ACATGCATTTTCATTGTCCTTTGGTTTTTCAAACACTGGAAGCTTTTCAATTTTTTCAACAAGCTTTCTCTGGACATACATTGTATAGGTCTCTTCATCCTTAAGATACTGAGCAGGCACCCAGCCTGTCTCCTCTGTCAGGTGTTTTCTGACATACCACCAGTCAGCATTGTTCCATTCCAGAACATACACTCTCTCTCCCTCAACAAGATTCATGGCTTCACCAGTCTCAGATACAAAAGTTGCCAATGCGTAGAAGGCATCACCTTCAGAAATTTCCTGAGCTTGATCTAAACCTTGCTGTTCAACTTGCTCCTGTACTTGTGTCTCTTGAATTGTTTTTGTTGCAGATGTCATTTCAGATGAAGCCGAGCTAACATGAATCTCTTCTTGCTTGAATGAAACCTTTCTAGTCTCCTGCACAGTCTCAGTTTCCTCAGATATCTCCTCCTTGGCTGTTTTAACTTTTTGGGGTGCCATTCCTTTGGGTGCTGGCTTCTTAACTTCCTCCTTTTCTTTCTGGGGTACTGGTTTCAATTTAACACCTTCTTTCTTCTCAGGTTCTTCTTTTTCTTTAGGCGGCACTGGTTTTAACTTTATCCCTTCTTTTTCTTCTTCCTTTGGTTTTTCCACCATTTTTGGCTTTTAATACTACCTTTTCTGCAGCTTTAGGTTGTTCTGGTTCTTTCTTTTCTGCCTTTTTCACACCTTTCTTCCAATCATAGGTCTTCTTTTCTTCAACTTTTTCTTTCTTGACAACCTTTTTCTTCTCATCCTTAGCCTTCTTTTCTTGTTCCTTCTTCACAACTTTCTTCTCCTCATCATCCACTACATCCTGGAGTCCACTGGCCTTTAACTTTTCATACTCTTCTTTTTCCTGTTCAGTCATTTTGTTGACGGTGAGAGATCCTTTGGTCTTATCTGTTCCCAGGTTGTTGGCTGCTCGGCACTCATACATGCCACTGTCATCAAATGAGCAGTCAATGATGGTAAGAGTAGAGCTGTCTTCTCTAACTTTGATCTGAACCTTGCTTGAGTTTTTGAGAATCTCCCCTTTGAAATACCAAGTGACTTCAGGCTTGGGATAACCAGCATAGCCAGCTTCAAATCTTGCTCTTTGACCCTCTTTAAGTCTAACCTCTTTGATTTCTCTGATGAACTTTGGTGCCTGTTCAGTTTCAGCAAGCTTCTTCTTCAGTTCCTTCATCTTGACAAGCCAGTCTGGTTCTCTATACTCATCACTGTTTAGGAAATCACGTTTGACGTTATGTTTAAGAACATTTCTGTAGTCATCCTTCCTCCTGGAAACCTTGAGGGTGGTGCTGGCATAGGCCTCACCACACTGATTCCTTGCAATGACCTCAATTTTACCCCCATCCCTGTCCTGACACTTGGGGATGTCAAGATGCCACATACCATCATAGATCAGCTTGTGTCNGCTTCCATTNATGACAGTGTGGCCATTGATCAGCCACATAACTCTGGGTTTGGGATATCCAGTGACTCTGCAACAGAATCTGGCACTGCCGCCTTCTGTAGTTGCAACNGCTTCAGGTTTTGTGACNAAGCATGGCTTGAATTTTTCCTGTTCAGTTTCCAGGAGTTCAGGTGCTCTCTGCCATCCTGATTCCATCTCCCTGATCTTCTCAATGGACATCATNCCCTTGGGCAGCTGGGACTCATACACAATACCAGTTTTTCCAGAGCATTTGATGATTGCTCTTGTTTCATCAGAGCCATAGGCATTGGTGGCTCTGCAGATGTATTCTCCAGAGTCTTCTGGGTACACCCAACCAAAATTCATTGCAACATATCCAAAATCATAGATNGGAGTAAATCTAGTTTTGAATGACAGAGGTTTTCCATTCCAGAACCACTCAACCTTCATGTTAGGATCTCCAACAGGAGCCAGTTGACATTCAAACTTTGCAGCCTGCATTTCCTCCAAGCTAGTGATACTTTGGATCTGAGTGACAAATCTTGGAGGTTGNCGTTTTTCAGANTCATAGACATCATCTTCGGTAAGGTACATCTCAGTGGTGTATTTCTTCATAGCTGCCTCCATCTGAACAAGGGTCTCTGATCTCTTCATTCCCCTGGGCACTTGATTCTCCAACTGAATTGCTGGCATTTCTTTACATTTAAGCTCTGCCTTGGTGATGTCCTCTCCAAGCTCATTGAATGCTTTGCAAACATATTCTCCCTCATCCTCAGGGTAGGTGTAAAGAATGTCAAGAGCAACATAACCAAANTCAAANGTGAGTCTGAATCTGTGACCAAAGTCAACCTCTTTATTGTTGTGGTACCATTTAACTTGCAGCTTGGAATCGTTCTTTGGCTCAACTCTGCATTCAAAGTGTGCTGGCTCTCCCTCNCCAACTGCTCTGGATTTGATNTGAGTGATGAACTTTGGTGCAGTAATTTCTGATTCTTCATCAGCAGCAATCTCNGCCTTTCTNGCCTCNATCTCCTTGAGTCTGTCCATAGACATTCCTTGTGGAAGCTGTGAATCCATGATGATATCCTTTTTGCTTTTACAGTTAAGGTTAACTGAAATCTCNGCACTTCCACATCTGTTGGTGGCAACACACTTGTAGACACCAGTATCTCTCTTGAATGTCCAATCAATATCCAAAACAATGAAGCCAAAGTCATTGATGGTATGGATTCTGGATCCAATCTGAATGGGTTTTCCATCATGATACCACTCAACTCTCATGGATCCATCCCCAATTGGCTCAATTCTGCAGTCAAAATGAGCAGGTTGACCTTCATAACAGTTGACATCGTGAGGTTTGGTGACAAAAATGGGAGGTCTATTTTCCATCTCTTCATAACTGATGTCTTCCCTCTTCCACATTCTTTCTTCCAAATTGTTGATGGAATCAGTTCCGGTTTGGAAGCTCTTTGGAAGCTGAGGATCAGTAACAATGTTTTGCTTGGTCTTGACCTGGATGTTGCAAGAAACACTGGACTCACCATGGCGATTAACAGCTTTGCAAGTATAACTTCCTGAGTCTCTGGTCATTACATTGGCAACCTCAAGAATAACAAATCCAAAATCATTGATGGTCTTNATTCTGGATCCTGCTGAAAGGGCCTTTCCATTGTGAAACCATTCTACCTTCATGCTTGGGTCATTAATNGGAGTCAATCTGGTCTCAAAATGAGCCAGTGAGTTTTCAGCCAGCATCTGATCACTGAGAGGACTCAGGAAGTCTGGTGGCTGGTTCAAGTCCTCCTCTGATGGCATTTCATTTTTGGTACGCCCAAGTCCCTCAAGAGCAGCAATGCGATCCATGGCACCCTCCATTCCTGAGGGTAGTTGAGAATCCATGATGATGTTCCTTCTTCCAGAGCACGATAGTGTGGCTGTGGTGACAGCCTCTCCAAGAGCATTCTTTGCTCTGCATGTGTATTCACCAGCATCTTCAGGATACACAGGGGATATCTCCAGAATAACAAATCCAAAGTCACAGAAGGTTCTGATGCGTGATCCAGCCTTCAATGCCTTTCCATTCCAGAACCACTCAACTGACAAGTTGGCATCATCAGTTGGGGTAAGGCGACCCCCAAAGTGTGCATTTTCACCCTCCTTCAGAACTGTGTTTGCAATGGGAGAGGTGAATCTTGGGGCTGACGTAGAGGCCACAGATCCATCAACAGATGTTGTCATTTTATGGGACTCAAGATGCTGAATCTGTTGCAAAGTTTGCTCTCTCATCTCACCAGGAACTTGTGGTGTAAGGATCAGGCCAGATTTCTCTGAGCATGAAACAGTTCCCTTTGTTGAGTCCTTTCCGAGCTTGTTGGAAGCCCTACATTCATAGGTGCCGGAATCCTCAGCATAGCAATAGAGAATGTCAAGAATGACAATTCCAAAATCGTTAAAGGTTCTGTATCTATGGCCAGTTGCAAGTGGCTCTCCATTCTTAAACCACTCCACTTTCATGTTTGGATCTTCAGTTGGTGTGAGTCTTGCTTCAAAGTGGGCACTCTGGCCTTCAGCAATCTCAATCTTTGAGGCCACTTGGGTGACAAACTTTGGAGGTCCAGACACCTTAGCATCATCTTGTACAGCAGATTGATCATCCTGAACCTTGATGCTTGTGGTGGATGTAGCTTCCCCATTCATGTTGACAGCCTTGCAGGTGTAGATTCCAGCATCAGAGGACCTCAGACTTGTGATGTCGAGAGAAACCAGTCCAAAGTCAACAGAAGTCTTGATTCTTGATCCTGTTTCCAGAATCTTTCCATCTTTCATCCATTCCACCTGGAGGGAAGGATCACCCACAGGGATGAGCCTGGCAGCAAGGTGGGCTGCCTGGTTCTCGCCCTTGGCCACATTTTGCAGGGCAGTGGTGAACACCGGCTTCTGGAAGGTTTGGACCTCATCAGCTCTTGACCTCTGGCCTCTAGACTCAAGCTCCTTGATTTTCTCCAGACCCTCAGGTCTCTGGGATGAGATGTCTAGAGTACCCTTGGCAGCAACATTAAGGTTAACAGATGCTCTTGACTCTCCAAGTGCATTCTTAATGATGCAGACATATTCTCCAGCATCAGATGAAACCAGGGACCCAATATCCAATGCAACATATCCAAAGTCACACACTGTGTGGATTCTTGATGCCTGCTGCAGTTGTTTTCCGTTGTGAAGGAATTCAACTCTGAGGTTGGCATCATTGATTGGTTCAATTTGACCCTCAAAATGCGCATGCTGACCCTCAGCTAGCATTGTGACACCCTGGAACTGTTTCAGGAATCTTGGTGTGCATGTCTGATGTTCCTCAACTTGAAGCTTTGTGACAGTCCTCCTTGATTCCATTTCTCTCATTTTCTCCCAACCCTCAGGGTGATGAGAGTCCAGAAGCAGTCCCTTGCGCGAAGAAACATTGACATTGCCAGTGTTGACAGCTTCTCCTAGCTTATTTGTTGCTTTGCACATGTAAGTTCCTGAGTCCTCAGCATAGGCTGGTGTGATATCCAGGGCAACATATCCAAAGTCATGAGTAGTTCTGAACCTGGAGCCGTACTTGATCTCCTTGCCACTGATGAACCACTCCACCTTCAGGTTGGGATCATTGACAGGGTCCAGTCTGCACTCCAGGTGGACATGGCCACCCTCAGGGGCCCCATCAACAGTGTTGAGAGGAGTGGTGAACACTGGCTTAGTGATGGCCTGCTCCACCTCGTCCTGTCTCACTCTCTCCCTGTTCTCAAGGTTCCTAAGCTGGTGGAGTCTGTCTCTGTCCATAGTGTCAAGCATCAGCCCCGCCTTTCCAGAGACCTGGAGAGTGCACTGAGTCTTTGTCTCACCCAGAACATTCTTGGCAACACAGGTGTAAGTGCCACTGTCCTCAGGATAGGCATAGAGGATGTCAAGGGCAACAAATCCAAAATCATAGGTGGTTCTGAATCTTGAGCCATACTTGATCTCTTTACCATTGAAGAGCCACTCAACCTTCATAGTTGCATCATTGACAGGGGTCAGAGTGCTCTCAAAGTGGGCAGGGGCGCCCTCCTCAACAGTCAAGTTCTTCAGCTGACGTCCAAACTGAGGTGCCTCGGGGGCAGCAAGTTCCTCCTCTGCAGTCTTCTGATGTTTTGACTCCAGATACTTGATCTTGTTCAGAGCTTGTTCATGGTCAGTTTCCAAAAGGAGGCCTTTGCCAGTGGCGATCTTTATATTTGCACTGGATTCAGCAGATCCAAGAATATTTGTTGCCTTGATGGTGTAGGTACCAGAGTCTGATGCATAGCAGCCGAGGATGTCAAGGGCAGCAAATCCAAAATCATAGGTTGTTCTCCATCTGTTTCCAAAGGGAAGTGGTTTTCCATTGTGGAACCACTCTACCTTCAGAGTTGCATCTGGGTAGGGGTCGATTCTACACTCCAGATGAGCGTTTTGTCCCTCCAGGAGCTGATTCTTACCCTGTAGCTGGGCGACAAATTTCGGAGCGGTCTGGGCGGCATCATCCTCATTCATGTCCATCTTGGCTTTGTTTCTCTCAAGATAGGCAATCTTATTCAGAGCCTCTTCATGCATGCTCTCCATCTCAGCTCCTCCCTTTCCAGAGAGAACCTTGAGGTTGGCCGAGATTTCTGCTTGTCCGAGGCCATTTACAGCCCTGATGGTATATCTTCCAGAATCTCCAGGTCTGGTGTACTTTAGGTCAAGAGCCACAAAACCAAAGTCATGGAGGAAGGTCATCCTGTTTGAAGCATCAATAGGTCTGCCATCCTTGAGCCACTCAACCCTGAGCTTGGCATCTCCAATTGGCACAAGCTTGGCTTCAAAGTGAGCCGGAGCACCCTCAACCACTTGTTGGTCCCTCATGTTGGCAGTGAACTGAGGGGCCTGGCTGGCAGATCCCTCCTCCTCAGTGGC
>NYWD01000027.1 GCA_002684855.1 Planctomycetaceae bacterium | reverse complement strand
ATGCTGAATATTTTATGACACAATGTCAAATCTGAAAATTGGTATAATAGGTGCAGGGAAAATGGCAGGTGCTATAGTGAAGGGTTGGGTAACTTCAGATCTAGTTCCAGCAGCTCAGGTATTAGCAAGTGTTCCAGAAAGAGATTCAGCACTACTAGATCCACTAAGAGAACTTGGTTGTGAGACAACACATGATAACTTGGAGACAATCAACAACACAGATGTGGTTGTTCTTGGTGTTAAACCTTTTGTTATACCATTGGTTGCCAAGGAACTAAAGGACAAAGGAAAAGGACAATTACTTATTTCAGTTGCAGCAGGTATTGATACTCAGAAAATCCAGTTGATGTTTGGCTCCACTTGGCGAATGGTGCGGGCAATGCCCAACACAGCAGTTACAGTGGGAGAGGGAGCCACAGTGTACTGTCTTGGACCTGGAGCAGAACACAGTGATGGAATGATTGTTCAGAAACTATTCTCTAGTCTTGGTTATTGTGCTAGAGTTCAGGAATCTCAGATAGATGCAGTGACAGGTGTCAGTGGTAGTGGTCCTGCATACATGTACCTGATATTAGAAGCCATGGCAGATGAAGGAGTTAGACAGGGATTGGACAGGCAGACAAGTTATCAGTTGGCCGCACAAACTATGGTTGGAGCTGGGAGGATGGTTCTCAATACAGGTTCACATCCAGGAGTGTTGAAGGATGAAGTGACCTCACCTGGTGGAAGCACTGCTGCTGCTCTAAGAGCACTAGAACTTGGTGGTCTGCGGGGCACTATGATGTCTGCAGTATCTGCAGCTGCTGACCGATGTCGTGATATGAACAACTAGTAATCAAGAAAGTGAATTTCCTAGTGAATTATTTTATGATTTGACTAGATTGATTGATTTCTCATTTCTTATGAGCCACTTTCTTTCAATGAAACTTTATGTCAAGTGTGATGTAAAGTCTATCTATAAAAAAATGATGGTATTAGCCAAGGCACAAGCCTTCAAAACAACCAAGTCAGCTGGTGCGCTAGCAACGTGAGCATCATTTTTTTATAGACAGACCTTAATTTTAATTGATATTGATAAAAGTCTTCCAAAATTTATAGTTGATGTAGTTTGATCTGTATTTGGACGTATCTATCTCAGAAATTGAAGATGGAAACTCAATGATCTATTTATATGTTATAATCTAGTCTCCAATCTATGTCACCTTTAACCAGAAGAAGTGGAGGCAGATTGTTCCATGTCATACCAATTCTGATTATTGATCAAGAACCCAACAATATCAGTTTAGAAGTTAAAACATTGATTTTGTCTCAGTTGTTGATCACCCTACAATATCAATGCCCAAGACTTTTACCTCTATCTATAGACAATATAAGTTTCCTCTTTGTTCATCATGTATTTACAAAAAAAACAATTTGTGAAAAGCCTTTTTCAGAGTTGGCAAAAACTCTTTTGACTGGATGGTTGATCTATTTATAATTTCCATTCAATACAATTCTATTTACTAATGGTGGCTATTATTGGTGACAATCAAACCTGATATTTTTCAATATTTAATGAAAACATAATTGCTATAAGTATTGCTGTTTGTTTAGATATATTTGCTTTTGAATATTGAGAGAATATTGAGAATTTCATCTGTTTCTTTTGTTGAAATTGTATCTCAACTGAAATTGACTTTGAACTTCAATAATATCAGAACAAAAACCTTTTTAGAAGAAAACTTCTACATATAATGTAGGGAAAAATTTGGAACTATTATCATAAAAATTCCTATCTGGAAGCAATAATTCTATTAAGTTTTATTTTAGAAAACCAAGTTAGGATATGAATTAAAATGTCCAACATACAGACTTTAATGGCATAATAAAAAAGGAAAATGAAATCCTTATCATATTAGAAAAGGCCAAAGGTAACTAAACTCTAACTGTAACTGCTGAAGGGTTTAAATAGTTTATAAAGTCAGTCAATTATTGTTGAGGATATCACAAAGAATTGACACCTTGGTAAAGGGAAAAGCAATGCATTAGTTTATGATTGACAGTTTAGGTTTAGTTTAATGAATTTGAAATGTATTGTGGCTGCTGATCGAAGTTTAGTTTGAAGTTTTGATATTCCCTTTCTCCGCAGCTCCAACTGCAACTTCAAACTTTCACAATCACACTCTCAGTATTCTCTCAATAATTCTGAGGACATGTTCAGACAATTGAGAAATAAATCCTAATGTCTCAGTCCAATTGATAAAATTTTCCTTTCAAATTCATTCAAACATCTACTATCTAAAAGAGTTTATTATCAGTAATTAGCAGAATATATAATATTACTATTACTTTCACAGTATCTTTTGTCAATTTTACTCACATATGAAATAAAGTAATTGGAAGAGAATGGGTANAAAAAAATACAAAGANTTTCCAANTTTCATCTTTATTTCNTTTTNTTCATTCAATATTTTTCAATTTCTTTTNNATACATATTTGGAAATAAAAGACTAAATTTGCAGAGTGTTNTTCACAGTTTAAATTCAACATCTTTGTATGTCTGTAAAGGCATTGAACTACTAGAAGTATTGGATGTCACTTTTNTNTTAGTTTCTGCCATCTGCCGACTGGATGTTTTATTGCCTTCATTGCTTGACACAACCAATGGGGAGATGGNAACTGACAATGAAGATGATGCTACTGGAGAGGGAGAGATTGCTAGCTTGTGCTGATGCATAGGACAAAGATGNACCAGTGATCTGGACATCTCAGGGTAATGCGTGGAATCTTTTTTAACCATTTCTTGATCAACAAACTTTACTCTTTTCAATGTTGAAGAAGAGTTCTGATTAAAATTTTCATTTTTCTTGGCATTTTGGTGAATTTTTTCCATTCTAGCCAAGGTGGTATACTTTTCTTGATGAGGATTTCTTGAAGATGATCCTTGCTTCTTTGCAAGGTTCTGATTTTTTGAAACTTTCTTAGAATCTTCCAACACCTCAGAGTTATCGAGTCGGGTGTCCCACTTGTCTGTGCTAACTGCAGGTGTCTTCTTAAAAGTATTCAAATTCTGATGCATGCTGGTGTAGTGACTGGGATTACCAGAAGAGGAAATATGCACCAACCCAATATTTGGAACTGGACTACAACTGTTTCTGGAATTGGACACAGAAATATCAAATTGCAGCCCTGGACTTGATGTGTTGCCCTTGTCTAAACATTTGCTCTTTTTGTTTGCCGTTGTGAGAACATGAAATGTGGAATTGTTGATGTTCTCCAGATTCTCCACAGAATGATAGTAGCCATAACCTGAATCTTTTGGAATAATGTCAGGACTGTAGTCCAGATCTTGTTTCTGATTGTTAATCAGCTCTAATTGAGAAGAAGGAGAATTGCTGGCTCGGGAAATTTTTCTTCGAACAACAGCAACAACAGCTATTGTCAGGAGAACCAGCACTAACGATATCAATAAAATGACTCCGAGAAGTGGCGTGAACCTCAACTTATTTTTTGTCTCTATTTCAGGCATAGTTGCTAGCTGTTTTTCTCCAGGTCTGGTGGTGAACCCCTCAAGATTGAAAGGTTTGGATCTTTTGCCATTTGTATTTGAAAATACACTAATACGAAAGTCACTGGCTGAAGGAAGACCATCTACACTCAGTTTAGGAATGGGAGATGAAAGATTACGCAGCAAAATCTCAGTGTGAGCATTCTTTATTTCAAATATGAATAATGTTTGGTCTTGATGGATGCTGGTTTCTGGACTTAAAGAACATTCTATGGTAAAGGAAGAGAAAGTTTGATTATAAGTATTGCATTCTGTCACATCTACTCCTGTATCCTCCCGAAGTATAATCTGGTAAATGCAAGCATGGCCGCTGGAACCCTCAGTATCCATCGCTCCACAACGAATCTCTGCAAAGTCACTGCTAGTTTCAGGCGTGTATCTCAAGACTGACATGGAGCCTTTGCTGGTAACTTCTGTACCAGGAATTATTGTTGTTTTTCTGTCCAAGTGGGTTATCTTGCTCCAAGTGAATATTAAATTGCCTCCCCATTTCATGCTGCAGTCCAGTTGAGTTTCCTCTCCGAGATCAGCTTCAACCACTTTTGTTTTATTGGATGTACAACTTGGAGCATCTGCAACTGTTACTGTTATGATGTTTGACTTGACAGTTCCTGCAGCATTGGTAACAGTACAAGTGTAATCCCCCGAGTTAGATTCATCAACATTACTTAGATGGAGAGCATCATCAAGTATGTGAATATTACTTCCCTCACCAAGTTCAGACTCCAGATTTTTGCCCTCTCTAGTCCAGATTACGGTATGATGTGTAGGATTTGACTGGATTATACACTTGAGAGTTATATCTTCTCCTAGTTTTGCCACAGAACTGTTTCCCACTTTTGAGAGATACACTACTGGTGTGTAGTGTACTCCTATCTTCCAAGTATCCCTCACTACAACATCTGGAATGAGTTCATTTGTTGCTTCACATGTTAGATGTTTGTCATTATCATCCATTTCTGGAAGGAAGAAGAACATTGATGTAGAGATATTTCCATCAAGACTTGCTTTGGTTGAAAGAAGATTTAATTTCTTATCAGCAATCCAAATATTTGTTAGTGCAGAAGGTCTGGATCCAAGAACCTGACATGTCACATTATACACATGACCTGCTGTAAAGTGGTTTATCTCTTTCACTATCTTTGAGCGAACTGGAGGCACTATAACATCAAGAATGACTGAGGTAGTTTGAGGCTGTATCAGGGCACTGTTGTCTGCAGTACAGGTCACTTGAGCTCCCTGGTCTGACAATTTGAGGCCAGAGATGATGGCGGTGCTGGTCACTCGACCACTGATGTTGTCAACATCTTGCCCAACTGCTGATACAGGTACTCCACCTCTTCTCCAGTTGATGCTAGGAGCAGGGTCACCACCTTCACTGGTGCAATACAGCTTGAGATTAGCTCCCAGCTTGACTGGCCTAGTTCTGTGCAGGATCTCCATTCCATCATCACTGTAGATCACAGGTTTTGTTGGTCGGGCAACTAACTTTAGTTTAATTCGAGTGTTTCTTGTTGGCGAAGTATCATAGTCAACCCTGCACCTATACTGGCCACTGTCAGGAACTGATACAGGTTCAATATTCAAAGATGATTTGCAGCTGTGAGGTGATTCTTCATAAAATACATAGCCTCTGTCACCTAAGGTATTGTGATCTTTCCAATGCTGGCCATCACTTGAAGGAGACCTCAGGTCAAAGCTGTATATTGGCATCTTGGCTTTATCTTTGTACCAAAGTATCAGAGCCGGCTTATCTCCTGCATGTGAGTAAGCTGGAGTACAATTGCAAGGTATTGCCACACCTTCTCCAACAACACCAACAACTTCATGTTTTACAACTTTTTCAATAAATTTTTCATCATCAACATATGGATCATCTGTAAATCCTTTTGGTTGAGCCAACATGTTACTCAACTCTGTCAATACCAACAATATAAACATTGACAAAATGCCCATTTTGATGCTATACAACTAATTTGAAAATTTGTTTCACTTTTCACTTTTCCCAATTTTCACAAACAACAGGAGCATGGCTGCGACGGTGGGCTGGTTGTCTGGTCACTCGCCAGCTTCAGCAAATATTTTCACAATGAAGGTCTGCAGCTTACTTGGTCAAAATTACTGACTGTAAACTATCTTTCCAGACATAAACTGAGCATTTTCAACAATTTGTTGGTTTTTTATTATCTTAAAGTCATATTTTTTTTTAAGTCCCTGAGATTTAGCCTAGAGCAATTTCAAACAAAGAGTCAGAAACTTCTTCTTGAGTATAACTTCAACTGTCAAT
>NYWD01000026.1 GCA_002684855.1 Planctomycetaceae bacterium | reverse complement strand
CTAATATTGCTTGATTCACTTCTACAAGAGAGAAATATGAAACTATAAAATGTAGAAAATAAACAGTTACAAGAAAATCAGCAATTTAGTGAAAGTTCCATAGAATTAGTTACACAAAATGATTGCAGTTGTAGATGAGATAAACAAGTTGCATTAGATACAAAACCAATTCAAATTTTCATGAAACATGGGCTGCAGCTGGATCTGCAGCTTGGAATTATAATGGAAAGTATGTCAAGCTTTCTATCAATAAAGAAGAATAAAGAAAAGTATGAATTAAACAACATTTGTGAGGGTTCAGGAGGGAAGGAGAAAGATAAGGATTATGGCAGTATAACTTCCCTAGTAAATAATGAGTGGGAGCTTCAATATACAACACTAAAGCCAGTAAGCAACCAGGTCTCAGAGGAAGTAGTTCCCTTGAAAATATGCAGAGGCAAAGATGACATTACAACTTTCTTCAAAGATCACAGACGAAAAGTTGACTTTGTTTTGGTCTTTGAGGAGGACAAAAAAGATGTTGATATTGAAATACCCAAGGAGTTGGAAGGTACAGAGCTGGGTGTGGCAGCAGCAGCACAAGCATTCAAGAAACTTGGAAAGAAAAAACAACGTTTCAAATTATGGCGCAGAAAATTTTTGTCTGGATTACAGTCAGTAGGATTGGATATTGAAGATGAAGTAACAGAAGAGTGCAGTTATAACATACATTTCATAAAACTTCATGCTCCATGGTCTGTTCTGTGCAAGTATGCAGAGGAACTTAACCTTCGAGCTCCTCTTCAGGCTCATCCAAATCCATCAGTTAATTGGACTGAATGGGTACTGGCAAAACTTTATGTACCTAACCCAATGTCTGAGGAAGTTCCAAACAAACCCTTGGATTATTATACTTGTCCTTTCAAGATGTCAAAACTTGACAGATTTTTTGAATTCCTTGGTAGTGAAGATAAAGATAATTTCTTCACAAGAGCACAGAGGTCCAGAATGGTATATGAAATATTATCTGCTACAACTTTTGGTAGGGAGAAAAAAGGAGAGGTTGGTATAAGCAGACTAGTAGAAGAAGGAGCTTTTAATGCTGCCTTTCCTCTCCATGATGGACCATATGTATATCCAGGAACTAATGTGCCTCATGATGAACTCAACAACAGGCAAATTTTGTATGAATTCTGGGCAAGATGGGGAAAATGGTACAAATATCAGCCTTTAGACCACATTAGAGATTATTTTGGAGAACAAATTGCTATTTATTTTGCTTGGTTAGGTTTCTACACAGGCTGGCTTCTACCAGCTGCTATGGTGGGTCTAGGTGTATTTCTGTATGGCTTGTTTACATTGGACCACAATGTTAGNGCCAGGGAGGTCTGTAGTGACCAGGCAAGGAACATCACCATGTGTCCACAATGCACCAACTGTAGCACTTGGCCTCTTTACCAGATTTGTTATTACACCCGAATAGCATATTTGTTTGACCATCCTGGAACTGTTTTTTATGCTGTGTTCATGTCTTTTTGGGCTGTGACATTCCTTGAGTATTGGAAACGTAAGTCTGCTAGTTTGGCACATCATTGGGACTGTATGGGCTTTCAGGATGAAGAGGAGAGACCAAGGCCAGAGTTTGCTGCAAATGCTCCATACCTGGAGAAAAATCCAATAACCGGTATCAAGGAACCATCTTTTCCACAAGCTGTCAGAATGAGGCGTATTGCTGCTGGTAGTGGTCTCATAATTTTNATGATAGTTTTGGTGTTGATCTTCATCCTAGCAGTAATCATCTACAGAACTCTTGCCAGCATCTACCTGTTCAATATACCCACCACCAGACCAATAGCTCAAATTCTTGCTAGTACCAGTGGGGCTGTGATAAATTTAATGGCAATTATGGCCATGGGCAGAGTGTATGAAAGTCTTGCACTGAAGCTCACAAGATGGGAAATGCACAGAACTCAATCAGACTTTGATGATAATCTGACTTTTAAAGTTTTCATCTTTCAATTCATTAATTTCTACTCCTCTATAATTTACATAGCCTTCTTCAAGGGAAAATTTGTTGGTTACCCTGGTGCATACATCAATATTGTTGGTAATCTCCGAAATGAAGATTGTGGAAATGGAGGTTGTTTGATTGAACTTGCTCAACAGTTGGCTGTCATCATGATAGGAAAACAAATCATTAACAATGCTCAAGAAATTATAATTCCCAAATTGAAAGGCTGGTGGCAAAATTTTTCATCTGCCTTGAGTAGCAGTGGTGGATCACAAATAGAACAAGATTATCTGCTGGTGGAAAATGAGGGTCTATTTCAAGAATATCTAGAAATGGTCCTCCAGTTTGGTTTCATCACCATATTTGTGGCTGCCTTCCCCTTGGCTCCTTTATTTGCACTTCTCAATAATTGGGTGGAGATCAGGCTTGATGCACAGAAGTTTGTTTGTGAAACCAGAAGGGCAGTGGCAGAGAGAGCAGAAAATATTGGAATATGGTTTAAGATCCTGGAGATGTTAGCTAAGTTGGCTGTTATTAGTAATGCTTTCCTGATAGCATTCACCAGTGATTTCATCCAGAAGTTGGTNTACAAGTATGAGTATGGAGANGCAGGAAAAATGGATGATTATGTGATGTTCACTCTTTCCAGATCTCCTCANAAAAACTGGATTGAAAGAGGGCAGCCTGAGTGCTTCTACAGGGGATTTCGAGATGATGAGGGGTTCTTCACGCCTGTTCACTGGAAGATTCTTGCAGTCAAGTTTGCATTTGTTATNATCTTTGAGCATGTTGTGTTTGGTGTCTGCAAGTTGATTGACATACTTGTACCAGACATTCCNGCGTCTTTGGACGTCAAGATCAAGAGAGAGAGGTACTTAGCCAAGGAAGCACTTCAGGATGCAGAGCATGTTCTCCACAAGTGTATGACTGACTATGACAGTGAGGGTCATGACACAGATACTGAAACTAACAACAGTAATAATGCATTTTTCCGTAAACAGCCGAGTTATGAGAATTCTACCATCCAGAACCCATGTCATACAAGTGGTACTCCAGTTATGTCCAGCGTCAGCAATGACAATGTCAAGAGCAGCTTCAGCGGAGACAGACTCGGTACCAATGACAACANCTACAGTACAAAGTACAACAGACCTGGTGATTCCTCTCTATCNCCNTCCCCNCTAATGAGACAGGTGGTCATCCAGGCGACCTCAGGAGGACTGACACAGTCCAACAGTATCCTCACAACCCAGGTGGACCAGGAAAGGTTGTCTCCGGGAGCAGATTACCGTCCTCCGTCACATNTGGTGGACAACTCCTGCAGAGTGTCGCCTGTAATAGACAACAGAATATCCTCCATTGTACCTCATGTGGACAGCTGCAGAGGACAGGAGCCAGACAACAATATATCCATCACAGACAACAAACTGTCAAGTATAGACAACAATTACAGACGGACAGTGTCCAGTCCTGTGACACGTGATACACGTGAAAACACGAGTCCNGTTGTCAGGACGCAGCAAAGTTGTCCAGAATCCCTTANTGTTCCTCAAAGACGTCCCCCACCCATCTCCAAGCAGAGAACTCCTCCTCCCATTCCTGCACGAAGAAGACCACCTCAAGGACCTCCAGTATAAATTTTCAGGATGNGAAACAGGAGAGCAAACTTTATTNTTGGATCAATAAAACAGATTTAAGCGGGTCTAAATTTTCAACAAATGAAACAAAATTATAAATTTTTAACCGTTTTTATTGCTTTCTTTGATGGTGCGAGCTTTCTAGGAAGTTGTCATACTTTAAGGCCTGCATACCAACGGACAACAGCCTATTTATATTTCTTGATTGTAGGAAGGTCTACTGACAGACGGTGTACTATTCGTCTGTTGGTTGCAACTTTTTATTGATGATCTTCACTGTAAATTTTGCCTTTTGAATTGTTTCAATCAATCACAATCATTTCAAAGGTGCTTGGACAAAAATCATGGCAGAATGGGTTGATATTCAAATTGATAATTCTTAAGATGTTTTTAACTATTGATTGGATGTTTTTATTTTTTGAAACTTTCTCTAATTAGTGCTGTGATAAAGATAATTGTATTTTAATGATCTTTGTCCAAATACTTTTATATTTTCCATCTCTTTTTTGAGCAAGTCCATTCTAGATTTCTTGCCGCCGCCATATCATTCCAACTATCAGCGTACTCGTACTGACAAAGTATTCTCTGTTATACATTATTAATTACAAATACTGTACATTATTCATTCAATTAATATTATATCCGCTATATTTTTCATCTTCACATTATTACTAAAGATATTATGATAAATACATCATCCATTGTTATTGTCAGAACAAACAAATACATATTTTCTCATTCAGGTATGTTATTTAGATCAGAACCAAGAAACCAGATGAATTTTCTCCCCCACTGACTCAGTAGTATCTATTGCCCTTGGAGAATTAAATTGATTTCATTCATATTTACACTTTCATCATTTCTGATTATATCCTCATCACTTCCATCAGAACAATGTACTACACCATCTCCTACTGCACTCTTATGTATACATTTATCTTCATTTTCACATTTCACTCGTCCCTCTAAACATTGGCCAGCACAAGTGTTCTTGATATTAACACAACTTCCTTCTTCCTGACAAAAAGCCATCCTTGGCTTCTTCTTCATACATTTTCCATCACATGGGACTTCTGGTGGAATACATGCATTGGTAGACTCACACCATCTAAGGTTGTAGAAAACTCCAGCAAATTTCTTCAAGCAATTCTTTCTTGTTGACAAAGAAGAATCACCGAAACATGGCTTAGTCAGGGAGTTACATTGGCCATTGCAGATGTACTCGTCATCAGAGCAACCTAGCTTGGCTTTCTTGCACATCTCTTCAGCTTTCTGGAGGGATCCAATAGAAATACTTGGAGGAAATTCTTCAACATAACAGATTTGATTATCATTTGGACATGGAACCATAGGAACATTTGGGAAAACATTTGGTTGTGGTTGTGTGGTTTCATTATTAATTCCTTGATAATCCAAGCAAGTACCATTGCAAGGTCTAAAGAATGGAATGCAGGACTGTGTAGGCTCGCAATAGTTGTGTCGTTGATAAGACTTCTTGATGTTCTTGAACCTCACCTTACATTCTTTGTAACAAGGCTCATCTCTTCTCCGACATTTTCCAGTCTCTGCACAGTAAACCTGGTCTTGAGGACACCCATCCTCACATTTCATGTACTCAGATACACATTTGTTATTTGCCTTGCAATAATAATATTCTTCACTGGAATAACACGGTCTCAAACATTTTCCTCCGCAAGTTTCAAATGTCGTCCTGCACTTCTGTTCCTCCTGGCACCAGTATCTCTTGTACTGATTGCTGCAGTCATAATCTTGATTGAGACAAGATCCATCACATTTTTCCGTGACAGGAATGCAAGAGTCAGAAGCTGCGCAGTAGAATTTGTCTCCACCTTCATCATCATTGTAGCCACAAGGGTCTGAACAAATGTCATCCGAGCGCTGGCACTTATATGTGTACTTACAGTAGGAATAGCCGGGCGTGATACATTGACATGATTTGGATGTAACATTATCATCTACATCTACATACAGAGAGTAGTATTCAATCTCTCCGTAGTAGTCATACCCACAAAAATCAGTGCAGGTCTCCGAGTTTGATTGACAAATTCCTCCAGAACTGTCACAATAATGTTGATCCTCACCACATCCTTGGTCTTGGTTCCTGCACTGAACGTGTTCCCCTGTTCCAACTTTAACACAGGAGTTGTCCATCTTACAATACGTTTTGTCAATGTTCCAGTAGCTGTGACAATGTGTCCCACACGGCAGGTCCTTGTCCAGACACTGGTCAATACCTTCACCACTAACATCTCCAGGACAGAGCAGTTTGTCTTGACCACACCAATCGATGGGAATATTCTGACCAGATATGCAAGAAAACAAGAAATATTGGACAAACATTTGAGCTAGACA
>NYWD01000025.1 GCA_002684855.1 Planctomycetaceae bacterium | reverse complement strand
TGGGGACACGTAGATGGGATACCCGATGGGTTGATCACAAGATGAGTTAATAATGTTTCTCAGGGCTTGCTTGGCATTCTGAATACTGCCTCGCTCTGGATTTCTGTTTCTCAAGAAGATAAGCTCCTGCTGCTGTCCGGCCCACAGTCCACGGACACATTCTCTGTTGAGCTTGATCACGCGGAAGTTCAGGTGTCTCTTGTTCAACATGATGATCTTGTACTCGTCGGTCCCGTCGTCCACCACGTGTCTCAGGGCCAGCAGGGAGGATGCTCCGGAGAGGACGGCTTGTCTCCAGGCTGGGTCACCCTCGTGTGAGATGACGAGGTTCTGCTCGTGGCTGGTGATGGCCTCGTACAGGGCGCTGTNCTCGTCGTACTCGTCCGTCATGGAGGTGAAGTGGTCCTGGTGAAGTTTGAGACTCATCCTGACTGCTGGAGCCACAACTCGCCTCAACAGTTCCATGTCAAGGAAAACCCACTCGTCTCTGGTACAGGTTATCCGGAANTCACCTTTAAAGAGCGCATGAAGNCCAATGAGGAAGAACTCAATGGTNGTGAGACTGTTGTTGCTGGCAGCACCNAGAGCTCTTCTTCCAAGCAAGGACAAGCAGAAACACAGTGACACAAGATCACTTTCTTTACCACAATCAATATTTCTGTCNCTGGCCTGGCAGCANTGTTGGATCCAGGTCAGGAAGATATTACAGTAGGAGTTACGAGTGATTCCAGATGAGCGGAAGTCAAAATCTTCATCAATATTTGAGTTGAAGATTGGATCAAGATCAACAAAATTTTTATCACAGGTTGTTCTAATTGCCGCCAGAATGTTCTCATTCTCGAGCCACTCCATCAACTTGGGCGACCTGACGGTGTAGTAGATGATGCTCTTGATGTAGTAGAGGATCAAGACCTTCCTCCAGTCCCAGGAGTGGAGCATGGACTGGGCGCTGTTGTCNGAGATGCTGTAGCCCTCCAACACGTACTTGACNGCGCTCACCTCCCAGGCCAGCCACCGCTGACCAAAGGCAGCATTGACACTCAGCATGTGNGGCAANTGNCCAGGGTCACAACAACAACATCCTTCATCATCCTCGACTCCCTCAGTGATAGCCTCCACTTCTCTCTGCTGNCAGTANGTTCCNCGGAACTCTAGTCCTCGTACCTGGAAAGTACAAAGACCATTCCCCAATTCAATAATATGAACAAGACAGTTGAGGTTGTCCGAGGCCAGAACAAAACAGTCTCCTTGTTGCACCGAGCCCCACCTGCCCAGCATGAGGTCGCCAGCGAGGCTGTGTTGGAGCGACCTCGTCAGATGTTCGTAGAAAATAGAATTGAGATTGTTATCATCTGCTCCNGGATTGCGGACCTCGAACTGGCTGGCGAGTCTGGTGTTGCTGTGGTCGGTCCTCTTGGTGTTGTAGTTCCTCTCCCAGAACTTGACNGGACGGACGTAGGAGCAGATGAAGATGGTGGAGCCCAGGAGGGGGTTGAGGGGGGAGGAGAGGATGCTGGAGAGGATGGCCTGNAGGAACAGCATGGCCGAGTGGGGCACGGAGAAGGGCTGGGCAAATGCGTGGAAGGCTGANCCCCAGTTGATCTGNTGTGGAGCGATGTAGGTGATGACAAACTGGCATTTNAAATACAGTTCCACAAGTTTGTGGGTCAGGATGGAAGTTAGGAAGTAGTCNAGCAGAAATGGACTGGATCTGGTNTTTGTCAGCAGGTTCCTGAATGTTCCTTGAGCCGGATCATACTGGAACAGGAGGATGCAGAGNAGCAGTGTAAAGTATTGTTTGGATGAGTCNGACCAAACACANCGGAGACATTTCATCATGGTGACAGTCATCACCAAGGAACCTGCCCAGGACCCAAACATTGAGGTGAAGACTTCCCTGTCGTGGGTGACTGCTGACAGGAAGATCAGAGGATAGAGGATGGATCTNTCNAGGATGGAGGTCCACAGCAAACTCTTCTCCCACCACATCACCTTGGCCGCAGCTTTNACCTCAAAGAANGTTTGTTCGAANGGAGCCAGAATTGGNGCAGCAAAACACTTCCATGGNGTTTGTTTCCTCAGATGAGGCAGGAAGTANTGAAGCTGGAATCCAACACAGATTGTGATGCTCCAGAGAACAAGATCCAGGGTGGGNAAGGCNTGAACAAAGATGTCTGACTGATGGATCAAGAAGACAATAATGGCAGATGTTGAACATACNATGGCATCATTCTTGAGTCTAGCATTGACCGTGTCACGGAGTTTCTTGGGAAGTGGATCCTGGGGAGTTGCAGGATCGTCTAGTGGACTTTGAGCCCCGGAATTGCTGAGGGAAACATTGGCGGTCTGTCCCACGGTCTCTGTCTCACTGACCACGGCCATGATGTGCCTCTTCATCAGCGACAACACGACGGAGGGATCGCCGGAGCAGCGGGACAAGTGGTAGGAGATCACCACGGACAGGGAGCAGAATATTGAGAACAAAACTTGTTGTGCGTGCTCAGAGTGAGAACTTTCCGTCAGTCCTCCGTAGGCGAACCCGAACATGACGATGACGGACACGACGGAGCGGAGGACGCAGTAGAGGCTGGCCTGGAGGCTGCTGGTGGCGTTCCCGCCAAATATGTGGATATCAATGGTCTCCAGGACATACATCATCGCGGTGTTGATTTGAGGCAAGAGTCCCACTGTGAAGATGATTGGGAAGGCGAGGATGAATCCGATGACAAAGTCTCTGCACAGTTTCAAATCATGTTCGGTCAACCAGACACGTGATCCGTACAACTTGAAGCCAGATACGTCGCTGTTGAGAGCAGAGTCAAGGATGAGAATGAGGCTGCAGCAGATGATGAAGTAAATGGGTCTGGAGAAGACGGTGACTGGATTGAATCCATGGGTTGGTGAGCTGGCGTCTGGCTGGACTGACTTGAGCAGGCTGTAGTGGCAGGAGGCCTGGACTGCGCAGAACAACACCAGGTACAGGTCCTTGTAGTATCCAGTCTGGAGCAGGAGAGAGCCCATCACTGACACCAGGATGGAGAGGAGGACGGCAGAGACCGAGGTCATCACGTTCTTGTCCTGGTCCAGGATGTTGAGCCGCTGCANTCTGTCCAGCCAGATCTTGAGGCCGGNCTTCATCCCAGGCAGCGACAGAAGATGATATTTNCGNACTTTGGGAACCGNGGANATTGTTCCCAGATGACTGGCGACATTGAGTTGGGTTCCCACCCCNGAGCTGAGGTTCAACTGNCCAGTCAGACTGGACTCGTCNATCCTGGTCATATGACCAGCTCCAGAGGCTCCNAATGACGAGGAGAAGGTCAACTCTGCATTNGATCCTCCACTGACTCCTTGTCTGGTTCTCTCAAGGAACCGTCCNGTGCCACCAAAGATGAATCCCAGACCTGAACTATGACCCGAGTGAGTGTGTCCCGAGTAGAGTCTGTAGTCNAGAACTGAGTTCTCACGTGACCAATGAGACGACACGTGTTGACCNGCAGCTGCTGCACTGGACTCACGTGACCGCACGTGTGACTCCACGGACCGTGTNCTCTCTCCCCCGGGCTGGAAGACCATGGCGGGACTGTCGAGGATGACGGTCANACTGGAGTCTGCGGAGACACTGGACCTGCTGGACCCCGGGGTCTCACGTGTGTTGGAGGCCACNGAGTCNGTCACGTGTCCCNGCTCNGAGGCCGTGTCTGGCCTGTCCTTGTTGAGCAGGGANGCCAGATGGCCNACGGCCACTGCACTGGAGGCCAGACTGTCTCCACCAAAAGTGTAAGTTTGCCAGTTTCCAAACTCATCTTTGAAGCAATGAACAGCCCCAGTAGAAGTATCATCATGATCAGTCGCGATGTGGGGAACATTGTCACGGTTCCGCCGAGATCTCTTGTCTCTCTTCCTAATGCCATCTCCGCTGCCATCTTCTCCAACATTCGCCATCTGTTCATTTTGTGACTGAGCATTGTGACGTCTTCTCCTGGCCAATCGTCTTTTACGAGATCTAGATTCATCAGATAAATTGTCTAAATCATTACTGACGCTGGAGTCATCATGAGGACGTCTTCTTGTACCATCCTCATTCATCCTCGTCCTCCTCTTATCAATCAACTTCCTCAACTCCGCCTCAGCCTCCTTGTTGTGACCGTCAGGACCATTGAGAATATCCAGGAACAACTTGAGACCAGCAGCATCATCATAGAGACTGTTAGAGGCTGGCATGGTGTAGTCCTCGTCCTCCAGCTCCAGTGTCGGCCTCCGTCTCGCCCCCCGACCTCCATGACCTGCATCCAAACTGCCAGATCTCTGACCAGCGCTTCTGACACGTCGAGACGGAGGCTTCCTCTTGGGAATAGCACCACTGCTTTGCTCCAGAATATTCTCAACACATTCTAGTTTATCCAGCAGAGCTCTGGTCTCAGTGTCAGTGCCACTGGATCCATGACTACTGTCTCTGCTCTCCCTGCTGGGTTCAGAGGCTGGCACAGCCGCTGTGGAGGACTTGGGAGACTCGGACCTCGACCTCAGCGTCCTCGTCTCCTGAGGCTGGTCTGGTTCACTGTCACTGAACAACCAGTCGAGGCCAACTGAACTCAACAAACTTTGATTCGTATCTTGTTTTGATTCATCCTCGATATTTGATGAACTAGACTTGCCTGCCATACACAAATATGGACCTGAACCCTTGGGATCATACTCAGTGTCATCATAGCATTTCTGTTCACTGGATGGCTTCAAGTATTTCTTGTTCTTGGTTTCACTTTCAAGATATTGTCCAGCTCTCAGTAGTGCTTTAGTAGCTTCCTCTAACTGTTCCTGATACGTGCACAAATCCATGTCACTTCCCTGAAACTGTTTGTTGTCTCTGGTCAGCTCCAGGTCCAGCTTGTGGTCAGAGACTAACTCCAGGTCCATGTCCAGCTCTCCTTCCCTGCTGGACACAGTCTCCTCCACCTCTCGGATAATTCCAGCCTCTACTTCTGTCAGCTCCAAGCTCTTTCCTTTGTGTTTATATTTCCCAGCCTCTGAATTGATGCCAGCCTCCAGAGACACCGGATGACTGGACACGATGCTTGGCACATGACCAGTCACCAGAGCACTCTTGGTCCTCCGCACATGACCCGAGGATCTACTGGACCTGTGACCTCGAACTGTCTCCGTGTAGCTTGGGTCAAGAATGGCCGCGAGGTCGAGGCTACCTGTGATAGGCTCCACCATGACGGAGGTCGAGTCACTGGGCAGCGACCTCGCGAGGTTGGACAGGTTCGAGAACCTTCTGTTTGTGTCAGACTGTCCTGATCTTGGTGGAGGATGGTGACCAGACACCGTCAGCTGGCTAGAGGTCGTCACGCTGGAGTAGGACATCGTGTCTCCGGCTCCGGTGATCATGACGGAGGACGCGTCCTTGGCGTCCATCCTCGTCAGCTTGGTCTCCTCCAGCACCAGCTCCCTGGTGACAGTCTCATGGTGAGGTCGCTGACCCGGAGACTCATCCACCATGATCACAACATCAGAGTCACTCGCCTGCTGGTGGTGGGGGTCAGACTGAGCTGACCGCTGGCTCTGATGGTGAACATCAACCTTGAGGTCAAATGTGCTGCTTGGTCTCTCCAGCCTCCGGCCAGCAGCACCAGCTGACCTCAAGACCAACCTAGTGTCCGAGGCTGGCTGTTGTTGACCTCCAGATGTTTGATCACACACCGAGTTGCGGGAACTGGAGGACACGGGGGGCGTGGAGGATCTGTTACCTACCTGGGTCATATCCTGCAGTCCGATACTTTCCCCACCACCAGGTCCAGTAGCAGATCGTCCAGGACTGGAGACGGTTGTCAGGTCTTGTGGAGCAACCTCTTCCTCAAACACTTCTCCAGTATCAAATAGATGGTGGAGGATATGATTGACAACTTTGATGCTGGTGACAAGTTTGGAGGACAGTGGAGGCTGCAACTGGACCATACTGGCTCTGGAGGCTGGGCTGGACATGAGGCGAGGATTTACCTTGACAACAATCAAGAAGTTGTTTGTAATCTTTATGACAACTGGTTGGACAACACAAGCTACAGAGTTTACAATTGCTATTAGTTTTACTATCAT
>NYWD01000024.1 GCA_002684855.1 Planctomycetaceae bacterium | reverse complement strand
GCCGATTTAGGCGTGCCCGCATAGTACAGAGTGCGTAGGTGGTGCATGGGTGCGCAAGGTGAACTCAATTAAATAATTGGCAGGATTCATGGGCCGATTTAGGCGTGCCCGCATAGTACAGAGTGCGTAGGTGGTGCGTGGGTGGTGGTTAAGGTGATTTCAGGGACCGGTCGGGTTAAAAATTAAAGGTGCACAGTTTGGGTATATTCGGGTGAAGGCATCAAATATTAGAAGAGATTATTGCCAAGCTCATGTTTTTCGTGAAGAAATCGCTCATTTTCACCACCAGAAGGCGTCTCAGAGCTTAGAGAGGGCGAAAAAGATAGGATTTCTTCTGCTGCTGACTCCATTTGATTCAGAGTAAGGTTGTAAGCTCCTGCAATTTCTGATCCAGCCAGCGAAATCAGGTCTTCATCATGGCCCAATTGATCGAGCCCTTCTTCGAAATAAACCTGTTGAATAAGTGACCTTGTTGAAGTGCCAAGTATTTGTGAATTGTATTTTGGTATTCTGGACTGGTCTTGACTGTCTGTATCGGAGCTTGAGTAAGATCCTTGGCATTGTGCTGAATAATTTAACGGCTTGGAGTCAATTTCATATAATGTTTGTGCCATTTGTCTGCTAAGTTTACGCGGTTCAGCATTATTATTATTTTGAACTGGATAATTAAGGTCACGTGTTGATCCTTGGAGGGAGTGTTTGATACCAATCAATCGGTCATGTGAGCACCGATCATGTCCAACCGGACTCGGCTGGTAACTACGTGCACCCCGCCAGAAGGAAGATTCATTGTAAAGTGGAAGATTCAGATGATTTCCATTTTCTTTAGGCACGTATGATTCAATCATTTCATTTGAAAATGGCGATTTTAGTGGAGTTGGAGGTAATTTTCGGCCAATAGAACGTTTTATCGTATTAACAAAATTTGAAATAACATCACCAGGTGAATTTTGTGACGATGAGAGGTAATCTGTGTTTTCAGTTTCGCTTGGCTTTAAGTTTGAAAAATGAACATTTGTATTATTATTTGTATTGTTATCCTCGTCGCTTGTTTCCATCATTTCATCGGGCATTTGGAAATCATCTTCGTCCTCATGATTGTAGGAATCATGATGTTGATTACGTGGATCATTGTATTTCGGGTACTGCTTTTCTACATTCAATGGTCTATTGTGATGATAGACATCTTTGTCCTCTTTGGATCCTGGTCCCTTTGCCCAATTTCCAAAAAGAGAATGACGTCGACGGTGAACTGGTTCCTCGTCTTCATAGCAGACTTCCTCTTCATATGATTCATCATCAGGAAGATGTTCTCCTGGTCCAGTTGGTAAAATATCAGATGAAATGGCACGTTTTATTTCAGGACCGACTTCATGCAATGTTCGGATACCAGCCTGAAGAGCACCAGCCATTCTATTACCATGTTGACGTTCAAGTTTTCGCTGTTTGAATTTACGGAAATATTCTTGAATAAGATATGTTGCATAGAATTTGCCGACAGTGACGTCATCATTGCCCGCCGGTGGGACGACTTGATCGAGCAGTTTCATCGAGGTTCGCTTCCAAATCTTCTTAATGACAGATCGAAGTTCTTCATTTGCTTGGTCAATATTTCCTTCGGTCTTGATTTTCAACGACGTACGAATCAATGCAAATAATGTTGCATTAAACATAACTGTACCATCTGATTGTAATGGCATATTCATTGAAACCAGCCGCTTGCAAGCAACTCTATGTGGACATAAACGACCAAAACCAAGTGGTGGTTGGATTCTTCTTAGTAATGTGACCACATCAAGATGTTTTATTCGACCCTTTGCCTCGTGATCATATTCTGACCAAATTCGACCAAACTCGTCAAGGTGATGAGGGCCCAAAATTGACCAGTCACGCGTCAAATAATCAAAATTGTCCATAATAACAGCGACAAACAAGTTAATTATTAAAAAGGCGCACAGCATATAGAATGAAATGAAATAAAAATATGCAAATGTTGAACCACAGCTGTATTTCTTGATGAGATACTTTTCATATTCTACGGGGTCCTTTGCAGCATCGGGGAATCCGTCGTGATATGTTGATGATGACAAGAAAATTGGATTGCATTCTTGACCAGCACGTGATGCCAACATAATTTCTTGCCATGCCTCACCAGTTGCACATCGGAACAAAAGGAGACATGCAAAGAAAAACGACTGAAAGTTGTTATTTCTATTGATATGTTCGCCGTCAACTGGGTTTATGGTTCCGAAAATCTGCATTCCAACAACTGCATAAATGAAAAATAATAAAACAATCAACATGGCGACATATGGTAGGGCTTGGAAGGACTTAACAAACGTCCATAGCAAGGTTCGAATGCCTTCACCACGTGAAAGTAATTTTACTAAACGCAGTACACGGAATAGACGGAAGAAATTAATCGAAATTCCTTTTGATTTGGCAGATCCACTGTCACCACTGTTTGATGCTGCGAAAATATCAGCCAGAGATCCAACAACAACCAAAAAATCAAAAGTATTCCAATTGTCATGGAAGTAATGCTTGGGTTTGAAGGCCACCATTTTAAAAACCATTTCGATTGTGAATAACGTTGTAAATACTACGTTCAAATAATTTAACAATGTTGTAAGGTTTGGAATTTGGTTTTCATGCTGAACTGCAAGGCAAAGAGTGTTGAGTAGAATAAGACCAAGCATAAAGTACTCAAAATAAGGTGAATTTACAACAAGCCAAACACGATATTGCCACGGATTGGATGGCATGTACCTTCTGATCGGCTTTGCTTTCAATGCGTATTCTAAGCATTGGCGCTGATTTTTATCCAGTTCACAGTTTTTATATTCCATTTCTCCTTGCTCTTGAAAGGTAACAATAACGAAACCAACAAAGATGTTCATCATAAAGAATGCAATAACAATGATAAATGAAATGTAAAACAAACTAACAGCTGGACGAGCCATGAACTTGGGGCCATGATTATCATCCCAACTGTCAATCGACTTGTAAAGAAGTGGTGGCCAGCCTTCGAATGTTGCTACAACAAAAAGTGAAAGCATAGCTTCATGAACTGTATCATAATTGAAGTCATAATTCTCCCAGACTCGTTCTTGGACGATTGGTTTTTCAAAAGAGTTGTCTTCATATGAAATGTATTCGCCACGACAGTCCTCTTCGATTTTCTTTGACAAATCAGTGCAGCCATATAACCGACCTTTAAATAACTGAACACCAATGCAGGCAAACATAAATAATAGCAGCGAGGTAATAATTATAATATTTCCAATGGTACCAATAGCAACAAAGACACATTGTACGACGTGTTTCAATCCTTTTGCACGGTTAATTGCTCTCAGGGGACGAAGCACACGTAAAACACGCAAAATTTTAATCACAGAAATTGTTGAACCAGCTGAGAAAATAGACAAAATAGAAACGCATACGACCAGCATATCGAGTAAATTGAACCAGTTTCTCATATAAGCACCTTTGTGGCATAACGCACCATAACTCACGACTTTCAAGACAATTTCAATGGTAAATATAGAAGTAAAGAAATAATCAAATATACGCAGCACATTATTCTTCTTACTGTTTTCATTTATAGGGTCTTCAATGGCAAGGGTAATAGATGAGAAGACAATACAGGCAAGAATAATATTTGTGAAAACATTCAAGTTCACTATTTTATGACAGGCTTTTCTGAAGGGATTATTTGTGCCAAGGCAAAAAAATGAAGAGGCATTCGGCATTGGAATTGTTTTTTCTTTCAAATTCAAGTCTGACAGACGTTTTGGTCGTGGGCCACTTGGCACTTCGGGCTCACTATCATCATCACCTTCAGGTAAATGAAGTGAATCACTGTCCGATGCTGATGTCACTTCAATCCGGACATGTTGATTTTCAGCAATTTCTTCATCGATTGATTCAACATCTTCAACTTGCTGTTTTACTTCAACAACGTTTTCAACAACAGTTTTCTTTCTGAAGACTCTGGACAAATTTTTAAGTCGCAATGTCTTTTTTCGTTTTTTCTCAATCTCTTTTTCTCGTTGAGATTCGTTCAATGATTCAGCATCAGCGAGGTTGTCAACAGCGATGGCCAAGAAAACATTTAGTAAAATGTAGTTACCAACCACAAATAAAAGAATAAAATAGATTGATACAGCTAGACCCAAAGGCTTACGTGGTCCGTTATAGGCACTTATACCATCATACATAACAGAATTCCAATCCTCACCAGTTAATATTTGAAATACAGTGAGTAAAGCATGTAGAAAATCATCGAAATTCGCGCGAACATCACCAGCACGCTCAATTGTATTAAATCGACCACCAAACAGTTGCATACCAAGCAAACTGAAGATGATTATGAATAGGAAAAGCAGCAATAATAATGAGGCAATTGATCGGATTGAGTTTAAAAGTGAAGCCACTAGATTTGATAGAGATGCCCAGTATTTTGTAACTTTGAAAATTCGTAAAAGGCGCACACATCGTAAAACTGATATGCCCAATGGCTCTAAGACTTCTGCAGAGGTAAGAATTAATTCGACAATTGAGCCACAGACAACGAAACAATCGAACCGATTGAATAATGATACAAAATATGGCTGGAGACCCAATGCATACATTTTCAGAAACATTTCAGCAGTAAACAAACCAAGTAGGATCTTGTTCGCAACCAATTGTATATTAGTCAACCAGTCTGGTTGTTGGTAGTGTTCTGATGCTTGAACAAGCGTATTCAAAAAGACTAGAAATATAATAAACCAATAAAAGCTTTGCGATTTGACAAGGGCTCGCATTCTTTTTCGATTGCGTTTATTCCATCTTCTGAGTCGTTTATTTGCATAGCATGCTGGAAATAGTTTTCTTTTTGTTTTTCCCCACCAATCAAGATCAACTTTTTTAAGGGAATCATCTGATCCATGAAATGAAGGTTCTTCTGGCACGTCGTGATTGTTAACTTTGCCAAATCTTGAATTTCCTCGAATCGACAATTCATCGTCGAGGTCATCATCTTCGGGATCAATATCTTCGGCACGAGCAATCCATTCTATATAACCCTTGTAATCGGCCTCCATTTGAGTCTTTTCACGTAATTTTACGAAATCTCCACGGGCTTTGGCCTTTTCTCTTTCCTTTGAAAATTCACCGGAAAGTACACCAAGAATGAGGTTCATTACAAAGAAAGATCCAATAATGATTAGGGATACAAAATAGATTGCCGGAACTGCTATCCAGCCTTGCGCCCACATTGCACCAGATGCATCATTAACGTAGTATAAAACATCTGTCCACCCCTCCATTGTAATACATTGAAACACCGTTATCATAGCATAAATAATATTATCAAAATTGATGATGCCACCATGTGGTCCACGCCATCCTTTCCATCCAGGCCACGTCGTATTATGATAACAATCGTCATTTTCTGGAAATGACTTATTATAAAGTCCAGTTTCGGGATCAACAGGGAAGCATGCTTGGCGACCAATGCACATTTCATAATCGGGATCACACAGGCGACCATGATATTTATTTTCAGAAGCATTTTCAGGCTTGGATCTATTAAACGAATCATCGCACGGGAATGTTACACCATCCGGATCGAAACTTATATCTCCAGGATCAGTTAATAATAAGGGCGCTTCTGGGCCATAGATGTGAGATACATTTGACCACACTTGTGTATGTAGTTTATAGCAGGTGGCATGAAGCTGGCCTTTGAACAGTTCCAAGCCAACGATGGCATAAATAACAATTACAAACATTACCAGCATGGTAATGTGCAAAAGGGGTATCATGGCACGTATAATTGAATTCAAAACCACTTGTAAACTTGGCACTCCAGACACTAGGCGGAGAGGTCTCAAAACCCGAAAGGCACGAAGGGCTTTAATATCTGTGGTACCAGTGCTGAATTGCTCCAAAACAGCTGATATAAGGCCAACTATAACAATGATAAAATCTAATAAATTCCAAGCATTGCGAACGTAGGCTGTTGGATGCATTGCAAAGCCATATGCAATGATTTTCAACACACATTCCAATGTAAATATAAACATAAAGGCATATTCGACTTTTTCCACTTTTTCATTGGTCGGATTGGAATCTGCAGCTGGATAAGGTTTGGTTATGCCCAAAGCAATACAATTGGCAAAGATGGTCGAAAGGATGAAATAATCAAAAACTTTTAATTCAACTAACTTTATACAGTAGCGTCGATACGGGTTTTGTAATGTCAAACAGAAAAGTGATCTGGGTGCCTTATTTGCGAAAATTCCAGTTTGGGCTTTAGGTTTTTTCTTTTGAGTCTTGCCAGCACCCTGCTGACCACCACCCTGTGCATTCGCAAGGACGGTGTTCCAGTTGGTTGTTTGCACTTGTTCATCATTCTGCATTATTTGACTTAGAGGTGCAGATATAGGCCTAGATTGGCCTGTATGCTGCGCCGGTCCACCACCTTCCACCTGGTCGAGTCCGAAGAAAAGGTCTTCTTGAAGCTCAAGTTCAGCTTAATGCCTCTCAGTTAGTGAA
>NYWD01000023.1 GCA_002684855.1 Planctomycetaceae bacterium | reverse complement strand
GGACTTCGACGCGATCGTGAACGCGAGTGCGGGCTACCCGGGCAGCAAGGAATGGGTGCTCTACGCGGCGACGCCGCTCAAGATGCCGCTGGTCATCGGTTGCACCGGAGTCCAGGCACCGCAGATGTATCCGTACGTGCCGATCCAGGTCCAGGGCCTGCTCGGGGCGATCAAGGGCGCGGCGGAATACGAATCGATCGTCAACGAATGGGTCCGTCGCGATCGGATGCAGCAGGCGCTCGAGACCGGCGGCGTTCCCGACGCGAAGGCCGAGACGCTCGCCGCCGACTTCCTCGCCGATCCCGGGGCCGCGGCGACCTGGACGACCGGGGCCGAGGCGGCCTCCATGAGTCCGGCCGCGAAGACCGACCTGATCACGCTCGCGACCGAACCGACGCCCGGGATATTCCTCGAGGCGCAACGGAGGATGGGCCCGCAGCTCGTGGCCCACCTGCTCATGATCGGCCTCATCATCGCGGGCAACGTCGTGTTCTTCGCGACCCGCCGCCGGGGAGGTGCTCGATGAATCGACAGAAGCTCACCATCATCGTGATCATCGGGATCTTCCTGCTCCTGCTCGGAATCCGCGCCTTCTCAGGACACGGCCTCGGCCGGATCTACGTGGAGCGCGGTAGCGCGTCCTTCGTGAAGGTCGACGTGCCGAGGCTCGGATCGGACGGTTCGGACGTGCAGTCGACCTGGGTGCCGTCGACTTCCGATGAAGCGGTCGACTTCGCCGCACCGACGTCGGAACGCATCGAATGGACGGCCGTCACACCCGTCCCGCCGCGGGTCTACTTCGAAGCGAACCTGTCCGATGAAGCGCTCGAAGCGGCGCTCTCGAGCCCCGTTCCGAACGGGATCGCCGGATCGCGGCTCGACGCGGCCCTCGCCGAATGGCAGTCGAAGATCCTCGCCGTGGCGGGTGCGAGCCTCGAGGGCCGGGCCACGCCCATGGTGGTGGTCGACTGGTCGGCGCTGCGGACCGCGGGTTATCAACGCGACACCGTGATCGGCCGTCAGGCGGGTGGCGACTTCCGCGAGACGCTCGATGCCGTCCTGAAGGCGGGACGGACCGACGCGATCGTCGATCCGGCGACCACCGTGGTGGTCTCGGACGGTCGGCTGGTGGTGACCACGCCGGGCCAAACGCCCACGTCCTCGATCGGACTCAGCTGGCCGCGGACGATCGGGCTCTGGCTCGCCGCGATCTTCACGTTGGCGATCTTCTCCTTCCTCTACAAGGACAACCCGCTCTACAAGCTCGCGGAGTCCACGGTGGTCGGCGTGTCCGCCGGGTACTGGATGGTGATCGGGCTCTGGGACATGATCGTCCCGAATCTGTTCGGCAAGCTTCTGCCCGGTTTCGTGCAGGGCAATCTCATTCCCGGGCTTGCCGCGGACGGGACGAACTGGGCGTATCTGGTACCGCTGATCTTCGGCCTGCTGCTTCTGATGCGGCTCGCCCCGAAGGGGCAGTTCTTCAGCCTCTGGACCCTGGCATTCATCGTGGGCACCACCGCCGCGCTCCGCATGGTCGCCTACATCGAGGGTGACTTCCTCAGCCAGATCAACGCCACGGTCACGCCGCTCTACCAGCAGGTCGTCAACGCCGACGGGACCGTCAACGGCTATTCGAGCTTCTGGGCGAGCGTGCGTCAGATCACGCTGGTGGTCGGCGTGCTCGCCTGCCTGACGTACTTCTTCTTCTCGGTCGAGCACAAGGGCGCGGTCGGGAAGGTGGCGAGGCTCGGGATCTGGTTCCTGATGATCACCTTCGGTGCGGCCTTCGGGTTCACCGTCATGGGCCGAATCGCGCTCCTGGCCGCCCGGTTCGAGTTCCTGTTCGACGACTGGCTCTGGATCATCGATCCCATGAACCAGCGGACCGTGGCCGCCGCCGCGGGCCTGCTCTTCTAGACCGCCGACGTCGACGACGAATTAGCGCGGCACTCCCGAGCGGGAGTGCCGCGTCGTCGTAGATTGATCCCGGAGCGACGGGGCGTCGGAGGCGGGGCGGGTCCCCGCGCGGATGAAATGCACAATCCAACGAGCGCAGGCCTCGAACCCCGAGGCAATCGTGATGCACATGGCAGGCTCGGCCCGGGAATCGGTCGACAAGGCCGTTCGATCGGCCTGGGGGGATCGCCGTCGCCCGCTTCGCCGCCAGGGGCGGAGCGAGTATCAGGGAACCGGACGGATCGGTCCGGAAGAGATCGGCCGCGCCCCCGCTTCGGCGAACGCCTAACCACCGCCCGAGGCCTTGGAGGAACCGTGCTGATGTTCTCGATGCTGGCGGCATCGTTCGGCGATCGACTGCACGCGGATCTCCTCGTCGGATGGAATTTCAACGACATCGACGCCTCGAGCCGGTCCCTCCTCTCCGACGTCGGATCGGGACGACTGGATTTCGAGCGGGTCGCCGGTGAGCACGACGTGTTCGCGGGAACGTCCATCAACGCCTTCGGCGACCTTGCGGCGGGTTCGGCGCTCGGCTTCCGTGGACCGGCCGCGGAAACGGGGTCGATCGTGCTGGATTGGGGAACGACGCCGGGCATCGGTGGTGCTGCCGGAGATCTCCGGTGTTCCTTCGCGGCGCGAAGGAGTCCGACGGGCAGTGATCGAATCGAAGCGGAGATCTGGTCGGACGGTGATTGGAAGTCACTGGCGACCATGTCGATCGCGACGACATGGTCCACGTCGGTGTTCGATCTCGANGAACACGATGNGACGTCGACGGGNCTACGGCTGCGNTTCACGCTCGCNGGTGCGTCGAATCCCCAGGGAACCATCCGACTGGACAACCTGCGGATCGATGCCGTGCCCGTTCCGTCTCCGGCCACCCTGGCGGCGATGATCCCGGCGGTGCCCGGAGTTCGGTCTCGACGCCGTCGATGACGCGTCGAGATGACGAGGGTCCGAAGCCCCGTCGGAATCCCGAGAGCCGCATGTCGGTGGGTGGTGACTTCGGCGTGCGGATGCGACGAGGACCTTCCCGTGCGGGGGCGGCGGGCCTTCGGTCCGTCGCCCTCGCATCGCGGGGCGGTCGATGATCACGAGGATTCCGCGGCGTCGTCCCGGACGATGGGAATCTTGTCCCGACTCGCAAGTTCNAGCGCGAGTTCGATCGCCGATCGCATCGATTCCGGACCGGCCTTGTTGCGACCGGCGATGTCGAATGCCGTTCCATGGTCGGGGCTCGTCCTGACGATCGGCAGTCCGAGCGTGACGTTGACGGCCTTGTCCCAGCCGAGGAGCTTCACCGGAATCAGGCCCTGGTCGTGGTACATGGCGACCACCAGGTCGTAGCGGCCGCTCGCGGCACCGATGAAGATCGTGTCGGCCGCATGAGGACCGGTGGCCGCGATTCCCTGCTGCACTGCGACGTCGATCGCGGGGGCGATCACCCGCTGGTCCTCGTCTCCGAGTATCCCGTTCTCCCCCGCGTGGGGATTCAGGCCGCAGACCGCGATGCGTGGTCGTTNGATGCCGAGCCGCCGGCAGAGACCGTGGCCCAGTTCGATGGACTCGTGGACGCGGCCGATGGNGAGCACGTTCTTCACGTCCATCAGGGGGACGTGGGCCGTGGCGAGCACCACCTTGAGGCGAGGTGAGACGAACGCCATGGCCTGTTGCCGCGAACGCGTCCGGTGGGCGAGCAGTTCGGTGTGACCGGGCCACTTGAAGCCGGCGAGCGACCATGATTCCTTGCAGATCGGGGCGGTCACGACGGCGTCGACGTGACGCGGATCGGATTCGGGAAGCATCGCGTCGGCGATCGCCTCCTCCACGAACCGCTTCGAGAGATGGCCGCCGATCCGGGTCGGCCCCGGCTCCTGCGGCAGCNTGAGATCGACGTCGTCGAAATCGACCACCGTCACCGGAGGCAGGAGGTCGCCCCTCGCTCGATCGCTCGCCTGCGCCACCCGNTACCAGTACGGTCGGATCCCCGCCCGATCCGCCGCGAGATTCAGCAGTTCGTTCCGGCCGTGGACGATGAAGCGGGCTCGTGCATGGAGGTCGGGATCGGCCAGGGACTTGGCGACGACCTCGGGCCCGATCCCGGCGGGATCGCCCATGCTGACGCCGATGACCGGAAGTTTCGAATCGGACGGATCCATGNCGGGATTCTAGTCGGGCCGGGTCCGCGATTCGACGGACGAATCGTGGAACCGACGACGATCAGTCCCGGATCTCGATCGTCGAGGAGGGATGGGTGAGGACCTCGTACACCAGTTCGACGTCGTCACCGAGCATCCGCACGCAGCCCATCGACATCTGGCGGCCGATCGAGTCGGGATCGATGGTCCCGTGGATCCCGTATCCGTCCACGTCGCGATTCGCATCCTCGATCCCCTCGAGGCCGATCCAGTGTTCCCCGATCGGGTTCGCGGGGTCGTTCGCCTTGAACTCCTCGCGGGTGCGCGGATTGATCCAGTGCGGGTTCACGAGCTTCGAGTTCACCCGGACCCGGAAGAGTCCGGTCGGCGTCGCGTTGAACTCCCCGAGACCGACCGGGAGGGCGACGAGCATCGTGCGCCCGGATTCGTTCCGCTGGAAAAGCGTCATCGTGTAGTCCGACTTGTCGACCACCGCGTCGAAGCTTCCGGTGGGAAGTCGGAGCTCCTGGCCGATGCGGATCGCGTTCGGATTCGAAAGATTGTTGATGCGGGCGAGGAACATCTTGTCGACGTCGGCGTCCTCGCGACGGACGATCCGGTCGAGGCTGTCGCCGCTGCGAACCTTGTAGGTGGTCACGAACGGATTCGCGGGAAGATTGGCCCGATCGAGCAGGGTGAGATCGGCCAGTTCTCGCGCCAGCGACATCGCGGAACTCCGGTCGGGTGCGGAAAGCCCGTCGGAGGTCCACGCGTCGGTCAGGACCTTCCGGGCCGCGACCCCCGGNTNCGACGCGGCGAGGCGGCGCGCCTCCGCCAGCGCCGCCGAGGCATCCGCCGAGGATGCGAGGGTTCGTGGTCCGGTCGCCGTCGTCGGCTCGGGCCGCTTCTCGCCCCCCGGTTCCGCGGCGTCGCGGACGCTGGTCGGCGGCCCGGGCTTCGTGGATCCGACTTCATTCCTGCCGGCGATGCGTGGGGCCTCGGGTCGGATCGCGGCGCGAGCCGGTCCGGGATCGAGCGTGATCTCGCTCGGGGGCGTCGCCCGGGACGCGGGCGCACCCGCGTCCGTCCCGGCGTCGACGGGGGTCCCGTCGGCGACCCGCTCGGGGCCTTCCGCCGAATCGTCGGCCTGGAACCACCACCATCCGACGGCGACCGCGCATGCGACGAGAAACAGCAGGGCCAGAAGGCGGCGTCGCTGGGGACGCCGTCGGCTGCTCATGTAGCTGCGTCGGCTGGATGATCGACCGGACTGACTTGCAAGGGCCATCGAACGGCCTTCCTTCGGCATCCGCCGAGCTGGAGCGGGATTGAGACGAGATCCACCGGGCCTCGGGCGAAGCGGGGCCGTCCTTCGGTCCCCGGCCGATGCACGAACGGGTTCGAGCTCGACTTCGTGACAGCGTAGACATCCACGCGCGCCGTCGGTTTCAATCGACCGAATCGTGGGCAAAAGTGGAAAAACAGGGTTCCCGACGGTGATTCACGACTCGTCCGCGATCAGGAGTTCATGTACGCGGACGTCGTGCGGCTCGGTCGGAAGATCACTTCGGATCTGTCTGGAATGGCAGATGCCGACCCGGTGGACGGTCGGGGGGAGCATGGCGAGGAACCGGTCGTAGTATCCGCCGCCACGTCCCAGTCGCCTTCCGTCGGCGGTGAACGCCACTCCGGGCACCAGGATCATCTCCAGCGATCGCACCTGCATCTCCCGGACCGGTGGCAGGGGACTTCGCAGGCCGTGCAGATCCGTCGTGAGCGAACCCGCATCGAGCCCCCGGAGTCTTCCACAGGTCATCCGTCCCCCGGCGTCCGAGATCACCGGAACCCCGATTTCGAGGATTCGGTCGTCCGCGAGAAGCGTCGCGATGGCCGGATCGAGGTCGACCTCCCCGGAATCGGCGAGGTAGGCCATGACGCTCCGGGCCCCGTGCTCCCGAACGAGTGCGACGCATCGATCCCGGACCACCGCCGCATCTCGAGCGCGATCTTCGGGGTCGAGGCCGAGCATGGCGGTCCGAATCTCCTTCCGGATGACGGACTTCTCCATCACGACTCCTCCTCGACCGCGTCCGACCCGGCATCCCGCCGTCTCCTGCGGAGTCGTTCGAGTCGATCGCGTTGATCGGCTTCGAGTCCCTGGTCGGACGGCACGTAGAAGGTGCGGTCGACGCCGAGGTATCTGGTGGTCCCGATCCCGTCCTCGGCCTCGTGTGGAGAACGATATGGCGGTGCCTCCGGGGCGCGGCCCTGCTTCATGCCGCTGATCAACTCCAGCGGAACCGCCTGGGTCCGGCCCTCGCGCACCTCCTTCATCGCCGACCAGATCGCGGTCGCGGTCGCATTGCTCTTGGGGGCCAGCGCCATGTGGATCGCGGCCTGGGCGAGGGTGAGCTGGGCTTCGGGCATCCCGATCTTCTCGACGAGGTTCCAGGCGGCGTCGGCGACCGTGATCGCGGTCGGATCCGCCTGCCCGATGTCCTCGCTGGCGAGGATCGCGATTCGGCGGGCGATGAATCGAGGGTCCTCTCCCGCCTCCAGCATCTTGGCGAGCCAGTAGATCGCGGCATCGGGATCCGAGCCTCGCATCGACTTGATGAAGGCGCTGATCGTGTCGTAGTGACCGTCGCCCGACCGGTCGTACACGACGGCGGGTCGCCCGATCGAGGCCTCCGCGACCGGAAGATCGACGTGCGCCGGTCTTCCGCCGTCGCCCCCTTCCGGCTGCACGCTTCGGACCGCGACCTCGAGCGCATTCAGTGCACGACGTGCGTCACCCTCGGAGGCACGCGCGATGTGCTGGATCGCGTCGGGGTTCGCGTCGACCGACCATCCACCGAAACCCCTCGGATGCACGAGCGCCCGCTGGAGGAGTTCCATCACCGCGTCCTCGTCGAGGGGCCTGACGTCCAGCACCGTGGACCGGCTGGTGAGCGCGGCGTTCACGGCGTACCACGGATTCTCGGTGGTGGCGCCGATCAGGGCGATTCCGCCGCGTTCCACGCTGGCGAGCAGCACGTCCTGCTGGCTGCGGCTGAAGCGGTGGATCTCGTCGAGGAACAGGATGGTCCGTCGTCCGTCGTCCCCGAGGCGGCGATCGGCGGCGGCGAGGATCTCGCGGATCCGCGGGACGCCGACCTGGGCGGCGTTCTCGCGTTCGAGGTGGGCCCCCAGTCTTTCCGCGATCAGGAGCGCGAGGGTGGTCTTGCCGGTCCCCGGAGGCCCGTGCAGCAGCAGGGAACCGACGATCTCCGCATCGAGCATCCGCTGCAGGAGCCCGCCCTCGCCGAGAAGGTGCTCCTGTCCGAGAACCTCGTCGATGGATTCGGGGCGCAAGCGGTGCGCGAGGGGCTCCGCGGCTCGTCGGTGCCGGTCACGTCCGTCTTCCCAGAGGTCTTGCACCACCGGATCCTAGCGGGACGAGCTCCCGAGTCTTCGAGCGTCCGGTCGCCAGTCGGTTCGCGACGGGACTTTTCCTCCTTTTCGGACCACGACTGAGCAGGTATTCGAGTTCGGTCGATGGAAAGCGGGGCGGAGTACGGCGAGAATGCCGTGTCTCTGTCCATCCGGCACTCCGCGGAGTGCTTCCCGAATCGGAGCCAGTCGACCATGTGTGGCATCGTCGCGTACATCGGACATCGTGAGGCCGCCCCGATCCTGCTCGAAGGCCTGAAGCGACTTGAATACCGCGGCTACGACTCGGCCGGGGTCGCGGTGCTCGACGAGGGGCGGGACTCGGCCGAGGCCCTCGACCTCGTCAAGAGCGTGGGACGCGTCCGCGTGCTCGAGGAGGCGATCGAACAGCACGGAGGCCTTTCCGGTTCGATCGGCATCGCCCACACGCGATGGGCGACCCACGGCGGCGTGACGCAGGCCAACGCCCACCCGCACCGGGACGACGTCTCGCTCGGACACGGGATCGCCATCATCCACAACGGGATCATCGAGAACTACCAGTCGCTTCGGACCTGGCTCACCGAAAAGGGCCATGTCTTCGAGAGCGAGACCGACACCGAGGTGCTGGTCCACCTGATCGGCGAACTCTACGACGGCGATCTCGAGCACGCCGTGCAGAACGCCCTGCGAGAGGTCGAGGGCGCGTACGCCATCGCGGTGATCTGTCGCAGGGAGCCCGGCGTGATGGTGGTCGCTCGAAAGGGTTCGCCGCTGCTCGTCGGCGTCGGCAGCGACGAGTACGTGGTCGCCTCGGATCAGAGCGCGATCGTCGCCCACACCAACCAGGCCTTCACCCTCGACGACTACACGGTCGCCAAGCTCACGCGGGATTCGTTCCGGACCTCCACCGTCGACGACGTGGAGATCTCGGCGAAGGTCCACAAGCTCGAGGTCGAGATCGAGCAGATCGAACTCGGCGACTACGAGCACTACATGCTCAAGGAGATCTTCGAACAGCCGAGGGCGTTGCGGACCTGCATCCAGGGACGCATCGACCATCGCGCCGGACAGGTCCGGCTCGGCGGCGTGAACGACTTCGGTCGCGAACTCGCCCGGGCGAAGCGGATGATCTTCGTCGGCCAGGGAACCGCGCTCAACGCCGCGATGATCGGCGAGTACCTGATGGAGGATCTCGCGAAGATCCCGACGGACGTCGAGTTCGCGAGCGAATTCCGGTATCGAAACCCGATCGTCGAGGAGGGTTCGGTCGTGGTCGCGATCAGCCAGTCCGGCGAGACGGCCGACACCCTGGCGGCGGTCGAGGAGGCTCGCCAGAAGGGCGCGATGGGGCTCGGCGTGGTGAACGTCGTCGGTTCGACGATCTCCCGCGAGACGGATGCGGGCGTCTACCTGCGGGTGGGGCCGGAGATCGGCGTCGCGAGCACCAAGGCCTTCGTCGGCCAGGTGATGGTGAATGCGCTGTTGGCGACGTTCATCGGTCGTCGCCGGTTCCTCTCCCAGGAACAGGTGAACACCCTGCTCGAGGAGATGTCGGCGATCCCCGACAAGATCGAGCGCGTCCTCGAGCAGAGCGAATCGATTCGTGACGCCACGGCGCGTTTCATCGGCCGCGAGAACTGGCTCTTCCTCGGACGCGGCGTGAACTATCCGGTCGCCATGGAAGGCGCGCTCAAGCTCAAGGAGATCAGCTACATCCACGCCGAGGGCATGCCCGCGGCGGAGATGAAGCACGGGCCGATCGCCCTGATCGACGACGGCATGCCGGTGGTCTTCATCGCGACGCGGAACAGCCAGTACGACAAGGTGGTCTCGAACATCGAGGAGGTCCGGAGCCGCGGTGGGCACGTCATCGCCGTCGCGACCGAGGGCGATCACGAGATCTCACGGCTCTGCGAGGCCGTGTTCCACGTCCCCGACGTCATCGAACCGCTCCAGCCGCTGGTCTCGGTGATTCCGCTGCAGCTGCTCGCGTATCACGCGGCGGTGCTCCGCGGGAAGGACGTCGACAAGCCCCGGAACCTGGCGAAGAGCGTCACCGTCGAGTGATTCCGATCGAAACCGGAGTCGCGACCGCCGTTCCACGACGGCGGCGAGAGCCGCGTTTCACCCACACCCCGGCCCCACCGGCCGATCCGGTCGAAGCCTCCCCCGGAGCCTTCCGTGGCATCGCCATTTTGGGGAATCCGGGTCGGCAGGCGTTCGAACCGCTCCGGTAGTCCGCGTACGCCGGGATCATCCGCCATCCGGAGCCAGCCATGACCATCCAGAGCCGACTCACTTCGACCATCGCCGGCGTCGTTCTCTCCCTCGCCGGAGTCGCCTGTTCGCAGTCCATGCCCGTGACCCCGGAGCTCCGGGAGAAGTGGAACGACAAGACCATGTTCGATCTCCAGGCCAAGACGATCGACGGCAAGGACATCAAGTTCGAGGACTGGAAGGGCAAGACCGTCCTGGTCGTCAACGTCGCCAGTCGGTGTGGATTCACGAGGCAGTATGCGGGACTCCAGGCGCTGCAGGACCAGTTCAAGGATCGGGGACTCCTGATCGTCGGATTTCCGTGCAACGACTTCGGCGGGCAGGAACCCGGCACCGAGACCGAGATCAAGTCCTTCTGCTCCTCGAAGTACGGGGTGACCTTCCCGATGATGTCGAAGGTCTCGGTCAAGCCCGGCAAGGGCCAGAGTCCGGTCTACGAGTTCCTCGGAACCCGGACCGGCAAGCTTCCCGGCTGGAACTTCTGCAAGTACCTCGTCCACCCGGACGGAACCACCGTCGAGTTCTTCGACAGCCGCGCGGACCCCGGGAGCGCAGCCTTCAAGGCCGCGATCGAGAAGGCGATCACCGCGAAGCCGGCCGACCAGACCGAATCCGGGAAGAGCAAGCCCGCGGCCGCATCCTGATCCCTCAGTCCGACGGGCCCGACGCGGAAGGATACGTCCGGCCCGAGACGCCCCGGGCGAGGCGACGTCGCAGGGGCGTGGCCAGTTCGATCGCGGCAGCGGCGACGACCAGACCGAAACCGAGGCCCGGACCGATCACACCGAGGGCCATCGAAGCCGCCGTGACCGCGAGCTGCGGGCCCGCGGCGTCGGCGATCGCGAGGGACGAACGGAGCGGCGGTCCGGCATCCGATCCGGACAGGCGAAGTCCGAGATACCACCCGAGCCAACGGCCGTCGCCCGCGATCACGATCAGGAGCAGGGTGAGTCCCCAGGGCACCTCGAGGAAGAACTCGCTTCGAAGGACGCAGACCGCCGCCAGCGACGGCAGGAGCGCCTCGTCTCGCAGCCGGCGGAAGCCTCGCCGGAGACCGGGCTGTCGTGCGACGGGAATCCAGAGGGGCAGAACGCAGATGCCCACGACGCCCCACCCACCCCCAGCCTTCCAGGCGGCGATCGCCGCGATGCCACAGGCGACCCAGCTCGCCGTCGCGGCGGCCCGGTCGAGGAACGGCGTCGCCTTTCCAGCGAGTCGGCGGTCCCGGGAGTCCATCGACCAGCCCGCGACTCCCACCGCGACGCCGGCGAAGAGGGCCGACGGACCGAACGCATCCCGTCCCACGAGGGCGAACACGGTCCAGGTGGCGAGGGCGGGAAACAGGACCGCCCAGGTTCCCGCAGCCACGGCGTCTCCCGGCTCCTCGGACGCTGCCAGCGGACGTCGCGATGCACGGCCGGAGGCGGCCGCACCGGCGGCGAGGAGGATCGTCAGGACCACCCATGGCCGGGCGTGCGCGGCCTCCACGGTCTCCAGCCGGGCCTCGAGGGGAACCAGCTCGAGGCGGTGACGTTCCGATTCCGCGGCGACCTCCTCCGGGGACAGGGGCACCGATGACGCCGCGAATCTCCATGCGGCGTGATCGCGCTCGAGTTCGTCGATCCGGGCCCGCTCCATCTGGCCACCCATCACGATGCGGATCCAGTCGTCCGGGGCGATTCGACCGAGCACCGCGGGACCGAGGACGACCCCGACCACCAGCCCGCCCACGATTCTCGCGCCGGGCAGGCCGAGTCCGCGGAGGAGCCTCGCGACCGCGATCGCGGTGATCATGATCAGCAGGAGGGAGACGGAGAACGTCAATTCGATCCTCGCGACTGCGGGGCGGTGGGGCCGCATCTCCGATGATCGCGGCCGCGATCGGCATAGAGTACGAGGACAGGAGCATGAACATGATTCGATCATCACGTCGCCGTCGCGGCCTTTCGGCCTTCACCATCGCAACCGTCCTGGGTCCGTTCGGATGGGCGTCGACGCTCCACGGCGATCGGTTCGCCGACGCGCTCGACATCGTTCCCGGCGATGCGGTCGCCTGGCTCGTGATCCCGAGCCTCTCGGCGTTGAACGCGGATCTGGGCGACCTGCTGGATCGAGCGAACCGACCCGAACTCGCGGTGGCGGGTCGTCCGCTCGACGTGATCATCTCCCAGTTCGGCATCGCCGCCGGGTTCGACGAGCGAGGATCGCTCGCCGCCTGGTCCCGGTCCGGCGAATCGCTCGCCGACGGCGACGGGGTCGTCGCCGTACCGGTCGAGGACGCGAACCGGTTCATCGACGCGAACTTCGAAGCGGACGCCGCCGAAGGCCCGTCCGCGCACCGGACTCGCGACGGCGAGATCGTGCACCTGAAGGTCGCGGCGGGACACGTGCTGATCTCCCCTCGCGAGGATCTGCTCGCCGCGTGGAAGCCGAGCGTCGGGATGGCGGACGAGCTCGCCGGGCGATTCGACGCCGATGCGATGGACGGCATGCGACAGGCCGACCTCGTGCTTCGAATCGACGGCGGCACGCTGCAGTCGACGCGGGCGGCGGCGATCGCGGCCGCGGAAGCGAACGTTCCCGCGACCGGCATGGCGGGGATGGGTGACCTTGGAATGGGATCGATGGTCGATCGACTCGGCTCCGACGCGGCGGAACTGGTGATCGCGCTGGATGTCGACGCACTCGCCATCGGGATCCGCGGCTGGACCCGCTTCGATGCGGACGGTCCGATGTCCGCACTCGCGTCGAGGATCGACGCGGCGAACGGGGATGCGTCGAGTGCGGTCCTGGGTCGTCTCCCGAACCAGGCGTTCTACATGGCGATGGGCGTGGATCTCGACGGACTGGGGGGTTATTCCGGCATGATGGGTCTGCTCGCGGCGCTCGACGTGGACACCACGGTCATGCCCGGCTGGATGTCGAGGATCGGTCCGTCGATGCGAGGGGTGGAATTCGCGATGTATCCCAGCAAGCTCGGCGTCGCGATGGGCGGCGCACTGAACGACGCCTCGTTGATCCTGCTGACCGACGATCCGGATGCGGTGCGAGCCACGATGGCCGATGCCGTGCCGGCGATGTCCGGAGTGACCGGAGCGCTCGAGCGGAAGACCGCCTGGCGAAGCGACGTGGAGCAGCGAAGAGGCGGCGTCGCCGACGAATTCGAGATGTCCGCCGCGATCGCGAAGGCGAATCAGCGGGACGACACGGGGACGGTCGGAGAGGCGTCGATGCGGTTGACGGCCGAGAAGATGATGTTCGGGCCCCGGGGCCTCAAGGGACTCGGTCGGGTGGTCGGTGGCGGATACGTCATGACCTTCAGTCGCCGTCCCGACGTGCTCGCCAGGGCGTCGGAGGCGGGGGTGTCCGCCCCGGGACTGGACGAGGATCCGGTCCTGACCTCGATGCGGTCGTGGCTGCCGACCGATCCCGACGTCGAGGTGTTCATCGACGTGGGGCAGCTCGGGCGTCTCGCCCGCCAGGTCGCGAGCCTGGTGCCCGGTGCCGACGGCGTGGTTCCGGAACTCCCGACGGACATGCCTCCGATCGGATTCGGGCTCTCCTTCGGGCCGGTCGCCGACGCGGCGCACCTGGAGTGGGCCATGGTCCTCCCGAGCGAGGTGGTGGGCATCGCGGTCGGAAGCGTCATCTCGGAAGCGATGGGGAACCTGCGCGGCGAGGGCGGGGGGTGAGGGGGGCCCGCAGCTGGCGTCTGGGGGCGGACCGGTCCCTCTCGCTCGATCCCTGGTGCCTGATGGGCGTGCTGAACGCGACGCCCGACAGCTTCTCCGATGGCGGGGACCATCTCGACCCCGCCGCCGCGATCGCATCGGGGCTCGCGATGATCGAAGCCGGTGCCGCGGTGATCGACGTCGGTGGCGAATCGACGCGGCCCGGCGCCGCCTCGGTTTCGACGGACGAACAGATCGCCCGCGTCGTTCCGGTGATCGAGGGCGTCCGCCGCCATCCGTCCGGGCATTCGGTGGCGATCACCATCGACACCACGCGGGCGGCGGTGGTGGAGGCGGCGTTCGATGCCGGCGCAGATGCGCTCAACGACGTCTCGGCGGGCATCGAGGATCCGGATGTCCTGAGGATCGTGGCCGAACGGGATCGAGGCGTCGTCCTGATGCATCGATTGACGCGACCCGCCGACGACGCCTACAGCGATGCCTACGAACGACCGCCGGTCTACGCCGACGTCGTCGAGGAGGTCGCGGCCTTCCTGGGGACTCGCGTGCAGGCTGCGATCGACGCCGGCGTCGATCGTGAATCGGTGGCGATCGATCCCGGACTCGGGTTCGGGAAGACCGTGGAGCAGAATTTCGCGCTGGTCGCCGGACTTCCCGTGTTCGTCGAGACGGGTCATCCGGTCCTGGTGGGTGGGAGCCGAAAGAGCTTTCTCGGCGCCACCTCCGGCATGACCGAGCCACGCGGTCGGGATCCGGAGTCGGCCGTGCTCGCCGTCGAGTCTTGGCGTGCGGGAGCCCGGTTCTTCCGGGTCCATGACGTGGGCATCCACGACCGCTCGCTCCGGATTGCGTCCGCGATCGAGCGGGCGGCGCGGGTCCGACCGGGGGATTCCGTTTGAATCGGCCGCGTTGGGGCATTCGCCCCGTTCGGTGCGGGGGATCGGTCATGGCTCCGACCGGGCGGTCGTCGAGCGGCTACCATCCTCATCTCAATCGCGCGGTCTGAGGTGACCGGCGAGACAGATTTTCCAAGTGATTCCGCCTCTTGCGGGCGATCTTCAAGGAGCCGTTCGAATGGCCAGCACCGCCGTCTTCGAGTTCACCGACGCCAACTTCGAAACCGAGGCCATGCAGGCCTCCCAGCCGGTCCTCGTCGACTTCTGGGCGGAATGGTGCGGACCCTGTCGGGCCCTGGCGCCGACCATCGACGAACTCGCCGCCGACTACGAGGGTCGTGCGAAGATCGGCAAGGTCGATGTCGATTCCAACCGCGAGGTGGCGGGAAAGTTCCAGATCATGTCCATCCCCACCATCGTGATCATGAAGAACGGCGAGGTGGTCAAGAAGGTCGTCGGCATCGCCGACAAGGCCGACCTCGCGGCGGCGATCGACGCCGCCATGTGAGCTGACGCACTCGCGTCCTCCAGTCGGGATCCCGTCGTTCGGCCGTCTTCGGCCGGACGACGTTCTTTTTGCGACTTCCGTGCACCCTCGGGTCGATGCGTGTCGCCCGACCGGCGAGAATGGAGCGATGTTCGAATCCATCCGACGCCCGCCCCTTCCCCTGGTGATGCTCATGACGATGCTGGCTTCGCACCCGGCTCCCGCCGAAGATCCCGTCCCGATCACCACCAACGACCTCCTCCTGCTCCGGACCATCCGGGACGTCGAGGTCGATCGCCGTGGTCGATTCGCGATCATCTCGGTCGAGTCCTTCGAGCGCACCGGGGATGCGGACGAGCCCATTCGCCCCGGGGACTGTGCGATTCGCCGTCATCTCCATCGGATCGATCTCGAGGACGTCGACGCCCTGCCCCGGCAGCTGACCTTCGGCGACCGACGGGATTCGAGCCCCGTGATCTCCCCGGACGGTGCGCGGCTCGCGTTCGTCCGCGCCGGCGAGTCCGGATCCGATGATGACGACGACGCTTCGCAGGTCTGGGTCCTTCCACTCGACGGCGGCGAGGCGCGGCAGGTGACGAGTCTCGAGCGGGGCGCGGATCGGCCGCGATGGTCGCCGGACGGTCGGTCGCTCGTGGTGGAATCCCGATTGTCGCTGGCGGAGATCGTCGAAGCGGACGGGCCACCGGCATGGGATCCGACCCGGCCGGGACGCGTCCGGCACGATGAAAGCGATCGAATCCAATCGGAGGATGCGGGTGTTCGACCGGATCCGGGAGGCACGCTCGCCGAGGTCCGGGCATGGCTCGAGGGGAACACCGGCCAGCGGAATCCGCGGCTCGTCGATCGGATCGCGTTCCAGGGCGAGAAGGCGGTCGAGGAACGGCTCCGGCTGCGGCAGGTCTACCTCGTTCCGCTCGGAGAGGATCCGTCGCCTCCGCGACGACTGGGTCGCGGTGCGGTCGATCGTTTCGATCCGGTCTTCTCCGTCGATGGAGGAAGCGTCTTCCTGGCGGCACGAAGCGGAGAGGTCCATCCCGACGAGATCCTCGATGCTCGACTGGAACGGGTGGATCTCGCGGACGAGGGATCCGCGACCGTGGTGCTCGAAGCCCCCGGGTGGGCGTTCCTCGATCCGAATCCGGGCCCGGACGGCAGCCTGATCGCGTTCAAGGGGCGGCGGACGGATGAACCGTTCTACCGCGGCAGTCGCATCGGGCTCATTCCGGTCGCCGGCGGGGAGCCGATCTGGGCGACCGACGGCTCGACGCTCGACATCGACGAGTTCCAGTGGTCCAACGAAGCGGCGCAGATCCTCTTCACCGCGCCGCATGCGGGCGCGGTCCCGCTCCACGCCGCCAGTCCCGCGACGATCGAACCGGTCGAGCTGGTTCGAATCCGTGACGGCCTCCCGACCCAGGTCGGACGCTTCGCCGTGGGTGGCGACGTGATCGTCTGGTCGGAGTCCTCCTCCGCGAATCCCTCGGTGCTTCGAGTCCGCACCGACGGAGCCGAGCGCATGGTCTTCGATGCGAATGGATGGATCGCCGAGCGACACGTGGTGCGGCCCACCGAAGGCTGGGTGGATCGACCGGACGGCGGTCGGATCCAATACTGGCAGCTTCCGCCGCTCGGACTCGAATCCGGGGGGACCGCCCCGTTGATCCTCGCGATCCACGGGGGGCCGAGCGCGATGTGGGGACCCGGCGAGTCCTCGATGTGGTTCGAATGGCAGCTTGCCGCGAGCTGGGGGTTCGGCGTCGTGTACTGCAACCCTCGCGGCTCGGGCGGCTACGGCGAGTCCTTCCAGCGGGCGAACCACCAGGACTGGGGACCCGGACCGGCATCCGACTGTCTCGCGGTCGTCGACGTCGCATGCGGACGGGACTGGGTGGATCCGGACCGACTCGTGGTGACCGGTGGATCCTACGGCGGCTATCTCACCGCCTGGATGATCGCGCACGACGACCGGTTCAAGGCGGCCGTGGCGCAACGGGGCGTC
>NYWD01000022.1 GCA_002684855.1 Planctomycetaceae bacterium | reverse complement strand
ATTTTTTTCAAGCACCGGTATAATTNTAATGACTAAATATTTATGATACTGGANAAATCTAATTCAAGGATTATAATATGCATATTGTCAAGTAATTGTTGCAGATTCTTANAATTATTGTAATGTAACATATCGAGGTGTCCTGTTCAACCCCTTGTTGCCGCTCTTCTCAAATATTGTCACAGACCCATCCAGTGTAGAAACTGCCAGGTTCTGACTATCCTCGCTGTACTCCAGGGATGTCACCGGACTGTTGGGAGCTCCAACAACATCTCTCAGGTATTTCAAATCTAGACTGGAGTGAAGCCTCACTTGACCTGTTTGTATTCCAAGAGCCACACAGTTGATGGACACTCCTTCTTCTTCATTGGAGAAAGTAAGAGNTGTAATGNTATCACCTANATCCGTATCAGTCACATGTTTCAAATTTATTGTGTACAAGTACAAGTGTGAATCCACTGCTATGGCAATATCTCCACATTTTCCNGAGATTGCCACGTGGACTAAAGAACTTCCGCTGGAGTCAATGTTGATGGTGTGCAGGAGCTGGTGGCTGTGGAGGTCCCAGGTGATCACATTCCCGGCCTGGCTGGAGGACACCGCGATACCAAACTCTGGACACAGNTTGATGTCCGTCACCAGGTCCGTGTGTCCATGGAGATAGGTGGGGGAGGACACGTGCGGAGGCTGCTTGGATCCGTGAGTGACAGAGACTCTGTGTACCGACATCAANCCGGACTGGTGACCAAACCAGACAGCGGACACTCGAGGATGCGAGGCTCCAGATACTATTTGATCCCAGGCGAGGAGGTCATCACTGACTTTGACCTCGTTGAGGTCACCAGACAGTTTGCAGTGGAGCGTGTTGTCAGAGTGACCCCAGGTCAACAGGTGGGACCCTAGCAACTGGAGACCAGAGTAAATTTGACCAAGTGACCTGCCAATGTTGTATCTACCNATCAGTAAACATCTTGAAGGAAGTCCAATAATTTCATTGGTCTCCAATTTGACCAATCTGGAGACAATAACTCCCTGGTTTTGTTGCCAGACAACATTAGGACAGGGCTGGTTGGGTGCCCCGACATAACTGCCCCAGGTGAGGCCAGAGACTGTGGATAGGACTGGGGTGGGCGACACCGAGGATGAGGAGGACACCAACTCTGCTAAGGGAAGTGGGTGAGGGAAGGTGAACAACTGAAGTGGAGTTTGACCATACGTCTCTATCATGGTCTGTCTGGCTCTGGCTTCGACCTCATCAAGATTCTGTGTTTGATTGCTAGGATAGGTTGCTGGGTGGAACACATTGACGGCCTCAATAGCCTCCTGACCTGTCTGCTTGTAGCCAAATACGAGGTCGATCCAATGAGCCAACTCCTGTCTCACAAAAGCTGACTCCAAAGCCTGTCTATGAACTTTGACAAAAGTCCTGGGATCTCCATCGGCCCAAGCTGGCAGTTCAACACTATCAACTTCGTCTCCATTTTGTTTGACACCAAACTTGAAATTTTCAGTGTTTAGAAACATTTCAGGCAAATAGAACAATTGAGGAATTAGTTCTTTGACATCACTGGCTGAAATTTCACTTGCCATTAACCAGGATGTTTCAATTTTGTGAAAGGATCGGTCAGGAAGGTCAAAGTTACCATCCTGAAACTTGATGAACTCGCCAGTGTATGGTGGGAGGCGGACCAGAAAATGGAGGACAATGCCCGTGTTGCTGTAGTGTGAGGCAAAGTGGTATGGTCCAAATTGAGGACAAGATATTGTTCCATCCGAGGATAATATGTTGTAGTTTGTAACATATTTATCCTCGCTACCAGGCTTTTGGACTGCTATTGGCTTCTTGAGACATCGGAAGGATTGAGGTAGAGTCAGATCTAGGTGAGAAGAATAGTCCGCCAGTATCCAGGGAAATACTGGATACTGCATCAAATCACTGAATGTCCTTCCTGACAACCTATTGAGTTCCATCAGATACTGAAAGTTTGTCAGGTGCTTTTGTCGCCATAATTTTGTTGTAACTTCCAAATTTGCACTTTTTAGTTGCCCAAGAACTCCATGTTGAGATAGAATATTCGAGAGACAGTTTCTTTCAGTTGAAGTTTGGAAAACTATCAGATGAGATTCTCCAGAGGACAGAAAGAATTCAATGGCAATATCTTTCAGCTGGTAGCGTCTCTTCATCGCTGCGTCGATTCCTTTAAAACTGCAATTCCATCCATCCGTGGAGACAAAGTAGATCTTGTCTCCGGAGACGACAAGTTCTCCCTCCACCTGACTGGTGGCAGTCACTTGGGTGACAGTCTCCACAACTTGGACCTTCTCGACTCCTCCCAACCTGTCGGACAACGAGATCTCTTCAGACAATCCAGAACCCAACAGCCTTATAAATGGTTTTTGTTGTTGACTTGATTCCNTGGGTTCTCTGTTACTACTCTCTTTGAAATATTTGTTTTTAGACAAGCCACAATGACCTGGTTTAAGACGGGTGTAAATTCCACTAGTTCCAGATACATTTTCCAGAACCAAAGACTTTGGTTGATGAGTNTCATTATGCCACAATCCAAGAAGATGGGTTTGACTAGAGACTATATTTTGCCAAGCTATCCGTGAGTCATAGGACTCGCACATACTCTTCCTCATTCTTTCCAGACTGGCTTTCATCAGATTGTCATGAGTATCAACAACAATGTTNGTCAGCTTCTCGGCAACTCCACGGAGATAATCTGATCTCTTCCGTGAAATATTATCATTTGTTAGTGATAATCTATCCCGCTCAGCCTGCCATGGTTGGTAGGTTTTGTGATGAACGTGATCTAGAGNCTGACTAGAACCTGGACCATCAGGAAAGACAGANACAGACAAAAGATCTCCATAGAACCTGCTGATCATCTCACAATCAACGTTGTCCATCACCAATGATTGACTAACCANNGATATAACACCAAGCCGGAAGGTTTCTCTTTCTTCAGNNGTAGTGAACAACTTTTGGATCACTGCCAGTGGAGATGGTAGGGCATCAATTTTTCTGATCAGACCGATCTTATTTGTTAGTGATATATCGGATTTCAACAATGCCAGAAGAGCAACTCCTCCCAGAGAAGCATTGTCACGTAAACTTTTNACAAGAGGATCATTGTTCTTCTTTCGGGACAATTCCATTTCTAATTCTAAGATCATGTTGTAGATACTTGTAAACAGTCCTATTTCTTCATCTAAAATTGGTTGAACAAAACTTGACAAACAGTTNACACTGAACTTGATCAATTTACTGAAACGTTCCGATAGATTGCATCCGACCCAGTCGGATCTTCTTTGCCTTGAAGTATTATTGTGACCAATGTCTGTGCAGACCCCACCATCCTCTATGTTGAGAAAATGAGAAGGTCGGTAGATTCTGTAATCTGAGGCTTTAATTTGCAGAGTATAGAGACCTTCTTCGAGACACAAACTCAAAGCTGATCGTAGATAACTTGTAACTTGGGAACTATGTTTNTGGATCAAAGCAGCAGCAAAGAACACCATGTCNAAAACTGTTTCAAACTCTGCTTGTGTTTGATCAATGTACTTGACAATTATCAGCCTCAGTAAATTGTTGATGTCTTCTACAATCAAATCAGATTCAAAGTATCCGCAGAGATCAGAAGAGTCTCCAGGAGTGGCTGCAATCTGCAACAACATGGAGAACAATGATTGATAGATGTTGCACTCTATGAGTCTGGAAAGAAAAGACGGGATGTTGGCGGCCAGTTCGTGGATGTGTGTGATGAAATTGTGACAAAGAGACACTTCCGAGTGGCAGGATCTGAGGACCGAGGGGAGTATGACCGTGACGGCCTGCATGTTGACGCAGTTGTACGTGGTCATGGAGAACTCGTAGGCGATGTCAATGTTGATGTGGTGACTGTGGACAAGGGACAAGACGGCCTCCACCAGGAGTGGACTCGGTGGGTGACCAGCGATGAGTTTACCAACAAGCTCAAAAAGTTCTTCATAGTTGTGAGATGTTGCTCTCTGGACAGGTCTTGGTTCCATCATCAGTCGGAGTATTTGCAGAGCTCCAGAGTGAACCTCAGGACTAGGATGACTGACCAGAGGAAGTAGGAGGTGGGGGGCGAACATCTTCTGGAGGCTGGAGTCCGACAACAACCTCATCTTGACCACAGCAGCATTGATCAGAGATGACAGGAGAGGTGTTGAGCACAGAGATGAATGGGATCTTAATGATTGATTTTTGTCTTCTTCGTCCTCGTCTTCAGGAGGATTGCTGGTTATCACTTCCCACTCACCAACAACATCCTCTTCCGTTTCAAGATATTCGAGGTTTGTTACAACTTCAGGAAGATCAGGAACTGATTTGCTGGATTGCAAAGAATTGTTTAGAATACTGCTCAAGTCCACGACCTCCTTGGAATGTATCTTTTCAAAATACTCAACTTCTGACAAATTAACACTAGTTGTGGGCGGAGGTGGACCCTCAGGGACAGAACAAGGGAGATACAACAAGTGGGGTGGACACAGGAGAATACTACTTTTGATTAAAATGTCTATAATTTCTTGACTTGAAGGAACAAATGTCAGCAACGTTGACACTTCTTCAACTGGAACTTTGTGACCTTCTTTTGACAAACTGACAAGACAGCTAAATATAGAGGATAACAGTCCCGAGGATTTCAAAAAGTTCAAATTGAACCTATTGTAAACATTGTCTTCGTTGATAAATTCAATCATCATTTGTATAATTTGTTGCATTGATTTCTCAGTGACTGAAGGTACTTCAAGCAGTAGTTTTATAAGCTCAGGAAATAGCAGAATTCTGCTGTTCGGGTTGAACCCTGTCGGTTGTAAAGCCTTCCAGCCAGCATTGCACAAAAATGTTTCTACCATCCGAGAAATATTTGTTCCACTGCAAGTTTTTAGCAAATGAGTAAAGAGCGGAAATCCACCACAATTGTTGAGGAAAATCTTGAATATTTCCTGATCAGACACAACAAAGTTGATGGCCGCATTAAATCAAAGAGATAGCACGTTTTCATCAAAACCAAACTCCAAGGCCGCTGCAGGGAGCAATAGGACGCTGTCAAGACCACCAGCAGAGAAAATACCATGTTGGAGAGTCCAAGAGTTCAACTTGGTTTGAAATGTTCTAGAATTCCACAATCCTGTTGGACTGAAATGAGCCACAAGTTTCTGAGATGACGTCGTGGATAACGATAGTGGACCATCTCCATCGACCAACGGAAGGAAATATCCAATAAGATCTGGAAGTTTTTCTCCAAGTCTTTTGAGATTGATTCTAGGTTTTGATTTGTGACTTTGGTCATACAGTAAATATCTCGACTCTGTCAAATAATCCTTGACAATATCTTGCAAAGTGAACCCTGTATTCCCAATGAAGAACACATCCGACACTTGAATATCCAGACCTGTGTTGACCAGAGAACTTCCACCCGAGGACGGACCAACAATTAAACTGAGAAACTTCTCTCTCTTGGTCTTGAGGTTGACAGTCCTGTTGTCAACACTGAGGCCAACATCCCAAACACGACAACAGTCAACAAAAGCTGATAAAGTCTTTGTATTCCTGCTTCCTTCACTGACAGTTCCAATGTTGATCACCAGATGAGTCCACTTACCCGGCTCAAATATGGACTGAAAATTAGTTTCTGCCGCAGCAAAAGTTCCCCGGGAATTGGATAGAGTTAGTTTGAGACCCTTTAAAAGATTGACCTGAACTCCTATTTTCTCGTTTCTGTTCTCCACTGAAATCAGTTCCACCCACTCGTCCCTGCCTCTGCAGGCCGCTGTGTCAATGTCAATCTTGAGACGCAACACAATGGTAAAATCTTTCTCCAAGTCATCCACGGGATCTTTGATGAACAGCTTCCTTGAACTGGATAGTGACAAATTATTAGAAGACAACGATATACACGAATCCAGTCCGGAATCAGAACTTTTGGTTGACGATAGCCTGTCTCTTGCCTTGGAGCCAATGATTGAGATTCCTGGGATATTATAATCTGCCACCCTGGTGACCAACATGCTCGCAAACAGTGTAAGGACTTGCTTCTGGACATTGTTCTTGTTGTTGATCAACTTGAATATGTTCTTGATAACATCAGGAGAGAGGTAAGTCTCTGAGACTTTACCAACTATCTTCATCACAAAGACAATGACTCCATTCAATTTATCGTTTTCCTTCTGTTGAGACAATTCAAAGACTTCATGGAGGAGAGAAGACAAAGTTCCCTCATTTATAATCTGATTAACAACTTTCTCAGATAAATCCAGTTGAGAAAACTTGTATAAAAGATATTCCAGACATTGCAACCTTTCTTCCAACAAATGACGGGATGTTTTCAATATTTGTTCGAGTCCCCAACAGAAAAGTTTGATACCAGGTTTGAAGCTCACGCTGATAGTTTTCATCGAAGGCAATGTTTGAGACTCTTCATCCACATCACTTTGATCAGCTTCATATCCGTCATCGATAAATTCTTCCGAATGTTTACTGACAACATTTGACAAATTTTCACAACTGGAATCCAGAACTAGAGTCAGTACCGTCTTATCTGCTTTCAAATCCCCGGAATTAGCAAGAAAGAATTTCACTTTTTCAACAATTTCTACCTCGTAGAAATTTTCAGGATTTGACATTTCAATGTTGGGAATTTTAATATCCCAAGATGGTTTTGAC
>NYWD01000021.1 GCA_002684855.1 Planctomycetaceae bacterium | reverse complement strand
CCCCAGAATCGCCTGGCAACGATCGAGATCGAGATCGATCGCCTCGACTTTCGCCCGTTCCCCCACGCGCCCCCAGACATGACGAAGCGTCGCTTCACCGTGGAGCCCCGGCATGAAGAGCACGGTGGGACCGGATCTCGAATCGACCACGCGTCGTAGACGATGTCCGTTCAGCACGAGATCCGGTTCGTCGGCGGAGGATCCCGCCGTGAATCGCTTCGCGAGATCCTCGATGTCCCGCGCGACGTGCACCAGCGTCAGCGGAAGCGCGGACCCGCAGGCCGCNTCGAGGTTCGCGTGCAGTCGCATCGCTCCGAGCGAATCCCCCCCGAGTTCGAAGAACGAGCGCGAGCGNTCTTCGANCGNTCGGCCCAGCACCCGACCGACCTGCGCCGCCATCCAATCGGGCGAATTCCGGTCCGTGGTCGACGGTTCATCGAACTCCAGGTCCTCGAAGAGTCCGCGGNCCGACGGCNGGTCGATCTTCCCGGAGGGCGTCCGAGCGAGCGATTCGACGAACCGCCAGTCCCGGGGGATCGCATATCGAGGCAGCGTCGATTCCAACCGGTTCCTCATGTCGCTCGTCCAGGCATCGATCTCGGCCGCGGTGCGGTCCGCCTCGACCACGACGCCAAGCCTTGCCTCCGTGCTCGCGCCGACCATCAACACCTCGATCTCGTACCGGTCGTCGATCCGCTTGATCGCCTCCCGCACCTCTTCCAGCTCGATGCGAAAGCCGCCGACCTTGACCTGATCGTCCGCTCGACCCAGGAACCGTATCTCCCCATCGTCGCCCCAGACGCCGCGGTCTCCGGTTCTGAACCAACGNCCTTCGGCGCCGGCGAGCGGCTGGAATCCTCCCTGATCGTCTCCGGTTCCCAGATAGCCGAGCGCCACCTGCCCGCCACCGATCCAGATCTCGCCCTCGACGCCGGGCGGCACCCGTCGCTGATCCTCGTCGAGGATCCGGATCTCCGTGCCGCGTTCCGGTCGCCCGATCGGAATCGAAGCGGTCCGAAGCGAATCGGCATCGATTCGATGGNCCGTCACGGTGACNGACGCCTCCGTCGGNCCGTACCTGTTCANCAACGNCAGNTCGGNCCCCGTCATGTCGAGCCACCGCCGGACCAGATCGGGATCGGCGACGCTCCCACCGATGTCGACATGCCTCAGGGTTCGTGGAATCGGCCGTCCACGTTCGGACACGTACCTCATCCACGTGCCCCACAATGCCGTCGCGCAACCGAAGCCCGTGATGTCGCGATCCTCGAATGCGCGGCTCAACGAGGCGGCACTCGCCATCTCGACGGGCTCGAGCACGACGATCCTGCCGCCGTNCACGACCGGGTAGAGAACCTCGGCCACCGACGAATCGAAGGCGACCGAAGACGTCCACGCGGACCCCTGATAGGCATCGGGCTGGATCGACTCCGCGACGACCTCCAGGTACTGATCGAAGTTTCGATGACTGAGCCGGACGCCGCGTGGCGTTCCGGTGCTTCCCGAGGTGAACAGCACGAACGCCACGTCGTCCGGTCCCGGACGAACGAAACGATCGAGCGTCGCGTCCGATCGATCGTCGGTCGACGGTGCGGAGATCCAGATCATCGACCTCCCGGGCATCACCCTGTCCAGCGNCCTGACCCCGACCACCGCATCCAGGATCCCGAGCATGCGGAGAACCCGATCGTCGGGCGCGAGTGGATCGATCGGCACGAATCCCGCCCCGAGACCGAGGACCGCGAACATCACCGCGACGAACGGCGTCCCGCGATCGAGCGCCACCGGCACGAGGTCGCCCGGGCCGACACCTGCATTTCGAAGCGCGGCCGTCCATCCCCGCACCATTTCCGCCATCTCGCCATCCGTCGCACCCCCATCCGACGTCGAATCGACGAGCACCGCCTCGGGGTCGGCGGCCTTCAAGCGTTCCGCGATCGATTCGAGGAAGGAGCGTGGACGAGGTATCGACTGGGATCCCTCCCACGCCACCACCGCCGATTCCGTGCCGCCCGCCACGCGGGGCATGGTCGCCGGCGCGGCCTCCGGATTCGTTTCCAGGATCCGGCGACGGTGAGCGAGGAGATCCTCGAACGCCTTCATCGCCCACGTCGGACCGGACACCGACCAGATCCCCTCCACGTTCCGGTGAAACGACCATGCCGCGGCGTGAAGGCCGGGAACGCGACTTCCCTCCATCACGCGAATCGGCATTCCCTCCGGATCGACGAGGGGACGTTCACCCGCGCCCACGCGCTCGAGCAGGTCCCGGAGAAAGGGTCCCCTGCGCCGCGCCTCGGAGATGGCCTTCGCCAGCATTTCGACCAGTCTCCCGATGCCGATCGACGCTCCGATCGGAATGGACACGGGGACCAGGGGGTGGAGCAGCGAGGTCACCGCGGGATCGACCTCCGGCCCGACGCCGACGGCGAGTTCCTTCGGACTCAAGCCGAGCGCGAATTCGATCGCGTCGTCCCCCTGGATCGCATGGCAGGCGATCAGCCCGCAGGCGAGATCCGTGAAGAGCGGCCCCAGTTCGACGCTCGACGTCTTGCCGTCCACCTTCCACGCGAAGTTCGATCCGAGCATCCCGATTCGATTCCGCCACCCGAGTTCGAAGCGGAATCGCGCCGCATCCCAGCTTTCGATCGCGTCGAGTTCCGCGTCGGTCCGAACCACCATCGATCGGTCGGACTCGTCCGTCCCGGGGAGCGGCGGGTCGCAGGCGAGAATCACCAGACAGGCGTCGCCGCATCGGACGTGCAGCCGGCCGTCATCCGCGGTCCGGGTCGCGCCCGGTGCTTCGTCGGAATTCGGACACGACGGGTCCTCGCATCGTTCCACGCCGGTGAGGCGGTGCCACCGATCATCGAGCCGGAACCTCGGGTGCCCGACGTAGTTGGCGTACGGACCGAAATCGTGGGCGTCGACCACGCGTTGAACCGACGCCGCCGATGATCGCCAGTCCGTTTCGATCCCCCGCCGCGACCACCGGCCGCTCCCGAAGAACGTTCGAAGCGCTGGATCCTGGACCCGCCCCTGTGGATCGGATTCATGAAGCACCGGGATCAGTCGCTCGAACGACCGACAACCCGCTTCGACGCATCGAAGCTGGAGCGTGAGCGCGGTATCGCCCGCCTCGATCGGAACCGGCTCGGTCACGAGGAGATCCCCCGTGTCGATCCCCTCGTCCACCAGATGCCAGGCGACACCATGTTCACGAGCGCCGTCGAGCAGCGCCCTCGTCGGCGCGTACAGCCCCGCATACCGCGGCAGCGGGCCGTCGTGGAAGTTGATCACGCCGCGGGCAGGATGATCGATCACCTCGGCAGGCAGGATGCGGGTGTTGAAGACGCTGAGAATCCAGTCGCACGGTTCTCGGCACAGCGTCGCGAGATCCGCGCCGACCGCTTCGGTCCGCACCCCGCGACGTCGCGCCTCGGTGGCGAACGCCTCGCCGCCGGGAAGGCAGGTCGCGACCTCGAACCCCGCCTCGAGGAGGCGGCCGAGCACCCGCTGGGCGATCATGGAATCACCGACCAGGGCGATTCGAACCGGGTTCGACGATCGAGCGGTCACCGCTTCAGGGCTTCTTCACTGCGGGCACGACCACTTCCGCGGTGAAGACGCCGGCCGGATCACCACGTTCCTTCAACGTCCGGTCGATCACGGCGCGGCTTCTCGGTACGAGACCTTCGAAGACCACCTCGGCGTCGCGCTTCACGGTCACCGGCCGGTCGAGGTCGACCATCGAGTCGTCGAGCCGGATGCGGAGGCCCCGCTCGCCGCCCTCGAGGAGGGTGATCACGTTGCCGGCTCGTTCGACCACGATCCGCTCGCGGGCCTTCGGATCGTCGACCGCGAGCCAGTAGAAGCGGTCGTGGAGGACGTCATCCTGCAACCACACGATCCGCTCGGGCCGAGCGTCGCGACGATGCCTCGCCATCCAGGGAACCGCGACGGCATCCTCCCGCTCCATCCAGTGTCCCTTCTCCTCGTGGATCACGACCTCGTGGGGGTAGCCTCCCTCGTCGGCCTCCGCGAGTTCCGCGAGCTTCGTCTTCCAGTTCCGGGCGATCTCGTTCCGCTTGTACGCGCCGTCCCTTCCACCCATGTGCAGGGTGAAGGGGAGATTGCGGAGACCGTCCGGTCTCGTCTCGTTGGGATGCCCGGCCATCATCGCCGCCGCCGCGAGTCGATCCGCCATCCGTGGCGCGAGCTGATACACGCCGTCGCCGCCCGCGGAGTAGCCCATGAAGTAGATCTTGTCGGGATCGACGTTCTCGAACACCACGAGGTTCTCGATGAGCCGGTCGAAGAAATCGTCGACGTGTCCCTGGTGCCAGAGGTTCCAGGTGTCGGTCGGCGCCCGCGGCGCGAGATAGACGCCTTCCGCAGGCTTGTAGAGACGCTTCTGGTTCTCCCACTGCTGCGTGTTCACCGCGGGTGGTGCCCCGCCTCCGCCATGCATCGAGATGAAGAGGCTCCGTCCCTCGCCCTCGGGCGGCTCGCCGTTGACCGAATACCAGAACGGCATCCGACGACCGTCGAGTTCGAGCACCCGTGCCTCCATCTCGTCGGCACGGGATCGCCGGATCATGGCCCGATGACGCTTCACGGCGAGGTCGATCTCCCGCTCGGCCCGCTTCCGCGAAAGTCCCTTCCGAGCGGACCCGATCTCGTCCCTCACGGAGATCCCGGTCTCCACGTCGAGCATCTGCTCGTCGCGGGAGAACCGCTGGCCGGCCTCCAGATCGCCATCGGGCAGCTCGAAGCGGACCGCGAAATCGACGCCCAACGGGACCACGAACTCCAGATGGTCGTTGCCGTCGAACGAATCATCCCGCGTCCTGCCCTGACCGATGATCGCACCGTCGACCGCCACCGACGCCGGCGCCGCGATCCGACGACCGGACTCGAGATCCCGCAGGCGGACGTAGAGCCGACCGGAGCCGGCCGGCACCTCGACCGGATCGGCGGTGTAGCGATCGGTGACGTTGACGGCTCGCACGCTGCGATCGTCCGGCGCCCAGACCAGCGGGAAGTGCGCCGGGGAGTCGTTCCAGGTCGTCGCCCAGACCGCGCGGCGGGGATCGTCCCGCACCGCCCCGCGGGCGCGACCGGCGAACCAGCCCTTGTCGAGATCCATGCCGGTCGGCTCCGCCGCCCCCGTGAATCGCCAGCCCTCGCCGTCCCAGATCTCGACCCAGCTGTGATTGCCACTTCCATCCGACCAGAGGGGCACGCCCACGAATCGGGCCGGGACGCCCGTCGCCCGACACGCCTCGATGAGCAGGACGCTCAGTCCGGTGCAGGACGCGAGACCGGCGTCGATCGACTCGAGCCCGGACTGATCGGCCTTGGGCCGCTTCGTGGAGTACTTCACGCCGACCTGCGGGAAGACCTTCTGGTTGAGGAGCGCCGCCGCCTCGACCGACGAACTCGCGGACTCGACGATCGGAAGGAAGCGGGCGCGAAAGTCCGCTCGCCAGTCGTCCCGTCGTTCGTTCACCACCGCGTACGGCAGTATCGCGTCGAGGAAGATCTCACGCGGGACATCTTCCCGCCAGGGCGACGCCTGCCACGCTTCCACGGCCAGTCGGAGGTTCTCGAGCAGACGATCGGCGGTGAACGTCCGGAGATCCTCCGCGGGCATCCGGCCCACCAACCACGCCATGTCTGCGCGGTGCGCCTCCGGCGCCTCGGACACCGCACGCGCGATCTCGGCCCGGTTCGAACCGGCCTGCGCGAGCGCGGCGTCCAGCCGCGCGTCGTCCGTGCTCGTCGGCCCCGCGACCGCGGGGAGCGAGAGGATCACCGCCAGGAGGGCGGCGAGGCGTTGGAAGGGATGGTGGCCGTTCTTCATGCGGTTGGTCTCCGATTTCCTCAATCTAACAGCCGGCGCAGCAACCGAGATCGGGAAATCCCGACGAACCACCGTAGGATGCGGGGGACCGACGATCGCTGATTCAACCCCCCGGAACCATGGAGTCAGGCATGCCGCAGGAAATCGACCGACGAACCGCCATGGTCGGACTCGGCGCCGGTGTCGCCGTCGCCCACGCCGGCGTTCCGGGATCGCAGGATCGAACGCCGGAGCGACGGTCCGCGTCGTCGTATCAGGACGGACGCAGCCCCTGGCCGTTGTGTCTCGACACCGCGACCATCCGGCCGGCCTCGCTGGAGGACAAGGTGAGGATCGCGGCCGAAGCCGGATACGACGCGATCGAACCGTGGGACGGCGAACTGCGGGACTTCGAACGCGAGGGCGGATCGCTCCCGGATCTTCGAAACCGGATCGAGGACGCCGGACTCTTCGTTCCGTCGGTGATCGGACTCTGGAACGCGATCCCGCCGACGCGGGCCGAGTGGGAATCNGGCCTGCCCGCCACCCGGGAGCGGATGCGGATGGCATCGGCGATCGGCGCCAGGCACATCCAGGTGATCCCCCAACCCGCGCGACCGTGGCCCGAGTTCGATCCCGCCTGGGCGAGCGCCCGCTACCGGGATCTGCTCGTACTGGGGCTCGAGGAATACGACCTGAATCCCGCGATGGTCTTCGTCCAGTTCCTCCCGGGTGTCGCCCGGCTCGGACAGGCCGCCGCGATCGCGCTGGACGCCGACCATCCGAAGGCCCGGATCATCCCCGACGTCTTCCACATGCACATCGGCGACTCCGGATTCTCCGGACTGCGGCAACTGCAGGGCGACTTCATCGCGATCTTCCAGTTCAACGATGCGCCGGCGACGCCCGGCAAGGCCGGATTGAAGGACGAGCACCGGGTCTTCCCCGGCGACGGCATCCTGCCGCTGGATCGGTGCCTTCGTGATCTCCGCGACATCGGGTTCGAGCGTTGCGTCTCACTCGAACTCTACAACCCGGAATACTGGCGGCGGGATCCGCGGGAGGTCGCGGAGGAGGGCCGTCGGAAGACGCTCGCGGTGATCGAGCGGGCGCTGGCGTGACGGATTCGCGGTCGAGGGCCGGCGGACCTCGTTTCAGCCCATCAGGCCGCAGCGGCGAAGCGATCGCTCCAGCTGATCCCAGCGTTGCTCGACGCTCCCGGTGTATCCGATCGACATCCGGAGAAGTCCGGGGGAGATGCCGGCCGCACTGATCGATTCCTCGTCCATCTCGCTCGAGGTGGAGCTCGCGGAGCAGGACATCAGGGTGTCGAAGTAGCCGAGACTGACGGCCATGAATCCGAAGCCCTCGCGATTCTGCAGGACCTCCATGAGCGTTTCCGCACGCTCCCGGGTCCCGGCGTCGATGGTCAGGAGTCCGCCGAACCCGAATTCCTCGCGTCCCAGACGCTCGAAGATCCGGTGGTCGGGATGGTCGACGAGGCCCGGGTAGGACACGGGCACGCCGGCCGCATCGAGTCGCCTCGCGAATTCCATCGCCCGCCCCGCGTGTTCCTTCATCCGCAGCGGCAGATGCGGGATCCTGAGACTGATCGAATGCGCGACCTGGGGATCCATGGTCGGTCCGAGGATCATCAGCGGCCCGGTGTGGAGATCCATCAGGGAGCCGATGAATTCCTCGGTGCCCAGCACCGCGCCCGCGATGAAGTCGCTCGCGCCGTTGACGAACTTCGTGAGCGAATGGACCACGACGTCGGCACCGTGCTCGATCGGGGAGATGGAGAGCGGCGTGAAGGTGTTGTCCACGACGAGTCTCGCGTCGTGTTCGTGCGCGACCGAGGCGATCGCCGGAATGTCGGTGACCCGGAGGGTCGGATTCGCCAGCGATTCGACGTAGACGACCTTCGTGCGATCGGTGATCGCGTTTCGCACCGCTTCCGGATCCGTGGTGTCGACGAAGGTCGTGGTGATTCCGCACTTCTGCGGGAGGAACCGCGCCAGCATCGCCCAGGTGCCGCCGTAGAGGGTGTCGGAGGCCACGACGTGGTCGCCCTGGTCGAGGAGCCCCAGCAGGGCCGCCCCGATCGCGCCGAGTCCGCTCGCCGCGCAGTAGCCCGCCTCGGCCCCCTCGAGGGCGGCGAGCTGCCGTCCGAGCACGTAGACCGTCGGATTGAAATGACGTCCGTAGAGGAAGCACCCTCCCTCGTCGGGGCCGAGCCGGCCCTGGAAGATCTCGGGCATGGTGCCCGCCTCCATGACGGTGAAGGTCGTCGAGGCCTCGATCGACATGTTGACGCCGCCATGCTCCCCGAATTCGTGGCGGAGGCTCGCCAGTCGTTCGATCGGCGTGTGGTCGTGGTGTTCAGAGTCGGACATTTCGAGTGAGCCTCTTGGCGGGTGATCGATCCGGTCTCTTCATCGGATCCTTCGACGAGCGACTCGCCAAAAGAATCACTGACTTCGCGCGATGCCCGCCGAAATCGCGTTCCGGACCGTGATCGGCCGCCGATCCCCGCCCTCGCGGCCGCGTGGTGCCCGTCCCCGCAGCGGGATCCCCCGCCGTCCCGCGGATCGAAACCGCACCGTTCGAACGAGGCGTCTCGCCGCACCGCGGGACGTCGACGCCCGGTGCCGAGGCGTGCACCCGACGAATCGGGGTCGGGGCCCGCTCGGCGAGCGACCGCTTGACCGCTCGGTCGCCGAGTCCGTACATTCGAAGGCCGTTCCTCCGCGGCGTGGCCGTTCGCCGGGTCGGACGCATCGATCCGCGGGAATTCGTCATCCCGGACCCGAGCCATCGGCTCCATTCGTCAGCCTCCGCAGCCATCGACCTCAGGAAGCCTCGCCATGAAGACACCCACCCTCGTCGCCCTGATCGCACTCGCCGCCGCTCCCCTGGCACTCGTCTCCTGCGGCTCCGTGCCCACCACCCAGGGCGAGATGGACTCCAAGATCGCGGAGGTCGCTCCCGGGGCGGAGCGAGCGATCGCCAGCATGATCGCCAAGGACAGCAGCCTGAAGCCGTTGGTCGACGAGGCCTACGGCGTGATCGTCTTCCCGAGCGTCGCGAGCGGCGCGCTGATCCTCGGCGGCCAGGGCGGCAACGGAGTCGTGTTCAAGGGCGGAAAGCCGTGGGGACTCGCGAAGCTCGCGGCGGGATCGATCGGATTCCAGATCGGTGGCGAGAGCTTCAGCGAGCTCGTGATCCTGAAGGATGCCGCGGCGTTCGACCGGGTGACCGCGAACAAGTTCTCCTTCACCGCGGGATTGAGCGCCACCGCGGTGAAGGCTGGAGCGGCCCTCGACGCCAGGTTCGAGGACGGCATCGCCGCCTTCGTCTCGACCAACGGCGGGCTCATGGCATCCGCCGCGATCGGTGGCCAGGAGATCTCCTGCTATCCCGCCGACGTCGATTGAGCCACGATCATCCCGATCGAGGCTCGCATCGTGACTTTCCCTGAACGCCGACATGCCTGAATTCGCCGGATGGAACATCCTCGGGGAGGTCCTCCTGCTCGTCGGCTCCGCGGTCGCGATGGGAGTCGTGCTGGAGGCGATCGGGATCAGTGCCATCATCGGCTACCTCCTCGCCGGGGTGCTGCTCGGACCGAGCGTCCTCGACGTCGTGGGCGACAGCTCCAACTTCACCCTGATCGCGGAGCTCGGCGTCGCCCTGCTGCTCTTCTCGATCGGACTCGAGATGACCCCGACGCGCCTGCGGGGCTTCGGGTTCCGGGGCGCGATCGCGGGAATCCTCCAGGTCACGCTCACGATCGCCGCCGCCGCCGGAGTCGCTTTGATCCTCGGTCTCGACGGTCGCCTCGCCCTGACCCTCGGATGCATGGTGGCCCTCAGCTCGACGGCGGTGGTGGCACGACTGCTCACGGATCGCGGGGAGCTGGAATCCAACCGCGGGCGGTCCACCCTCGCGGTGCTCCTCACCCAGGACGGATCGCTGGTCCCCGTGCTCATCCTGATCGGGCTGCTCGGCGCCGGTGGAGAAGGCGACACCGCCACCGACGTCGGCGGGCAGATCGCGAATGCGACGGTGGGACTGCTCGTGATGATCGCCACGATCTCGGTGGCGGGGATCTTCATCCTGCCACGGGTGTTCGACTCCATGATCCTCCGGCGAAACCGCGACTTCGCGATCGTCACCGCGATCATCACCTGCCTCTCCGCGGCCTGGGGAAGTCATGCACTCGGACTCTCTCCCGCGCTCGGGGCGTTCATGGCCGGCGTGCTTCTCGCCCGCGTCTCGATCTCCCGCCAGATCCGGGCCGACACCGGCGCCCTGCGGGCCGTGTTCCTCACCCTGTTCTTCGCCTCGGTGGGCATGCTCGCCAACGTCCGCGAACTGGTCCAGCCCGAGATCCTGAAGACGATGATCGTGATCCTCTTCGTCGGACTCCTGCTGAAGATCCTGATCGCGTGGCTGGCGATCAGGATCACCGGCGGTCACCGCCGGGTCGCGCTCGCCTCCGCCCTGTGCCTCGCGCAGTTCGGTGAATTCAGCTTCGTGATCGGCGCCGAAGCGCTCCAGTCCGGAATCATCGACGCCCCGATGTTCCAGGCCGCGATCGGCGCCTCGCTCGTCTCGCTCTTCGCCGCCCCCCTGCTCGTCGCCAGAGCGGTCCCGATCTCGACGAGCATCGAATCCCTGCTGGTGCGTCTCCACGTCTGGAGACGGATCGCGCCTCCGGAGGGCACGTCCCGCGACGAGATGTCCGGACACGCCATCATCGTCGGGTACGGCCCTGCAGGCGAGGAGGTCGCCAACACCGCCGCCCTCGCGGGCATCGTTCCCGTGATCATCGACATGAACCCGAGACTCGTGGCCGCCGCCCGTGCCGCCGGCTACCAGGCGGAACACGGCGACGGGGCCCAGCAGGAGATCCTCGCCCACGCGGTGGCGGAACGCGCGGCCGCGCTGGTGATGACGCTGCCGGAGCCCCAGATCGCCATGGCCACGATCAGCCAGTTCCGGGCCTTGAATCCCGACGCGGTCATCGTGGCGAGGGGCCGGTACTCCCGATTCGTCGATGCGATGCGCGAGGCGGGGGCCGATCACGTGATCAGCGAGGAGACGACGGTCGGGACCCTGCTCGGCGCCACGCTCGTGTCGAGGATGACCGGCGACACCAGCGTCGCACCGGCGGGACCGGTGGAATCCGCGGGAACCTGAGATCCATCGCCCCGCGGCGGTCAGCCGTCGAGGCTTCTCCAGAGGGAGATCGCCCCGGCGGGTGGATCCACGTGACCCCCCAGCACATCCAGTGGCAACACGAGCTCGCCGTAGGAGCTCCGCATCAGCTTCTCGTCGATGCTCACTCCCAGTCCGCCGATCACCGCACCGCCGTAGAGCCCCGAGGTCCGGCTGATGACCACGGTCTCCTCCCCTTCGAGCGGATCGCCGACCCCACCGGAAGCCCGGATCGCCGTTCCCGACGCGGTGGCGAGGAACCTGGTCCCCTTGAAGACGAAGTCGTTGAAGGCCTCCTCGGATCTGAACACGAGGATGATCTCGGTCGAGGTTCCACCGATCTGCAGACCGATGCTGCCCGCGATGTAGTCGATCGGCAACGGCGGGGACCAGCCGTCGTCCAGGCGGCGGACCGCGACGCCATGCCCACCATAGAACCCGATGCCGAGCCCGCCGCCACCGATCTCGAGCACCACCACGCCGACGGCGTCGGTGAAGGTCCCGTCGTCGATCCGGCCATCGAGACGAAATCCATCGACCAACCTCGCATCCTGGAGGCTCTGGTAGGCCATGGTGTCCGGACCGCAGCCCGCGGCCCCGAGCGACGCTCCGGCGATCAGGAGGGCGATGAATCGTTGAATGCGGTTGATCTGCTTCGGCATGGCGTTATTCCGGGCGATTGCGGTCCTTGAACGGTTTCTTCTGCGATGGACGCTTGCGGGATGACCGGTCGCCAAGAAAGATAGACGCATGACCCGCTTCATGCACGCCGGACTGCTCGTCAGCCTCACGCAGGTCCCGATCGTCACGGCCGACGATGGAGCGATCGCGAACCGCACGCCGCGCCTCGCGGACGTGGAACGCACGCGGGTGGCCGCGGACGCCGAACAGGACGAGGGTTCCGGCCCGTGGTTCCCGTTCCGGGATTCCCCGTCGCCCCTCGACCTCGACGCTCCCCGGACCGATCCGGTCGACGGGTTGTTTCCCGATCCGCTCGAAGCGATCATCCGGCCGCTTCGAAACGCGGCCGACTGGACGCGTTCGGAGCTCGGGCTCGAGTGGAACGTCCACTACACCCTGCTCTACCAGCATGCGAGCCGGAGCGTCGACGGGCAGCCCCGCGACGCGGGCAACGGCCGACTCGATCTCGGCTTCAACTGGGTGGTCTTCGACGACGCGACGCTCGGCCGCGGCGGCGTCGGCTTCCTGCTGCGAAGCGGGGTCGAGATCGGCCAACCGGACTCCTTCACGATGAGCGAGGCGGTGGGTGCCGCTCCGGTCAACCTCAACGCCCTCCAATGGACCTACCCCATCTCGCCCGATCTCCTGTACTGGCACCAGTCGTGGTGCGACGAGCGGATCACGGCGTCGATCGGAAAGATCCATCCGAATCAGTTCATCCAGTCGAACCGGATCGCCAACGACGAGAGCCGCCAGTTCCTCGCCGGCCCGTTCGACGGCCTGAACACCCTCGGCACCACCCTGGGGACCTACACCGGTGGCGCCGCGCTGCAGGTGGTGCCCGCCGACGGGACCTACCTGAGCGCCGCGTGGGCCGATCCCGCCGGCGGGCCGGATCGAGGCATCCGCACGATCGGAGACGGCGGCTGGTGGGCGGCCATGCAGGTCGGTCTCGTCCCGGTGTTCGAGGGACTGGACGGATCCGAAGTGGACGGAAACTGGAACTTCGTCTTCGCCGGCACCAACCAGGCGCTCTCCACCGCGCTGCTCGGCGCCGCGGAATCGGGCGTCTCCAACGGCGCAGGCTTCGGCAACATCCTGCTCGGAGGGCTTGACGTCTCCGCGTCATCGGAATCCAACCGGGAGTGGGGCTGGGGGGCGATGATCGAACAGGGCCTCGCCTCCGACCTCGACGTCCTCCTGCAATACGGCTCGAGCACCGACGGCATGTCGGCGATCGACCGCCAGTTCAATGCCGTGCTGCAGTGGAGCCGACCCTTCGGCCGACGGGACGAGGCGATCGGCATCGGCTACAGCTGGTCCCGTCCCACGGATCTCTACGCCGAGCCCCGTCGCGAGATCCAGCTCGTCGAAGCGTACTACCGCATCCAGTTGACCGACAGCATGCAGTTGTCGCCGGACGTGCAGGTGCTGCTGCGTCCGGCCACCGGCCCCGATCGGCCGGTCTTCGTCTTCGGGCTCAGGCTCACCACGACGTTCTGATCGAGGCGCACGAACCGGGGAGGGCGTCGCGCAGGGAAAGGGGCCGTCCCACCACGTGGGACGACCCCTGGGATCGGGTGCGAACGGACTCCAGCGTTCAGAGGCCCGCGACGCTCCAGCCGTCCCGGTACTTGCGAGTGACGTACTCGTTCAGTTCGGGCTGGCCGACGAACCGCATGTTCCGGGCGTCCCACTCCATCATCTCGTTGGGGTTCCGACTCGCGAGAGCGCCGATCGCCAGCGTCTCGGAGACCTTGCCCGCGTAGTCGAGGGGCGTCAGGCTCGGTGCGCCGCCTCGGGCGTGATCGACCCACAGGTGCCAGTGGTTGCCACCACGCGCCTGCGGCATCTCCATGTTCCGTTCGACCCCCTTGCGGAAGTACCGGTAGCCGTCGCCGCCCTGGGGGACGATCAGCGTCGCCTTGTCGCCGACGATCACGACGTTGTTCTGCGGGAGTTCGAAGTCGGCGGGAAGACCGAGCTGCGACGGTTGCGGGAGGACCTTGCCGTCGTACCAGGTGAAGGGGATGTCCTCTCCTCCGGACTGGGCGTTGCCCGCGAAGACCATCTTCACCACCTCGGTGGAGGGGTACTGGTCTTCGGTGCAGTCGGTCGCCTCGCAGATCACCGTCTTGGGATCCCCGAGATCGAGTGGCTGGAAGGCCGCGTCGACGATGTGGCACGCCATGTCGCCCAGCGCGCCGCAGCCGAAGTCCCGGACCCCGCGCCATGCGAACGGGTGATACGCCTTGCCGAGGTAGGGACGGTCCGGCGCGACGCCGAGCCAGAGATCCCACTCGAGGTTCTCCGGGACCGGATCGCTTCCCTCGCCGCGGGGGTTGCCCTGCGGCCACCATCCGTTGGGACGATCGCTCCAGGCGTGAATCTCCTTGATTCGACCGCAGATGCCGTCACGAACGCCCTGCATGCATCGCTGCTTCATGACCCGGGACGCGTTCTGCGTGCCCATCTGCGTGGCGAGTTCGGGGTGGGCGATCGCCTTCTCGCGCAACGCGCGACATTCGTGGACCGAATGGGCCAGCGGCTTCTGGCAGTAGACGTGCTTGCCGTCGTTCATCGCGGCCATCGCGATGATGGCGTGCATGTGGTCGGGCGTCGTCACGGAGACCGCGTCGATCCGGTCGCCCATGGTGTCGAACATCTCGCGGTAGTCGACGAAGGTCTTCGCCCCGGGGTGCTTCGCCGCCGCGCCCCGGAGGTTGCCGCGGTCCACGTCACAGAGGGCGACCATGGCCACTTCGGGATGGGCGGCGATCTGGCCGAGGTCGCTCGCACCCATGCCGCCGACGCCGACGGATGCGACGTTGGTCTTCTGGAGGACACCGCCCCGACCGAGCGTCGGACGCCAGCCGGCGAGGACGATCCCGGTCGCGGCCGCCGACTTGATGAAGGTACGGCGACCGAGGCCGGTGGAAAGGTGATCCGTCATGACGCGCTCCTGTCTCCGTGGCATCGAGCCGCGGGATTCCATGTCTCTGGGGGTACGGGCCGGACGTCCGCTCGGGCGACCGGCGTCCTCAATGCTACCTTTGCCCGGGCCGTTCGGCGCCTGAAATCCGCTTCACGCGGAGATCCTTGTAGTGGACCACGGCGCCGTGACCGCAGAATCCGAGGTGTCCCGACCGGCGTGCCAGGCCCGGATGCTCGGCGCCGCTGAGCGTTCCACCCGCGACCGCCTCGTCGAGATCCACGTCGGTGATCACCACGCCGTTCAACGAGACGCGCACCCGCCGACCCTCGACCCGGATCTCCTCGTGATTCCAGGAGCCGGTGGGCGCCTGGTATCCGCGCAGACCGGGCGCGATCCCGTAGATGGATCCATGGAACTGCCACGGCTTGAGTCCCGCGTAGCCGGGCGCGGCGTTGTCGAGCACCTGGACCTCCATGCCTGCATAGGCCGCGTCGCCGGTGAGCGGCGCCCGGATCGCGATGCCGTTGTTCGCGCCGGGGGGGATCTTGAAGGCGAAGCGAAGGATGAAATCGTCATACTGATCGACGGTACGAAGGTCGCCGCCGGATCGTTCGGGATAGGTGCGGATCGCCCCGTCCTCGACACCGTAGCCCTCGGTGTTCCCCACCCATCCTTCGAGATCCCGGCCGTTGAAGATCGACTTGAAACCGGATTCATCGGTCCCCACCTCCGCGATCGAGACCTTGTCCAGCAGGATCGCGGAGGTTCCGGACCCCGAGCCGGGGCCGTCACCCGTCACGCGGAAGACCAGTCGACGTCCCTCCTCGACCTTCGACGAGGCCGGAACCTCGAGATCGACGAAGCGACGCCTCCAGAGACCGGCCTCGACCGGCGGAGAGGTCGCCAGCACCCCACCCGCGTCGTCCTCGATCGACACCGAGACCAGGCCCCGGTCCGGGCCCCAGCGGGCGACGCTGAATCCGATCCGGTGCATCCCGGCGACCGCGGGGAAATCCTTCGGGAGGTCGAGCGCCACCGAGCCGCCGGTCGCCAGCGGAAGGAACGCGACCTCGCCCTCGAACCACTCCGAGCGATCGACGCCGTGCTCCGAAGGCGACCAGTGGCGGGCACCCGCGTCCTCCGCGAAACGCCATCCGCCGAGGGTGGATTCGAATTCCGGATTCTCGACCGGTACGGGGACGAGCGCGACCGGCGGCGAGTCAGGGGCGTTGCATGCGAGAAGCACGGCGAGGATCACGATGGGGGATTGGATCATGCCGATATCCTAGGGGACCGTGACCGAGAACCCGCCACGAACAGGATGTTTCCGATGAACCCGCTGCGCGAGGATCGATCCGCGGACGGCCTGCTCCTGCTTCGCTCCGAACCGCTCGAGTCGGCCGGATTCGGGCATGCCTTCTCGACGGCGGTCGGCCCGGACGGCGGGACCTTCGACCTCGCCACGGCCGGCGAAAGCCCCGTCGGCACGCCACGGGAGATCGCCGAAGCCTCGCTCGAACGGTTCGCGGCGGCCTTCGGAGGGCGGCGATCCGTCGAGACGGTGACCCAGGTCCACGGCGCGGCCGTGGTGACCACCCCCGTCACCCCGGATGCGAAGGCCGATGCGATCATCGTGGGGGACTCGATGACGATCGCGGCGGTCCGAACCGCCGATTGCGTTCCCATCCTGATCGGCTGCCCGCGAACCGGCCTGGCCGCCGCCGTCCATGCGGGGTGGCGGGGCATCGTCGCCGACGTGGCGGGCGCCGCGGTCGACCGCCTTCGAGCGTGCGGTGCCGAACCGCGGACGATGCTCGCGGCGATCGGACCCGCCATCGGGACCGAAGCCTTCGAGATCGGTGCGGAGGTCGCCCGGGAGTTCGAGACCGCTCGACTGGGCGAGTTCGTTCACGGGGGTCCGGGAAGATCAACCGCGGATCTCCACGGCGCCGCGGTGGCGAGGCTGCTCGCGGCGGGGATGGAGCGGGAACGGATCGACGGCGAACCGCTGTGCACGGCGTCAGACCACCGTTTCTTCAGTCACCGTCGAGATCCGGATCGCGCCGGAAGGCACCTGTCGGGGATCGCCGGGATCGACGCCGGACGGGATTCGAATCGACGCGTCCTGTAGANTGGAAGACGTGGTACCGGGCGAAAAATCCAGCCANTCCGAAGCCTCNGNGATCGGGACGCCACCGGACTCGCGCACGAACCTCGATGATCTCGCCTCCACGATCATCGAGGCGGACGTCGATTCAGGNTGGATCGAGCCGCTCCTCGGGCACCCCGACATCGAAGCCGTGACCATCTGGGCCCGCGGCTCCGGCGAGGACCCCCTGCGACGCCTCGCCTCCGCCGGCCCGCGAACGGAACAACACGACGAGATGTTCGCATCCGTCGCGCAGACCCTGTCCGAATCGGACACGGCCGGTCCCGTCATCGATCCCTCCCCCGCCGGGACCACCGCCGGCATCCGTCTCGATGAAGCGACGGTGATCACCATCCTCGTCCCCACGATGCGGGCCGACGAGACCCGGGTGATCGTGGGAGAGATCACCGCCCGACTGCGGGCACCGCTGCTCGCGGCGGTCCGAGGCCACGGTCTCCGCAGCCTGGGTCGGGATCTCGACCATCACCGCGAACTCGAGCGGCGGATCGCGGAGCGCCTGAGTTCGATCCCCGACACCGAGGCGCTCGGTCTCGCGGTCGAGGAACTCGCGGCGACCATCTTCGAGATCGAGTTCGCAGGCATCTACTTCCTCGATCCGGCGACCCGGAACCTCCGGCTGGTCGGCAACAAGGGCCTCGCGGACTGGGAGATCGAGGACGCGGAACGAACCGCATGGGATCGACATCCCGGACGGGTCATCCGGACCGGGGAGATGGTCCACGTCCACGACACCCACCACGATCCGGACAACCTCTCCAGCACCTCGGCGCGGCGGGTCGACATCCGGAGCCGGTGCTACCTGCCGGTGAAGGCGGACGGAGAGATCGTCGGTGCCCTCGGACTCGCCTCCTCGCGGGTCGGCGCATTCGACCAACGACACGTCGACGGGCTCCGCTTCCTCGGGGATCTCGCCGGCCTCACCTGGCTCCGGCTGCAGGAGGAGATGCGTCGACGTCGGCGCGATCGCATCCTGGTGGCGGCCGGCGACGCCGCCGATCTGCTGCTCGGATCACGCGACTGGCGCGACTCGATTCCAAGGGTCCTCGAGCTCATCGAATCGTCGTTCCAGACCGAGCTCGTCCGATTCGCCTCGATCGACGGGCTGCGATTCGGTCGCGACGGATCGAGGGCGCCCGTTCCCACCTCGTTCATCGACGCCGTCGTCGCCTCCGATTCCGGCGGCCTCTACGGAGACGGATCGAATCCCATTCCGGGCTTCGACGCCGGCCCGGAGACGAGTTACGTCGCGGTACCGATCCTCGTCCGCGACGAGCCGCGGGGGATCCTGCTCGTGGAGGACGCGAATCGGGTCCGGGTCCACGACCAGAGCTCGATCGCGGCCCTGCGGAACTTCGCGGAGTCGATCGCCGCGACCATGGCCCGCGAGGAACTCGAGAACGAACTCGTCCACGCCCAGCGGATGGAGGCGGTCGGACTTCTGGCGGGCGGGATCGCGCATGATTTCAACAATCTGCTGTGGCCGATCATGGTCCATGCGACGACGCTGGCGGACGGCGAGACCGACGAGCGGCGGATGCGCATGCTCGACGACGTCCAGCTCGCCGCCCGTCGGGGCGCCGAACTCGTCGACCAGATCCTCTTCCTGAGCCGACGACGCGTGATCACCGAGCAGGAGACGCCCCTCTGCGACCTCGTCCGCGAAGCCGTCGACCTGCTGCGGCCCTCGACGCCGGACCGCATCCGGATCGACCTGCTGATCGAGGACGAGGGCGCCACCGTTCGCGGCGACCGGACCGCGGTCACGCGGGTGATCCAGAACCTGGTCTCGAACGCCCGCCACGCGATCGGGAAGGGGGACGGCGTGGTCAGGGTCTCGCTTCGACCGTCGAGGGAACAGGGCGAGGAAGTGCTGCTGATCGTGCAGGATGACGGGGAGGGGATCCCGGACGAGATCCGGCAGAACCTCTTCGATCCCTACTTCTCGACGCGTCAGTCCGGACGGGGAACGGGCCTGGGCCTCACCATCGTCCACCGGGTGGTCACCGAACTCGGCGGGGAGATCGAGGTCGAGAGCGAACCGGGGATCGGAACGACCTTCACGGTACGGCTGCCACGACGGGAGAACCGGGCCACCGCGATCCCGTCGACGCCCGCCGAGGCGCCCACCGGGACCGAACGCATCCTGCTGGTCGACGACGACCAGATGGTGCTGCAGACCAGCCGCGCACTGGTGTCGTCGCTCGGCTACGAGACGGTCGTCGCCCCGGGTGTCGAGGAGGGACTTCTCGCCTTCGAAGAGCGAAAGGCCGCAGGCAGTCCGATCGAACTCGTGCTCACCGATCTCACCATGCCCGGCCGGGACGGCATCGAGCTGATCCGCGATCTTCGGGCGCGAGGGTTCGAAGGCCCGCTGGTCCTGATCACGGGCTTCGGAGACGAGTCCGCGGCGGCGGCCACCGAAGCCGGCGCCGATCGAATTCTCAGAAAGCCCATCTCCCGCGAGGACCTTGGCGCNTGCATTCGCAGCCTGCTCGACGCCACCGGGTGACGCCNGCGCGAACCCGNCNCGCGACCCGGAAGCGGACGGCGGCGAAGGCCGTGAACGGCATCGATGNGANGTTCGCCCGGCAGGAAGGCGAAGGCCGACGNNGATCGCCAACCTGCGGATCGACCGGATCTCCGTCTGGGACGNCGGCCGCGGAGAAGGTGGACGATGAAGCACCCGCGACTNCCTCTCCGACCTGATCGGCTCGCTGCCGACGTTCCACGGGCTTGGTGAAGCAGACGGGGACCGAACTCCCGGCGTGATCGGCCCGGTGGGATCCCGGATCCACGCTGGTGCCGGGTGGATTTCCTCGACGCCGGCCACGCCATCCGGATCGACGCCCGCTCCCATCCTCGGCCCTTCGACGACTCGCGTAGACTCGCCGCGTGCTCCAGCTCATCGCGATCCTCCTTCGCTCATCGATCCTCCTCGACGCCGGCGGGGCGGCCATCGAACCCCCGCCGGAGTCACCGCCTTCGGTGGTGCTGGTGATCGCCGACGACGCCGGCTGGATCGACTTCGGATTCAACGGCGCCAGCGAGATCGCTACCCCCGAAATCGATCGGCTCGCCGCCGAAGGCCTGACGTTCGATGCCTGCTACGTGACCGCATCGGTCTGCAGCCCCTCGAGGGCCGGCATGCTCACCGGCCGCCACCAGCAGCGGTTCGGCCACGAATACAACCTGCCCGGCACCGCCCCGCGGAGCGAGGCCGGGCTGCCGCTCGACGAGATCACCATCGCGAACCGCCTCCGGGACGCGGGACTCGCGACGGGACTGGTCGGCAAGTGGCACCTCGGGCTGGCGGACCGGTTCCATCCGACCCGAAGGGGATTCGACGAGTTCCACGGCCTGCGGGCGGGGAGCCGGTCGTACTTCGGTGACGATCGACTGGCGAAGGGCGATCGACGATACGAACGCGTGATCCGCGACGAATCGTCGACGAGACCCGAGGCGGACATCGAGTACCTGACCGACACCATGACGAACGACGCGGTCGACTTCATTCGAAGACACGCGGACCGGCCCTCCTTCCTCGTCGTCGCCTACACCGCACCCCATGGCCCCATGCATGCCCGACCGGAGGACCTCGAAGCCGTGGACGGCCGCCTTCGCGGCAAGCGGCGGACCTACGCCGCGATGATGCGGGCGCTCGATCGCGGCGTCGCCCGGATCGCCGACGCGATCGACGAGAGCGATCGGGACACCCTGCTCATCTTCGTCAACGACAACGGCGGTGCGACCAACAACGCCTCCGACAACGGACCCTGGCGTGGCATGAAGGGATCCCTCTTCGAAGGCGGGATCCGGGTTCCGGCGTTCGTGCATCGCCCGAAGGCGATTCCCCCCGGCGCGATGAGCCAACCGGTGACGTCGCTGGATCTCGTGGCCACGGCCGTCGCCGCCACGGGCGCGGATCCGGCCGATCTCGACGGGATCGATCTCGCCCCGTGGTTCGCGACGTCGCCGCCGGCCCCGGCGGTCCGGTCGCTCTGCTGGCGCCGCGGCCCGGTCGCGGCCATCCGGGACGGCGAAATGAAGCTGATCCGGGTCGAAGGGGAAGGGAGCATGCTCTTCGATCTCGAGACCGACCCCGGGGAGATGGCGGATCTCGCCGCCCGACACCCCGCCGACGTCGTGCGGCTGCTGGCCGGGCTCGCGGCGTGGGAGCAAGGCGTCATCGAACCACGATGGACCACGGGCGACTACTGGCGAAGCAATCTGCTGAGGAAGCACCGGATGGACGTGCAGGGACGAGAGGCCGAACGTGCCATCCCCTGATCCGGCCGCGATTCCCGAAGGAAACAAACCGACGAACGCGGCGGACCGCGCGGCAGGGATCCTGCCGGCCGACTACGTCGCCCGCGTTCGTTCGGATTTCGACGGGCATTCAGGACTCGCCGACCGAGTCCTCGCGTCGACGGCGACGGAATCCCCGCGAGGCCTCCGAATCAACACGCTCCGGGGCGGAGTCGAGGACGTCGTCGCTCGACTCGAAGGCGACGGTCTCGCAGGTGATCCGGTCCCCTGGGCGGACTGGGCCAGGGTCGTGGACCCCGCCGCCGCGCGGCGGCTCACCGACACGGACGCCTGGCGCGATGGCCTGGTCGTGCTCCAGTCGTTGTCCTCGATGCTGGCCGTCATCGCCCTCGACCCGAAACCCGACGAACGGATCCTCGATCTGTGCGCGGCTCCGGGTGGGAAATCCGCCCTCATCGCGGCTCTCGCCGGAGGACGCGTGGATCTCCTCGCCAACGATCGCAGTCGCCGCCGCTGCCTCCGCATGCGAGCCCTGCTCGACGCCCTCGCCGTCACGGCTCGAATCCGCACCGGCCCCGGGGAACGGCTGCCGGCGCGCGACCTGGGCACCTTCGACCGGGTATTGGTCGATGCACCGTGCTCCGGCGAGGGTCGATTCCGTGTCGATGATCCCGGAACCCACGCGACGTGGTCGAAAAAGGCCGTTCGTCGGCTCGCCTCGTTGCAGAAGTCGCTCCTGCATGCCGCGATCGCCGCGGTGCGTCCCGGCGGGGTCGTCGTCTATTCGACCTGCACCCTCGGTCGGGAGGAGAACGAGGCGGTCGTCGCCCGAGCCCTGCATCGATTCGGCGACGGCCCGACCGGAATCGAACTCGAGGCCGTTTCGTCGTCGATTCCCAAGGGCCTGCCGCTCCTGGGCGACCCGGTCGACCTCGACGAGACCGCCATGCGACGGTTCGCGCCGGACCCGGAGGGCGACCACGTCGCGGCCGCCACCGAAGGCTTCTTCCTCGCACGCCTTCGACGGCGTGGCGGCGAACGCGTCGCGTAGGAGACGAACCCGCGACCGCGACTTCGAGCGACGCCCCACCACGCCGGTCGGCCGGTGACCCTTCGCTCCGGGAATCCGACCTCGACGAGCCCGGACTCCCTCCGGGCACGGGTGCGTGCGCAACCCGGCATGCGACCGCCCGGCGGGAATCCCCGTTCGAACGTGCCTCCGCCGAGCGCCAGGGATCCCGCGACTGCGGGTAGGCTCTCGTCATGAGCGACACCCACGACTTCGATCTTCTCGTCATCGGGAGCGGCCCGGCGGGGCAGTCCGCCGCGATCCAGGCCTCCAAGCTCCACAAGCGGGTCGCGATGATCGAGAAGCGGCGACGGGTCGGCGGCGTGTGCACCTTCACCGGAACGATTCCCTCGAAGACCCTCCGGGAAGCGATCATCTCCAGCATCGGCGGCGACGTCGACGACGAGTACGGGATCCGCGAGCGACCGGAGATGTCCGACCTGATCGCCCGGGTCGAGGAGGTGATCGCGTCGGAGACCCGGGTGGTGAGGAACAGCCTCGTTCGGAACGACATCAGGATCCTCGAAGGCGAAGCCTCGTTCGTGGATCCCCATCGCGTCTCGATCACCAACGATGCGGGCACCCGCACGGTGACCGCCCTGAACGTCCTCGTGGCATGCGGCACCAACGCGGCTGCGCCGCCGACCGGGCCCAGCGACGGTCGGTTGATCATGACGTCCGACGACGTCCTCAAGATGGAGAAACTCCCGTCGAATCTCGCGGTGGTCGGTGGCGGCGTCATCGGCGTCGAATACGCGTCGATCTTCGCGACCGCCGGCGTCCAGGTGACCCTCGTCGACCGACGCGATCAGTTGCTCGACTTCGTGGATCACGAGATCGTCGACGAGCTGATGCACCAGATGCGCAAGAAGGACGTGACCTTCCGCCTCGGGGAAGCGGTCGCCCGGGTGGAGATCTTCGAGGAGGGCCGGCCGGAGGTCGAACTCGAACTGGAGAGCGGCAAGCGGATCATCGCCGACCGAGTGCTCTTCTCGATCGGTCGGGCTCCCGCCACCGCGCCCCTCCATCTCGCGAGCGCCGGAGTGGAGACCGACGGACGCGGCCGAATCCCGGTCGACGATGCCTTCCGCACCAACGTGCCGAACGTCTACGCCGCCGGGGACGTGATCGGATTCCCCGCCCTCGCGGCGACCAGCAGTGAACAGGGACGCATCGCGGCCTGCCGCATGTTCGGCTACGAGGCGGAGAACTTCGGCAGCCTCTATCCCTACGGCATCTACGCGGTGCCGGAGATCTCGATGTGCGGGGCGACCGAGGAGCAGCTCACCCGCGATCGAGTCCCCTACGAGGTGGGCGTCGCGCGATACCGCGAGACCGCGCGGGGCCAGATCCTCGGCGACGACACCGGCACCTTCAAGATGCTCTTCCACCGGGAGTCGCACGATCTTCTCGGCGTCCATTGCATCGGCACGAACGCGACCGAGCTGGTCCACATCGGCCAGGCCGTCATCTCACTCGGTGGCGGACTCGACTTCTTCATGAACAGCGTGTTCAACTACCCGACCCTCGCCGAGGTCTACAAGATCGCGGCCCACAACGCCGCGAACCGACTTCGGCACGTGCGGGGACCTCGGCAGCGGGTCGAGGAACAGGAGGACCAGCCCGTGCTGAGCGCCGAAGTCCCGGAGCGCGACGACCCACGACCCCCCGCCGGAAGCCGGACGACCGAACGGACCGACGAGCACTGAATCGGCCGCACCGATCCCCGATGTCTGGAGTCACCGACGTGCCGGAACCCGAACCTCAACTGGTCAGAACCCCGGACTGGGCGAAGCACGCCGTCTGGTACCAGGTCATGGTCGAGCGTTTCCGGGACGGCGACCCTTCCAACGATCCGGATCCAGTCATGCCCTGGACCGCGGCCTGGTACGAGGCCGCGCCGTGGGAAGCCCGCGACGGCCAGACGTTCTACGAGCACTTCATCTTCGACCGACGCTTCGGGGGCGACCTGCAGGGCCTGCGTGACCAGCTTCCCTATCTCGAATCCCTCGGCGTCAACGCGATCTACCTGAATCCGATCTTCCAGGCGTCGACCCACCACAAGTACAACGCGTCCGACTACCGACATGTCGACGAACATTTCGGCGTCGGCTCCCCGGACTTCGCGAGGACCATCGCCCGCGAACGACTCGATGATCCGACGACCTGGACCTGGTCGGAGAGCGATCTCGTCTTCCTCGATTTCCTGCGAGAGGCGAAGCGACGCGGGTTCCGAGTGATTCTCGACGGCGTCTTCAACCACGTGGGCGTCGACCACCCGGCGTTCCTCGATGTGAAGGAACGCGGCGTCGAGTCGCCGTTCGCCGACTGGTTCAGCATCCGATCCTGGGATCCGTTCGAGTACGACGGCTGGGCGGGATTCGACGAACTGCCCGCGTTCCGGAAGAGCCCCGAGCACGGACTCGCCTCCCGGACCCTGCGCGATCACCTCGCGGCGGTGACTCGACGCTGGATGGATCCCGACGGCGACGGTGATCCGAGCGACGGCGTCGACGGCTGGCGGCTCGACGTGCCCGAGGAGATCCCGATGTCCTTCTGGATCGAGTGGTGTCGTCTCGTGCGATCCCTCAACCCCGAGGCGTACATCGTCGGCGAGATCTGGAAGACGGCACCACACTGGCTCGATGGTCGCACCTTCGACGCGGTGATGAACTACCCGTTCGCCGAGGCCGCCCTCGCCTGGATCGGCCACGATCGGGAGAAGATCCCGGCCTCGGAGCTCGATCGCCGACTCGGGGAGCTGCGGGACGCCTACCCGCCCGAGATCACCGCGGTGATGCAGAATCTCGGGGACAGCCACGACACCGACCGGCTGGTGTCCAAGATCTTCAATCCCGATCGTCCATTCGACGAGGGCAACCGCGAGCAGGACGATCCGACGTACGACGGCGGCAAGCCGACCGCGGACTGCTACCGGCGAGCGAGACTCTTCGCCTTCCTCCAGATGACCTCGCCGGGTGCACCGATGATCTACTACGGCGACGAGGCGGGAATGTGGGGCTCGGACGATCCCAACAATCGCAAGCCGATGCTCTGGCGGGACCTCGAGCCGTACGAGGAACCCGGGCAGTCGGTCATGCCCGAACACCTCGATTTCTACCGTGACGCGATCGCCCTCCGGCGACGGCATCCCGCGCTCCGGACCGGGGAGATCCGTTCCGTGCTCGTCGACGACGACCGGGACGTCTGGGGCTTCATCCGCGAGGACGAACGAGAATCGATCCTCGTCGTCCTGAACGCGGGCCGTGGTCCGGCCCGCGTCGACATGGATCTCGAGGCGGACGGATGGATCCCGGTGTTCGGCGACCCCGGGACGCCGTGCTTCCCCGGCGAGGAATCGGAGATCGGCACGCCCGCGTCCTTCGTGATCCAGGGGATCTCCGGCCGCGCGTGGGCCCGCCCTCGATGATCACCGACGAGCGGGACGGGCGTCGGACGGGACCGACCCGCATGGCGTGCGAGACGTCATACTCTCGAATCAAGTCGATCCCGGATTCCGGACCACCGACGATCCGCGATCCGCTTCATCGACCGAGGTCCACCGAATGAGCGCGTCCCAAACGTCCGATCTCCATCCCCTTCTCGCCGACAGGACCGCCGGCGTGCTCCTCCATCCGACCTCGCTTCCCTCGACGGACGCCGCCTTCGGGATCGGCGACCTCGGCCCCACCGCTCGACGCTTCGCGGACTGGGCGTCGACCGCGGGGCTTCGGCGATGGCAGATGCTTCCGATCGGACCCGTCGGGGATGACGACTGCCCCTACAGCGCCCGCTCGAGTTTCGCGATCGAACCGATGCTCGCTTCGGTCGCCGATCTGGTCGAGGACGGCTTCCTCCCCGCCTCCGCCGCGAGGATCGATCGCGCGGATCGAGCGGTGGATGATGGCGGCCGGGCATCGTGGCGTCGTGCCCGGAAATGGAAGCGTCCCCGCCTCGAGGCCGCGTTTCGCGCATTCGAGGATCGCCGGGGACGAATGGGCCTCCGCGGCGCCGCCTACGAGGCGTTCCGGTCGCGGACGAAGGACTGGCTGGACGACTGGTGCGGATACGCCTCGAACCCGGTGCGGAACCGCCGCCCGAACACGGAGATCGATTGCGAACCCACGTACCACGCCTTCCTGCAGTTCATTCTCGATCGTCAATGGAGCAGGCTCCGAGCGCATGCCCGCGAGCGGGGCGTCCATCTCGTCGGGGACCTGCCGATCTTCTGCCCGCCCGACAGTGCCGACGTCGAGTCGCGCCCGGACCTCTTTCGAATCGACCGCGACAGCGTCCCCACTGTCCTGACCGGAGTCCCTCCCTCGCCCGATCCGACCGAAGAGTCGAATTCGGTCTGGGGCCGGACCGCGGTCGATCACGGCCAGCTCTGGG
>NYWD01000020.1 GCA_002684855.1 Planctomycetaceae bacterium | reverse complement strand
GAGCGATACACGAGGTGGTCGCAGCACCCGACCTGGACGCGACTCGATGCGTCGGTCCGATCGGGGGACACGCCGGGACTCTCGATGTTCCGGAACGCCGTCCGCCACGCGGCGGCCGTCGTGGGCTGACGCCGGTGCCGGCGTCCTCGGAAACCATCCGTCCGGAAGACGCTTCCTCGGCGAGTTGCGGGCGATGCGGATACGACCTCCGAGGGCTCGATTCCCGCTCACGCTGTCCCGAGTGCGGCGCCCGGAAGGCAGGCACCCGGGTGCGCGACGCCTATTCGCTGGCCCGCTCGGCGTATCCGACGATCATCGGGGTGGCCTGGCGATCCGTGATGGTGATGCTGGGCCAGGTGGGATTCCTCGTCGTGGCGATCTCCATCATCAGGACCTTCGCGATCTGGATCGCCGTTCCGGCGGCGGTCGCGACGACGCTCGGAGTCTGGTTCGGGACGAGCATCGAGATGGATCCCGACCGCGATGGTCGGGTCTCGCCGGCCGCCCGGCATCTGCCGCGGATCGGAATCCTGTTCGGTGCCACGGGATTCGTGGGGTGCGCCGCGGTGCCGGGGATGCCGGCCGGAGGAATCATCGAGCCGGTGTCGATCTCGATCATGCTGGGCAGCGGTCTCGGCGCGTCGATCCTCGGGTGCCGGACCGCGTGGTGGTTGCAGGACGACCGGGCGCAGACGATCCTCGAGTCGGCACCCTGGGCCTACCTGCTGACCATCGGCGGTTTCGTCCTGGTGCTCGGCTCGCATTTCGCGGGTCTGCTCCCGCCCGCCGGGATCGGGGCGACCGTCCCCAAGCTGGCGTTCGCGGCGTTCGTCGGGGCGATCGGATGGGGGGCCTGCGTCCTGTTCGCGGATGTGCTGCTCGTCGCCTCGTCGGTGCGCTGCATCCTTCATCGGGCCCACCACGAAGATCTCGAAGCGAGGCGTGAGACGAGGATCGCGAAGGCCGAGGCGGAATTCGACGAACGGGTCCGACTGATGGACGGCGACGTGAAGGCGCGAACCGACGAAAGGGGATCCGGCACTTGAGCGGGAAGACGAAATCCACCGACGGGAACCCGGCGACTCGCGGTGGTCCGTGGCTCGGGTCCCACCTGTCGATCGCCGGTGGGATGCATCATGCCCTCGAGGCGGCCGCGGGGCTCGGTTGCGATTGCGTCCAGGTCTTCACCAAGAACCAGCGGCAGTGGAGATCGAAGCCGTTGGCGGACGACGACGTGGTGGCGTGGAAGGCGGGCCTCGAACGGCTCGGATGGGATGGTCGGCCGAATCGGGTGGTCAGTCACAACAGCTACCTCGTGAACATGGCGTCGCCGGATCCAGAGGGATGGGAGAAGTCGGTCACGCTCCAGCGCGACGAACTCGAACGATGCGAGACCCTTGGAATCCCCGCCTGCGTCGCCCATCCGGGTGCCCATCTGGAGGCCAAGCGGAAGCCGGGTGAACCGAACGTGCTCGGCGTCGCGCCGACCCCCGCCGAGGAGAAGGGGCTCGCCCGCATCGTGACGGCGCTTGATCGACTCGAACGGGAGACCCGGGGGTTCTCGGTCCGGACCGCGCTCGAGAACACGGTCGGCAGCGGAACCAACCTGGGCTACGACCCGGGGCACCTCGCGTGGATCCGGGATCGGGTGGCGGCTCCGGAGCGGGTTGGATTCTGCTTCGACACCTGTCATGCGGTCGCGGCCGGGCACGACATGTCCACCGCGGCCCTCGCCCGGGCGGTGCTGTCCCGGCTCGACGAGACCTGTGGGCTCGATCAGGTGCTCGCGGTCCACCTCAACGACTCCGTGGGGGACGTCGGCAGCCGGAAGGACCGGCACGCCCATATCGGACATGGAACCTGCGGCGAACCATGTTTCAAGGCCGTGCTGGCCGTTTCGGCCTGGCAGGAGATCCCCATGGTTCTCGAAACGGAGAAGGAGGGCGGCCTCGATGGTCGTGGCTGGGACGAGATCAACCTCGAAATGCTGGGTTCCTTGTCATCTCGTGCCTGATTGTGTCGACGGAAGACACGTGGAGGGTTGGTCCTCCGCACCCGAGGCCTGAATCAATCATGTTCAAGAACCCACTTCTCGTCGTACTTTCGCTGCCCCTCGCGCTCGCCGCCTGCAAGAGCCGTGACGAAGTCCAATCCGGCGACACGTTCGCACTGCCCGCGCCCACCCGGGTCGTCGTGGACGTCCGGGAGCCGACCGCGATCCAGAGCTTCCGGAACGACGAAGGTCGTGCCGCGATCGACGCGGGTGACCATGACAAGGCGATTCGGATCTTCGAGGAACTCCTCGACGAGAATCCCTCGCTGACCGTCGCCTACATCGGCATCGGCGTGGCCTACGAGGATCTCGGTGAGTTCGAGCGGGCAGAGCCGGCGTTCGCTCGCGCGACCCGGCTCGATCCCCGGAGTTTCGAGGCTCAGATCGGATACGGCGAGGTTCTCCAGGTCCTCGGGAAGCTGCGGGAGGCGATCCGCGCCTATCAGCAGGCCCTGGTGATCGATCCGGAGAGCGTCGAGGCCCTGGTCGGCATGTCGAGCTCCTATCTCGGGCTGGACATGGCATCCAGCGCGATCGCCCCGGCGGAGCAGGCGGTGGTGTTCGCGCCGGACGACGGCCGGGCCCGGGCCGACCTCGGCGAGGCCTACATGCGCGTCGATCGGATCGACGATGCGATCAACGCCTTCGAGATCGCGCTGGAGCTCCTCGGCAACGAGCCCGCGGTGATCCGGAGCCTCGTCGAGTGCTACGCACGTGAAGAGCGATTCGCGGAGGCGATCAACGCCGGACAGGTCCTGGTCGCGATCGCACCGACCCCGCAGGCCTGGGAACGGCTCGGTCGCGCCTATTTCCGACAGGGCGACTACGACGGAAGCCTCGAGAGCTACCGGAGGGCGGTCGAGATCGATCCCGCGTTCTGGCCCGCCCTCAACGGCATCGGGGTGAACGAACTCAACGCCTGGCTTCGCTCCGATCGGACCGAGGCCGACGCCCGGGAGGCGGCCGGCGAGGCGTTCCGGGCGAGCCTTCGCGTGTACGCTGAGCAGCCCAAGGTCGTCCAACTGTTGACGACCTATCCGCTGTGACCCGACAGGACACGCCATGCGACCGATCGCCGAAGAGATCCTGGAGTTCTTCGACAACCCCGGGACCGAACCCTACGTCATCGAACATCGACACGAGGAGTTCACCTCCGTCTGTCCGATGACCGGTCATCCCGATTTCGGGACCATCATGCTCCGCTACCAGCCCGCCGCGGTCTGCGTCGAGTTGAAGAGCCTCAAACTCTACTTTCACGCGTTCCGAAACGAAGGCATGTTCTTCGAGGCGGTGACCAACAAGATCCGCGACGACCTCGCCCGGACCACGAGTCCCGTGTGGATGCAGGTGGTCAGCGATTGGAAGGGTCGGGGCGGAGTCAAGAGCCGGGTCGTCGCGCCCTGGGGCGACGTGCCGCCGGAGTTCCGGGCGGGTTGACCACGCTCGCCCGCCGATCAGGATCGGGCCGCCCACCACTGCATCGATGCCGTAGACGCCTGAAGGACCCTTCCGTCCCTCGGATCCGACGATTCGCACCTCGGAGCGTCGCACGGCCTCCACGCCGACGGCCTCTTCGGGCGAATCGGATCTGCCGACGCTCCGTGCAGGCCTCGGTGCCTGTCGAGATGTCGATCGCGGCATGACGAGCTGGAGACGTTCGAGGATCGACTTCCGCTCCGGCGGTCAGTTTGAAGATCCGTTCCAGATCGTGATTCGCAAGCCGGTCCGATCCGGNNGTCNTGCGCGTCCCGATGCGCGCGATCGCGATCTGCCGCCGTCCTCGTCGTNGGGCGTTCTCGAGGNCTCGTCGATCGTCGGTCATCGCTTCGAGACCACGGCGCGGNTTCGCATCGAGCNCGTCCGGCTCGTCGACGATCCTCGGGAGTTCCCGGAAGGTCGGTGCGAAGTGGTGCTCCCGGAANNCGTCGCNCGGTGGTCGCTGNGAATGGTCCTCCATCCCGGACGCGACCCGGACCGCTTGGTTGCCTCCGGCGGTCGGCGAGGCGATACTGCGGGACTCGGGCCGGATTCGGCCCTCTCCATCAAGACCGATCTCCCCGGAAAGGGGCCAGATGTCCTTCGAAGCCGCCGTTCACGCCAAGGCCATTGATCTCGATCTCCTCACGCTCGACATGACCGCCGCCGCCGGAAGCGGCCATCCGACCAGTGCCATGAGCATCGGTCATCTCGTGACGGTGCTCATGTACGACCACATGCGCTGGACGCCGGCGGATCCACGGAATCCCGGATCGGATCGGCTGGTGCTGAGCGAGGGACATGCGGTGCCGATGGTCTACGCGGCCTGCGGGGACCTGGGAGTGGGCATCGGACGCGACGGCGACGGACTGCGTCCGATGACCCGGGAGGACTGTCTCACGCTTCGCGACGACGCGTCGATGATCGACGGTCATCCGAATCCGGTCGAGGGCTTCCCGTTCTTCGACGCCGCGACCGGTTCGCTCGGTCAGGGGCTCTCCGTCGCGGCGGGACTGGGGATCGCCGCCCGGCTCGACGAGATCGACAAGCGGGTCTTCTGCATCGTCGGAGACGGGGAGAGCCGCGAAGGGCAGGTCTGGGAGGCGATCGACTTCATCGTCGATCAGGGACTGGCCTCGGTGATTCCGATCTTCAACTGCAATCGATTCGGGCAGGCGGATCAGGTCTCCGACCTCCAGGGAGCCGCGATCACCCGCGCCAAGCTGGAGGCGGTCGGGTTCCACGTGGAGACCGTGGACGGACATGATCCGAACGCGATCCGAGCCGCGCTGGAGCAGGCCCGCGAGCGGACCGGCAGGCGTCAGTGCGTCGCGATCGTCGCGAAGACCGTGAAGGGCTGGGGAGCGCCGTCGCTGCAGGGCGGCGGATGGCACGGCCGTCCCGCCACCGGCGAACGACTCCGTCAGGCGAGGATGGAGCTCGGTGAGACCAACGCGAAGCACACGTCCGCGCTCGGAGCCACCGACCGGCTCCGATTCACCCCGCCCGAGGCGGCCGAGTCCATCCCGCGCGAAGCCGCCCCGCGCGAGCGCTTCACCGAAGCGATGAAGCGATACGACATGGGCGGCATCCTCGCCACGGGTCGACTCGCGACCCGGAAGGCGTTCGGGCTCGGACTCCGGGTGGCGGGTCACGCGCACGCCGGCGTCCACGTGCTCGACGCGGACGTCCGGAATTCGACCTTCACCGACCGGTTCGCGAACGACCGGGAACTCGCGTCCCGCTTCAGCGACTGCGGGATCGCGGAGCAGAACATGGCCTCCGTGGCGGTCGGGATTTCTGCGGGCGGGCGCATTCCGGTCATGGCGACCTTCGGGCGGTTCCTCTCGCGGGCGTGCGACCAGATCGAGATGGGGATCAACAGCGGCGCGAACCTCAAGATCGTGGGCAGTCACTGCGGAATCAGTCTCGCGGCGGACGGCCCGAGCCAGATGGCGCTGTCCGACGTGTCGTGGTTCCGATCGTTCTCGACGATCCGGAACCACCGTGGCGAGCCGGCCTGCTGGACGCTCCAGCCGGCCGACGCCTACGCCGCATTCGCGCTCACCCGGACGATGATCGACCACCAAGGCCCTTGCTACATGCGGGTCTTCCGTCCCGAGGTCGAATTCCTCTACGACGACGCGACGGAGTTCCGCCTGGGTGGCTTCGAGGTGCTCAACGAAGGGCGTGATCTCATGATCGCCACCGCCGGGTACATGGTCCACGAGTGCAACAAGGCGCTGGAACTCCTCGACCGGGCGGGCGTCGATGCGACGTTGGTCGACATGTACTCCCTCCCCTTCGACGAGGACGGGATGCTCGACGTCGCGAACGAGAACGGGGGGAACATCCTCGTCGTCGAGGACAACTACGGCGGGGGACTGGGATCCGCCGTCGCTGACGCCTGCACTTCGGGCGGCGACGCCTTCACCGTCCGGCAGCTCCACGTCCGTCGCATCCCCAAGAGCGCCCGCACCACCGACGAGGTGATGCGGCAGTGCGGACTGGATGCCGCGAGCATCACCGCCGCGGCGGCCGGCATGGTCGGCGTGTCCGTCTGATCCGGATTCGATCGCTCAGCGTTCCGGCGCGTCCGCGACGAGACGTCGGAGTTCCGGATACCACCGCTGCATGGCGATCGGGACGATGGTGCCGTGGGTCGCCGCGGGGACCAGCTCGATGTAGCCGGGACCGTCGGTCGACTCGAGTCGGGCACGTTCGCGTTTCACGTCTTCCGCGAGTCGCTCCACGGCGAGGTCCAGGTAGAAGGAGTCGCGGTCTCCGCAGATCAGCCGGATCTTGTCGCGGAAGACCGGTGCGATCCGCGCCGGATCCGCTCGGAGCATGGCGGCGATGTCGTAGCGGGTCCAATCTCGTTCGACGACGTCGCGATCGATCTCGCCCGTCTCGAGATCGAAGGCCGCGACCGGCAGTCCGGAAGCGGCGTCGCGTCCCGAGAACATCGCGTTCCACGTGGCCCACTGCTCGCCGCTCGTGAAGTCGGGTGCGAGGGCCCGTTCCATCGCGATCTCTTCGGCGATGGTCATCATGACGTGGTCGCGGTCCGCGGTGAGCGGCGCTCGATAGCACGCCCTCGAATTCGATTCCGCGTCCTCGAAGAGGTTCGCGTCGGCACTAAGATCGACGGTTCCGAACGCCGCGAAGTCGACCGGATCGGGCGCGCTCGAGAAGCAGCCACCGAAGACTTCGGGATGCTGGAGCTGGAGCCACAGGCTCGACCAACCGCCGCTGGAATGGCCGGTGACGAAGCGTCCCTGCTCGTTCGGGACGAGGCGGAATCGCTTCTCGAGCCACGGGATGAATTCTTCGACCAGCGCCGTCGATCGAGGTCCGAAGTTGTCGCCGTCCGCGAATCCATGGTGCCCCAGCCGGTCCTCGGGATCGAGCACGATCCAGACCGCCTGCGGCAGGTAGGTCTGCATCGATGGATCCCGAAGCATGGCGGCGTACCGGGTCGCGGACCGGTGGTCCCCGCCGAAGCCCGGGATCACGTAGATCACGGGCCAGAATCGTCGCTTCGCATCGAGGTCGAAGTAGGCCGGTGGAAACGCGACGCCGGCGCGGTGGCGAATGGGACGGCCCAGCACGCGGGTGAGCGACGGGCTGTCGAGTTCGACCCACTTCAGGTTGGTCGCGATCGGAGGTTCGACCGCGGGGAGCGTCCGATCGACGACGAGATCGAAGGTTCGATCCCGGTCCGGGGCGAAGTCGACGGTCGTGACGGGAGAGACGGGATTGCCCGCCTCGGCATGGCCGCGGCCGAGACCGAGATCGAGGACCGCACGCGCGAGGAACTCGCCCTGGAGATGGCCGAGGCGATCGGGAACCATGGTCGTGCCGGTCTCGTCCGGACCCAGCAGGAGGGTGCTGCCGTCGGCGAGCATCGACTCCGAGAGCGGTACGGAGAGGATCGGCTGCGGTCGCTCGAGAAAGGGGGCATCCAGCGGATCCCGACCCGCCATGCGGCCGCGATTCTCGCAGAGCAGCACGAGGAGCCTCGGGCGGGCATCTCGATTCGCCTCCAGGATTCGGCGGGCCTCCGCGGCGACGTCCGGCATGATCCGGACCCGGAATCGGTCGCTCGTCTCCGGAGCCGGGGTCGGAGCGACCTTTCTCGGCGGATTTTCCCTGGAGGTCGGAATCGGGGGTGAATCCTGTGCGGAGGCCGCGAGGGCCAGGAAGAAGGCCGAACCGAGGGCGAGGCACCTCGGACGCCCGATCCGGAGGAATAGCCTCAGGAGCGTCGACGGGGGATCTGGCATGCCCAGATGTTACGGCCGCGGTCCCGCTCGGGATCGCTTCCCGGAAATCGGGGCGGAAACCGGGTTGAAACCGGTTTTCGGGTCGGCTCTTGCGAGTTCCGAGCCCCAATCGGTCGATGAATCCGAAGTGTCCCGGCCTTCGTCCGACGCCGGATCCGTTGACGCAACATCGTCGGGGCCTCTCGCTCCGGCACCACTCCGCAGGATCACGCATGCAGCTCCACTCGATCTCGTCCATTCGTCGTCTTCCGGCACGTTCGATCCCGGTCGTGACGACGAGCCTCCTCGCCGTCGTCGTCGCGCTCGGGGGGTGCATCGCCACGCCGACCTCCAGCCTCGAGCGAATGAACAACTCCGTGGTCTACGGCCAGATGGCGGTCGACGATCCCCGGATCGTCGTCGCGACCGACGGTCCGGTCGACATCGACATCGATTCCTTCGGCGGCACGGTCCTCGTCGAGGCGATTCCGGGGTTGAAGAACACCATCATCGAGCCGGTCCGGCACGCGAACCACGGGCACCTTCGGCGAGACGAGGCGGAGGCCTCGCTGGAGAACATGGATTACGTCGTCGAACTGATTCCCGGCGAACTGAACCGGGAGACGGTGCGCGTGGTCGCGACCAGCGACGATCTCAAGGAGCACTTCCAGGGGGTCGACTTCCGCATTCGGACCGCGGATCTCGGTTCCGTGAGGGTGCGGACCGATCACGGGCGGGTCTGGGTCAAGAACAACAAGGGCGGGGTGGACGTCGAGACGAGCCATGGCGACATCCGGGTCATCACGGATCACGCCATGAACGACCCGATCATCCTCGTGACGAAGGAAGCGGACGTCGACTACCGGGCACCGAAGGGTTCGACCGGGATCTACGACCTTCGATCGATCGGGGGTCTGGTCTACAACCGCTTCACCGAGGCCCGGGTGGTCAGCACCTCGCCCGACAACGACCCCGCGACCTTCGTGGCCGAGGTCGGAGGCGGCCTGAATCCGGTGCTGGTGAGAACGACCTACGGCGACATCCGCGTCGCGGTCACCGAATTCCCGACGGGTGTCGGCCCGATCATCATGGAATGACGCGACGCCGACCGTCGACGGACCGATCCGGAACACCTCGTGCGAGACGTGCAGGACCACTGGTTTCGACAGGCGAAGCGCGAGGGCTACCGCTCTCGAGCCGCCTTCAAGTTGACCGACATCGACGACCGGAAGCGGATTCTCTCGAAGGGTGACCGGGTTCTCGATTGCGGCGCCGCACCCGGATCCTGGTCGCAGGTCGCGGGAAGACGGGTCGGGCGCCGCGGATCGGTGGTCGCGGTGGATCTCAAGCCGATCGATCCGTCGGGACTGCCGGAGAACGTGACGCTCCACGAGGCCGATCTTCGCGAGATGGATCTCGAGACGCTCGGGGGCGGGATCTTCGACGTGGTGCTCTCCGACATGGCTCCGGACACCACCGGCGATCCCTTCGGCGATCACCACCGCTCCATCCGGCTCTGCAACGACCTGCTGGATCGCGTTCCCGAATGGCTTCGTCCCGGAGGCAACCTCGTGATGAAGGTCTTCGAGGGCGAGGCCTACCGTGACCTGCTCCTGCGAGCCGGTCGGATGTTCGAGCGTGCGAAGGGATTCAAGCCGGTCGCCAGTCGGGGCGAATCCGTCGAGATGTTCGTGGTCTGCAACGGCTTGCGCCCGGCCGAGGATCGGGACGAGGAGGATCCGGGAGGATCCGAGGAGATGATCCCCGTGCCGCCGCGTCCGAAGCCTCCTCCGGGCTGGAACGACTGACCTCCTCGCGCAGGAAACGCGTTCAATCCGTGCCATCNGCGCAATCCCTGCCGCTTCGNGCGCAGATCGNCGTCTCGAGGCCCGCCGGCACGTCCGCGGCGGCACGTCTCGCGCTGGCANGCGGGTTGCGTTCGTCTCTCCACGATTCCACCTCTGGAGAAATCACTCATGCAGATCAGCTCCTCCCAACCCGAACTTCTCGGTCCCGCGGGCCTCGCTCGCACGAACTCGAACACCGGCACGGGACAGGCGTCCGCGCCGCCCTCCTCGGATCCACCGCCGCCGATGGGCAGCACCCAGATCCTCGACATGGACGCCTTCATGTCCGCGTGGGGATCGAACGACCAGACCTGGGACGTCGACGGATCGGGTTCGGTCGATGGCACCGACCTCGGCGCACTGCTCGCGGCGCAGACCGCGGCCCAGTCCGGTGACACCGATCTCCAGTCGCTCCTCGGGGCCTGGGGCACGTCCGATCCCGACTGGGACCTCAATGCCGACGGCGTGGTCGACGGACTCGATCTCGGGGTCTATCTCCAGGGTGGCGTCGGCGATTCGCCGCCCGCGAGCGAAGCGCTCACCGTCGACGGCTTCGTCGCGGCGTGGGGATCCGCGGACCCGGTGTACGACCTCAATGCGGACGGCATCGTGGACGGCCAGGACCTCGGCCAGTATCTCGAGCAGCAGATGGAGTCGACGGTCGATCCGAACCAGCTCGAGCAGTTCATGTCCGCGTGGGGCTCCGACGATCCCACCTTCGACCTGAACGGCGACGGCATGGTGGACGGCGTCGATCTCGGGCTCTTCCTCGAGCAGTCCGAAGGGACCACCCTTCCGTCGAACGCCGTGCCGATGAAGGTCGAGCACGTCGTCTCGGAGATCGTCGATCAGGCGATGGCGAGATTCGGCGGCGAGGGATCCGGCCGGATCGCGTTGAGCGAGCTCGATCTCCCGTTCGCGATGGCCCAGCTCTTCGACGGCGATGGCGATGCGTTCCTCGACCGTTCGGAGTTCAGCCAGATGGTCGCCCGCGACGCCAAGGCCCTCTACGACGGCACCGACGCCTCGATCGCGAATCTTTCGCAGCGTTGGAACGACATTCTCAATCCGAATCCCTTCCAGCAGGCGAGCCAGTCCCACGCGGCCAGTCGCATCCAGGCGGTGCCCGCGGTCGCCGGTGGCCAGTCCTTCGGGACGGCCGCGGCCTCCGATCGCGTCGCCGGAATCCTCTCCGGTCTCGGGCACGAGTCGCTTCCCGCGAACCTCGCGGACGTGCTGAAGGACCTGAAGCTCCCCGGGACGTCCGCCGAGGCGATCATGGAGCGACTGATCCAGGAGCACGGCTTCGCGGCCGTCGACGCCACCGCCTGAGCCGGGGTGACGGATCGGAGCGACCGGAATCGAAGCGACGGCCCCTCGCGGTGAAGCGGGGGGCCGTCGTGCGTCGCATCCGGGAATCGCCGGCGGGGGTCAGACCATCGCACGCATGCGATTCACGACCTCTTCGACGTTCGCCCGGCTGTTGAAGGCGCTGATTCGGAAGTATCCCTCGCCGCAGCGGCCGAATCCCGCTCCCGGGGTCGTGACGATCTGGGCCTTCCGGAGCAGCCGGTCGAACATCGCCCAGCTGTCGACCCCCTCGGGACAGCGAACCCAGACGTAGGGGGCGTCGGTGCCCCCGAAGACGCGGAGCCCCATGGATTCGCACCCGCCGCGAAGCATCGCGGCGTTCGTCATGTAGTGGTCGATGAGCATCGAGGTCTGTTCGATCCCCTCGGGGGAGTAGAGGGCGTGAGCGCCACGCTGGACCGGCCAGCTCACCCCGTTGCTTCGCGTGCACCATCGGCGATTCCACAGTCCGTGAAGCGGGACGCGTCGGCCATCGCGGGTTCGACCCTCGAGCTTCTTCGGCACCACGGTGTATCCACAGCGGACGCCGGTGAAACCACCGTTCTTGGAGAAGCTCCGGGTCTCGATCGCGCATCGGTCGGCGCCCTCGATCTCGAAGATGCTCCGCGGCAGTTCCGGATCGCGGATGAAGTTCACGTAGGCGGCGTCGTAGACGACGAGCGCCTCGTGCTCGAGCGCCCAGCGGACCCATTCCCGGAGGCCCGCGTGATCGATCGTCGATCCCGTCGGATTGTTCGGGAAGCAGAGGTAGACGAGATCGACGGGTTCGGCGGGCGGCTTCGGGACGAATCCGTTCTCCTCGCGGGCCTCCATCGTGACCAGCCCGTCGTATCCACCCTCCTCGAGAGCCTCCTTCGTGTTGCCCGCCATCACGTTGGTGTCGACGTAGACCGGGTAGACGGGATCGCTCACCGCGACTCGATTGCCGCCACCGAGGATCTCGAGCAGGCTTCCACAATCCCCTTTCGAACCGTCGCTCACGAAGACCTCGTCGTCGTCGATCCGGATGCCCCGTGCGCGGTAGTCGTGTTCGGCGATCGAATTGCGGAGGAAGTCGTAGCCGGTCGGCGGCGGATACCCGCGAAAGGTGTCCCGGTCCGCGAGGTCGTCGATGGCGGCGTGCATCGCCTCGACCACCGCGGGCACGATCGGTTCGGTGACGTCGCCGATGCCGCATCGGATGATCCGGTCGGCGGCGGCGGGTTCCGACGTCTCGTACTCCGCGACCCGTCGGGCGATCTCGGGAAAGAGGTATCCGGCGGCGAGTTTCAGGTAGTGCTCGTTGACGAGGACCATGTTTGGATCGTCCTGGGGTTCGGGGTGGCGTGGCCGGTGCTCCGGCGGGATGCGGCGACGACTCCTCGAGGTTCAGGAGGCCTGGTGTCGCAGTCGGACCGCGATGGCGGGCGGGAAGTTCGCCATCACCAGTCGCCTCGATCCCTGGTGTCGTCGATGCAGCGATTTCGCGTGGGCGTCGATCCGGCGGAGATTCTTCCGGGAGGAGGGGGAGGTGACCGGGGCCTTCATCACCCGGACCGCGGCGTATTCGAAGTACGCGAGGTCCCCGTCCTCGGCGAGAAGTCCCAGCATTCGGCGGAAGATCCCGCGCACCAGCGGCGGCGGGAAGTTGTTGAAGGGGAGCCCGCAGACGATGTGGTCGAACGGACCCTCGACCGGCGCATCCTCGATCGGGGACTCGTGGAGTGCGACCGTGATTTCCGAATGCTGCCGTCGGAACGGCTCGAGGTGCCTTCGCTCGATCAACTTGCAGAAGAACGGGTTGATCTCCACCACGTGGAATTCGTCGCCGGGCCGGAGATGGCGAAGGATCATCGCGGTGAACGGTCCGGTGCCCGGTCCGACTTCGAGGATCCGTCTGGGGCCGCCGGCCTTCCGCAGCGACGCCGTCATCTCGCGGGCGAGGCGTCCGCCACTGGGCCAGACGGCACCGGTGTGCCTGAAGTTGCTGAGGGTCTGCGAGAGGAAGTCGAGCATGTGTCGGGGACCGCGTTGGGTCCCTCAGGATAATGCGAGCCGGATCCGATCGGATCGCGCACCCGTCGATTAGGTCGTGGAATTCCCCGAATTGGTGGTTTCGAATCTCAGGCGATGGTCGGTACGAACGATTCGCCCGTTTCGAGATCCCGACAGAACCTCGTGAAGATCGCCGCGATCGCGTCCAGATCGGCGAGGCTGGTCATTTCGACGGTGGTGTGCATGTACCGGATCGGGAGGCTGACGAGTCCGGAAGGGATTCCTCCGTTCCGGAGGAAGATGGCGTCGGTGTCGGTTCCCGATCTGCCCGGGACCGCGGATCGCTGGATCGTGATCTCCTCCCGTTCGGCCGCGGCGAGGAGTTTCGCCACGACGAGCGGTTGGGCGGGACCGCCGATCGCCACCTTGGGCCCGCCGGCGAGCTTGAAGTCGCCGTGTCGGTTTCGATCGATCCCCGGGGTGTCGGTCGCGTGTCCCACGTCCGTCACCAGCGCGACGTCGGGCTTGAGTCCTTCGGCGATCATCGCGGCCCCGACCAGTCCGACCTCCTCCTGCACGGTGCTCACCGCGACCACGTTGCACTTCAGCGCAGCGCGGTCGGGGGCCAGTCGGCGGATGGTCTCCGCGGCGGCCCAGGTGCCGATGCGGTTGTCGAGACCCCGGGCGAGGATGGTGTCGTCCCCGATCAGCTCGGACCGGTCCGCGAAGACGCCGGGGTCGCCGACGTTGAGCCGCTCCTCCGCCTCCTCCTTCGACCGACAGCCGATGTCGACGAAGAGTTCGTGGAGCTTTCGAACCTTGCCGTCGCGACTTCGATCCTGGAGATGGATGGCGGTCGCGCCGATCACCCCGAGGACGGCGTCGGTGACTCCGGGGACGCTCGAGGCGAAGTGGATGCGCTTTCCGACGATCGAGCCGGGGTCGATCCCGCCGATCTGCCGGCAGTACACGAAGCCCTTGTCGTCGATGTTGTTGACCATCAGTCCGATCTCGTCCGCGTGGCCGCACACCGCCACCGTGGGGGCGTCGGCGTGGTCGCAGTCGAGTCGGGCGAAGCAGTTGCCGTACGCGTCGTTCCAGACGCGGGATGCGTGGTCGCGCACTTCCGCGAGCCAGACCCGCTGGCCCGCCGTCTCGTGTCCGGACGGGGATGGAGTGTCGAGAAGACGCCGGAGGAATTCGAGGGATTCGGTTCGCATCGAATCACTCTACAACACCACCGACGGTGGTGGACGGGCGTGATCGCGCGGCGAGGATCAGTCCTCGTGAGAACGCTTCGGTCGGGCCTTCAGCCGGGGGCCCTTGAAGTCGAACATCGTTCCGGCGTCGCGGACCGTCGTCGAGCCGTTCGGGAAGTTCGGATCCGCCTTCTGCGAGTCGGCGACCGGGGTGTCGAGGGGGTCCGCAGGAAGGCGTCCGCCCCCCGCGATCGGGGCGACGGCGGGCGGCGTGACGGCCTCCGTCCGCCCGGGACCGTCGACCCGCCTGGCGCGGGCGTCGTCGATCGAGCGTTCCATCCGCTGGAGGATGGTGCGAAGCCGGTTTGTCTGTTCGGTGTCCTGGGGTTTCATGACGGGCGTCCTCTCCAGATTCGTGCGTGCTTGGAGGGGGCATCGGACGCCGTTCGCCGGTTCTGCGGGGGGAGCGGCTTCTTTTCGGGCTTTCCATCGACGCCCCGGGGCGCCAGACGGGACGACCGGCGCAGATGGAACCGGTTCGGGGCCTGTCGGTCGTGCCCGACCGACGTTCGCTCGGCTAGACTCGATTCCCGCGTCGAGCCGTCGTTTCCGGCGGCATCGCGGTGGTTCATCGCCGTCCAATCCGCTTTCTGGAGTGTTCTAGCCATGTTCTCGAGATCCTTGGTCCTGCCCCTCTTTCCCGCGATCTCCTCCCACGCGAGCCGGCTGGGCTCGCTGCTCCTGCTCTTGGCCCTGATCGGGCCGGGGGTTCGCGAAGCGGTTTCCGCAACGGTCGCCCGGGGTGAAGGCAACGTCGATCTGCCCCGTTTCCCGAGCATCAGCCCGGATGGGGAGACCGTCGTCTTCAGTTGGCGAGGCGATCTCTGGAGCGTGCCGTTCGAGGGTGGTACCGCGACGAGGCTCACGAGCCATCCAGGCCGCGATCATGATTCGGCGTGGACGCCGGACGGTTCCACGATCGTGTTCGAAAGCGACCGGGACGGGACGACGAATCTCTGGGCGATGTCGCCGGACGGGACCGGAATCCGCCGCCTCACGGATCTCGACGCCTCCGTCGCCCTCGGAGGGGTGGGCCGGAACGCGGATGGAGGGATCGTCGTGGGACTCACGGGATACCTCGAAGGGGACGCGTATCGGTCTCCGCGACCCTACGAGATTCCGATCGAAGGTGGCGAACCCCAGCGCCTGCACGACGCCTTCGGGGGACTGAACGTCCGCAGCCCCGACGGCCGACGCGCCGCGTTCGAGCGCGGCGGGGCGAAGTGGGAGCGTCGCCACTACCGGGGCGATGATCGGCGCGACGTCTGGCTCTACGACATGGACGCGGATTCGTTCCTTCCGCTCGCCGACTGGGAGGGCAACGACGGCAGGCCTCGGTGGGCCGGCAACGACGACGTCCTCTTCCTCTCGGATCGCAAGAATCGCACCCACAACGTGCACCGACGTTCGCTGGTCGACGGATCCATCACGCCGCTCACGGATTTCGAGGAGATCGACGTCGCCGGCTTCGACGTCACGCCCGACGGTCGCCGACTCGTGCTGCATCGCTGGGATTCGCTCTACACGATCGACCTCGACGATCCGGACGCGGTACCGCGACCGATGCTCGTGACCGCGCCCGAGGACGCGCTCGACGCGACGAGCAACACCGACGTCTCGCGGCGGGTGACGGAGGCGGCGCTCAATCCGGACGGCAAGTCGATCGCGGTGATCGCGTACGGCGAGGTCGTGGTGCGGGGCACCGCCGACGATTCGCCTTCGCGCCGAATCACCACCACCCACGGACGCGAGCGGGATCTCGCGTGGAGTCCGGACGGCACGACGCTCTACTTCACCTCGATCTCCGGGGGCCGGGCATCGATCATGGCGGCGACCGTCGCCAAGACCCGTGCGGAGATCCGCGACCAGTACACCGAGAAGACCGCGCCGCCGGAACCTTCGGAGGAGTCCTCCGACGAGGCGACCGACGAGGTCCCCGAGGAGGCGGGACGGGATTCCGACGAAGGGGGCCCGGCGGAAGTCGTCGAGGACGCGGGCGAGACGCCCGCCGAGGAGGTCTCCGACACCCCGGAGGACGATCCCGCCGCTCCGGTCGACGAGGCCGCCGAAGCGGACGAGGCCGCCGAAGAGACGCCGGACGACCCGCTGCTCGATCCGAAGCGATGGGCGGACGCCGTGACCTTCGACGTCGTTCCGCTTCTCGACACCGGTTTCGAGGATCACCGGCCGGCGCCGTCTCCCGACGGCATGCGGCTCGGTTTCATCCGCGGACTGGGCGACATCATGATCCTCGACCTCGCCACGGGCGAGGAGATGCTGCTGCGATCGGGATGGGACCGTGGCGTCGAATTCGAATGGAGTCTCGACTCCGCCTGGATCGTCTTCGATCAGGCGGACATGAACTTCAACCAGGACGTGTTCATCGTGCCCAGCGACGGTTCCGCTTCACCGGTGAACATCTCGAAGCACCCCGACAACGACGGCGGCGCGCGGTTCTCCGCCGACGCCCGGGCGCTGGCGTTCTCGAGCGAGCGCGACGGGGAGGAGGAGGACATCTGGTACGTCTTCCTCGACCGTCGCCTGGAGAAGATGGCGGAACCCGAGCTGAAGGCGTACTTCGAGGAGGCGGGCAAGGCCGCGAAGAAGCGCAAGCCCCTGGATCCCAACGACGTCCGGCGCAGGCTCGCGGCGGCGGCGGCCGGCGATGCCGATGCCGATGACGGGGACGCCGAGACCGCCGAGGAGCCTCCCTTCACGAGGGAGGATCTCGAGACGGCGTACCGGCGACTTCGGAAGATCAGCCGGCTCCCGGGGACCGAGCGGCGGCTCGCCATGCTTCCCTCCGGCGAACGGGTCCTGTTCGGCAACCGGATCTCCGCGCCCGGGGTCTCCGGCCTCTATTCCGTCGAATGGAACGGCAGCGGTCGCAAGCGACTCGGTGACACCGTCTCGATGATGGGGCTCTCCCTGACCGGCGGCAAGCTCGTCGCGGTCGGCGGCGGAAGCGCGAAGACGATCGACACCGCGAGCGGCAAGTCCACCAACTATCCCATCTCGATGCGGATCCGGATCGATCGCGAGCAGGAGTCGAGCGAGAAGTTCCTCGAGGCCGCCACGATCATGGGATCCATCTTCTACGACCCCGAGATGAAGGGACTCGACTGGCCGGCGCTGACCGAGCGGTACCACGATCTCGCGGCGAGGACCCGCACCGCGGATGAATTCAACTGGGTCGCGAACCGCCTCCTGGGCGAATTGAGCGCATCCCACATGGGCATGCGGGCGCCGGCCGCGAACATGCCGCTGTCGCAGTCGATCGGTCGGCTCGGCATCGCGATCGAGCCGGTCGACGACGGGTACCTCGTGACGAACGTGCTGGAGGGCGGACCGGCCGAATCCTCGGACATGCCGCTGCTCGTGGGCGACGTGATCACGGGCATCGATCTCGCTCCGCTCGATCTCGGCGCGACGCCTCCCGACACGGTCGGCGGACGCCTNCGCGGTCGGCTCGGCAAGGAGGTCGTGGTCANCGTGCGTCGGGCGGACGACGCCGACGCGGACGCGGTGCCGGTCGAACTGGATCTCCTNCTNACGCCGATCTCCAACAGCGCGGTCCGCCGACTGGTGTACGACGCGACCCAGCGTCGACGGGCGGCCCTGGTGCACGAATGGTCCGACGGAAGACTCGGCTACGCCCACGTCCGGAGCATGGACCAGGCCTCGCTCGACGACTTCGAGCGGGACCTCTTCGCCGCGACCGAGGGACGGGAGGGACTCATCGTCGACGTGCGCGACAACGGCGGCGGCTGGACGACCGATCGTCTGCTCTCCTCCATCATGTCGCCCGCCCACGCGTACACCATCCCGCGCGGCGCCGATCGGACCGTCGTCGACGCCTATCCGCAGGATCGACTGTTCATCCAGCGGTATCTGATGCCGATGAACATGCTCTGCAACGAGAAGAGCTATTCGAACGCGGAGATCGTCTCGCATGCGTTCAAGAACCTCGATCGGGGGACCCTCGTCGGCCAGCGCACCAACGGGAGCGTGATCTCGACCGGAGGCACCTCGCTCATCGACGGGACGTCCCTCCGCCTTCCATTCCGGGGCTGGTACCTGCCGGACGGTTCCGACATGGAGAACAACGGGGCGACCCCCGACATCCTGATCGCCCAGACGCCGGACGACGAGGTCGCCGACCACGACGCGCAGCTCCAGGCCGCGGTCGACGATCTCGTGCGACGTCTCGACGCGGAAGGCGAGGCACCGTGATCGCCTCGGTGCTTCGTCGGGGCGCGGCGGTCGCCCTCGGGACCGTCCTTCTCGCGGGATGCGACGTCACCTGTTCACAGTTGGAGGACGACCCCGTCATGGCGCGAGGAACGACCGATGCGAAGCGAATGCTCGATGCGATGCGGTGGCGGAACCGCATCCTCGTGGTCGCCTCGGAGGCCCCCGACGAGATGATCGATCGCCAGCTCGCGGACATCGCGGTGCAGGCGACGGGATGGTCGGACCGCGATCTCGTGACGATCCTCGCGTTCCGTGACCGCGGATTCCTGGTCGAGGATGCGAGCGGCGGCATGGCGGCGGCGGAACCGCTGGGTGCCGGGGTCGCCGACGCCATCCGGTCCCGGTTCGACCTCGCGGGCGAGGGATTCGAGGCGGTGCTGGTGGGCAAGGACGGGGGGGTGAAGGCCCGCTATGCGGCGGTGGTCGCACCCGAGGGGATCTTTCCCTTCATCGACGCGATGCCGATGCGGATCGACGAGATGGAGGCCGGGCGATGAGACGATCGACGGATCGACGGGGTTCCCCGAGGGGCGGATTCGGTTGGGTGCTCGCCGGGCTCGTCGCGACCGCCGCGGCGGGGCAGGTCGATGAAGGTCGATCCGAATCCCCCGCACCCGACATCCTCCTGATCCTGGTCGACGACCTCGGCTGCCGGGATCTCGGGGCGGAGGGCCACGGAATGCACCGGACGCCGAATCTCGACCGGCTTCGGGGGGAGAGCGTCCGCTTCGCCAACGCCTCCTGCAACGGTCCGAACTGCGCGCCGAGTCGGGCCGCGCTGGTGACCGGTCGACACGGCAGTCGGACCGGGGTGCACACCGTGGGCTCGCCGCGACGCGGCAAGGACGCGGATCGGATCCTCGAGCCGCCCCCGAACCGGTTCCGGATCGCCGAGGAGGAGCGGACGCTCGCCGAGACGCTGGCCGGCGCCGGCTACCGGACGGGATTCGTGGGCAAGTGGCACGTGAGCGCCGATCCACGCACCCAGGGTTTCGACGTGAACGCGGGCGGCAACAAGGCGGGTCACCCCAAGTCCTATTTCCCCCCGTATCGCAACGGAGACCTCGCCGACGGGCCGGAGGGTGAGTATCTCGTCGACCGGCTCGCCCGGGAGACGATCGAGATCATCGACGGTTTCGAGGCCGAAGGGGACGGGCGTCCGTGGTTCGTGATGTATGCGCCGTACGCGGTCCACACCCCGATCCAGGCGCCGAAGGCGGCCGTGGACGAGTTCCGAGCGCGGAACCCGGGGGCGGATCCGAGGACGGCGAGGTACGGCGCGATGGTCGAGGCCACCGACCGTGCGATCGGTCTGATCCTCGAACGCGTGGACGCGGGCGACACCCTGGTCTGCTTCGCGAGCGACAACGGCGGACTCCAGCCGCTGACCGACATGTCGCCCTGGCGGGGCGGAAAGGGGATGCTCTACGAGGGGGGCATTCGAACCCCGCTGTACGTCCGGGGCGTTGGATTCGAACCTCGGGACGTCGATGCGCCCGTCCAGCTCTTCGACCTGCACCCCACCATCACCGAGCTCGCGGGTGCCGTGACGACCCAGGACGTGGTGATCGACGCGATCTCGCTCGTGCCGTTCCTGCGTGGCGAGCCGATGGACCGCGGTCCGCTCTTCTGGCACTTCCCGGCCTACCTGGAGGGCAGGGATCCGGAGAGTCGGAATCCCGACGATGCGTTCCGGACGACGCCGTGCGGTGCCGTGCGCGATGGCCGCTGGAAGCTCGTCGAGTGGTTCGACGACGGCGAGCTGGAACTCTTCGATCTCGAAACCGATCCCGGTGAGCGGATGAATCTCGCCGCGGAGCGACCCGGGGTCCGGGATCGTCTGCAACGACGCCTGCTGGAGTGGCGGGCGTCGGTCGGAGCGCCCATGCCCGCGGCGGTTCCGTCGCCGAGCCCGGAATCGACGGCCGATTCGATCGCGATTCCGGCCACCGATACCGCGAAGTGACCGGCGCACCGGGGCTCGCCGGTGGTTCGGGTGTTCCATTCACGACCGAGTCGCCGCGGTCCGCGACGCGTGCCGTCCCCGGGAATTCGCGAAGTGACGTTTCGAGCCTTCGACCGCGACGAGGCCGCCCGGCGGACCCGTGGTGGATTCGACGGGCGGTCGGACCTCCGCCGGATCCGGCACCGCTTCGAATTCAGGCGTCAGGCTTTCCGGATTCGACCTGCTCGTCGTCCGGCGGCGGTGGTGCGGCAGCGACCGCGACGTCGTCGAGCTCGGCGAGACGTCGTCTCGCGTCGACCGCGACCGAGTCGTAGATGCTGGCCAGGAGCCCGACGAGCGGGAACCGGCCCTCGAGCGGCGCATTTCCGAGGCGTCGCAGCAACGCATGCGGCGCGTACTCCATCCGCCGTTCGCGTCGAAAGGTCTCGAGACCGGCGCCGGTGTTCCAGAAGGTCTCGATCGCCTGCTCCATCGGCGGCAGAGCGCGGATCGCGGCCGCGGTTCCGGGGATCGGATGGGCTCGACTCACGCCGCTGGTGGCGAGGAGCCTCGCTTCCTGAAGTCGTTCGAGGAAACGTGGTCCGTAGAGACCGCGGAGGGTCAGGATCATCAGCGGTTCCGATTCCATCCGCTCCGCGACCAGGTAGAGCACGGTGACCGCGTGACGGCAGAATTCCTCGCCGCAGCCGCACTTCACCGTGACCTGCGCCGGGTCGGGCAGGAGTGAAAGCCCCGCCGCGGCGAAGGGTTCCGCGATCTCGGCCGAGACGTCGCCGGACACCAGCTTCGCGGTGTACTTGGCCTCACGGGCCATCGAGTTCACGATGCGGTCCCAGTCCTCGCGCCCGATCGGTTCGAATTCGATGCGGATCTCGAAGGGGCGAGGGGCGGCGTCCTGCACCGTCGCGGTGATCCGCCCGGGTTCGATGTTGAGAAGGACGGTCTGCCCGCGACGCGCGAAGTCGAGACCCTCGGTCCGAGCCGCCTCGCCGTAAGGCGCGAGCATTCGATCGAGCCAGGCGCCGGCCGGCCACCCGAAGCTGACCGACTCGTCCTTGGTACGGAGTCGGATGCCGTTGCGCACCTTCCGGGGAGTGTCGTCCCGCCGGCGGAAACCTTCTTCACGACTGGTGATCACGCGTCCTCCTCGTCGTCGACCGCGGTCTCGCGAAGGGCGAGGACGTCGCGGAGCTGGTTCGAACTGAGTTCGGTGAGCCACGATTCGCCGGCACCGATGATCCGGCGGGCGAGATCCGTCTTCTGCTCGATCATCTGGTCGATTCGCTCCTCGAGCGTGCCCGAGGTGATCATCTTGTGGACGTTGACCGTCCGGGTCTGGCCGATTCGGAAAGCCCGGTCGGTGGCCTGGTTCTCGACCGCGGGGTTCCACCACCGGTCGAAGTGGATGACGTGGTTCGCGCTCGTCAGGTTGACTCCGACCCCGCCGGCCTTCAGCGAGAGGATGAAGATCGGCGCCGCCTCGCCGTTCTGGAAGCGCTCGATCATCTGGTCCCGCCGTCCCTGCGGCGTGCCGCCGTGCAGGAAGAGCGGTTCCATGTCGAACTCCTGCCGGAGGATGGTCGCGAGCAGGTGCCCCATCTGGCGGAACTGGGTGAAGATCAGCGCCTGGTCCTCCGCCGCGATGACCTCCTCGAGGATCTCGACCAGCCGGATGCTCTTGCCCGATCGCTGGCTGAGGCGCTCGCCCTTCTTCGGGGCGAGGTCTGTCTCGCGCAGGAAGTGGGCGGGGTGGTTGCAGATCTGCTTGAGACGCACGAGTCCGGAGAGCACGAGCCCTCGCCGGCGGATGCCGGTCGCCTCGTCGACCTTGCGGAGCATGTCCTGGACCACGGTGTCGTAGAGCTTGGCCTGCTCGGTGGTGAGCTGGACCTGCTGTCGATTCTCGACCAGCGGGGGCAGGTCGTCCGCCACGCCGTCGTCGGTCTTGAGTCGTCGGAGGACGAACGGGCCGACGAGGTGTCGGAGCCGCTCGGCGCGACGTTCGTCGCGGTGCCGTTCGATGGGGATGGCGAAGCGCCGGCGAAAGTCGCCCTGGGGGCCGAGGAATCCCGGCAGGCAGAACTCCATGATCGACCACAGTTCGGTCAGTCGATTCTCGACGGGGGTACCCGTCAGGGCGATTCGGTGTCGACTCTGGATCGATCGGATCGCGGTCGCCTGCTTGGTCGGCGGGTTCTTCACGTGCTGGGCTTCGTCGAGCACCACCCTTTCCCAGTCGATCCGCTCGATCCAGGGCCGGTCCCGGCTCACGAGGGCGTAGGTGGTGACCACCACGTCGCATTCCGCGACCTTGTCGACGAAACCGTCCCCGGCCGGACGATCCGGTCCGTGCTGGATGTGGACCCGGAGTTCCGGGGCGAACCGTTCGAGTTCGCGCCGCCAGTTCCCGGCGACCGACATCGGGCAGACCAGCAGGGTCGGTCCGACCTGACCGGGTCGCATCTCCCGTTCGTGCTGGAGGAGCGCGATCATCTGGATCGTCTTGCCCAGACCCATGTCGTCGGCGAGGCAGCCACCGAGCCCGAAGCGGTCGAGGAAGGCCAGCCACGCGAGGCCGCGTTCCTGATAGGGACGGAGCTTGCCGACGAAGTTCTCCGGGACCTTCACGGGCCGCGCGGAATCCTCGGGGATGCCGTCTTCGCCCAGGAGCTCCTTGATCCATCCGTCGGTGCGGACGCCGGTGATCGGCGGCATCTCGCCGTCCTCCTCGCCAACCGACGCGAGCCGCAGCACCTCGCCGAGGGTGGCGGCGCCGCCGGGATGCTTCTCGAGGAAGACCTTGGCTCGCTCGAAGTCCTCCGATCTGATCTCGACCCAGCTGTCGCCGACGCGAACCAGCGGGACGCCGCTCTCCGCCAGACGCCGGAGCTCCTCGAGGCCGACGTTCTGGTCCCCGATCGAGATCTCCCAGGAATAGTCGACGAGGCTGGAAAGCCCCATCGCGGGCGGCTTTTCGGAGTCGCCGTGCGGTTCGATGATCATCCGGACGCCGATCCGGCTGGCGGTGCTTCCCCACCAGGAGGGCGAGAGCACCTCGATGCCCGCCTCCTGGAGGATGGGGCGGGCCTCCTGCAGGAAGGCGTGCGCCTCCGCCGTCGAGAGGTCCATGCCGACGGGATTCGTTCCTTCGAGCGCTCGCTTCAGGTTGGGCCAGATCCGCTCCGCCCGCCCGAGTTCGGCGAGCAGCAGGTCGCCGGGCGTCTCCTCGGAACCGACCACCGACGCGAGCCGGCCACCTCCGCCGTCCGCCCAGACGTCCTCGGCGTCCACGATGATCGGGGGGTCGTCGGTGACGAGAAGATGGAACCCCAGGGGCCACACCGCCTTCTCGATGTCCTCCGGCGAGGCGTCGAGCACGCCTTCGAGCGGTTCGGTCAACTGGAGGCAGAGTCGGACGGCGCGGCCCTCGACGGGATCGATCAGCCCACCGAGCCAGAGTCTCATTCCCCGGCTGACGTCGACGTTGGTCTCCCTCGAGGTCCCGGTGTTCCGATCGGGGCCCAGCAGGCCGCCGAGCATCGCCACCTGGTGGTCCGCCTCGGGATCGCGATCCTCGATCGCTTCGAGATAGTCCTCGCCGATCAGCGTCTTTCGAACGAGGGCGTCCACCATGGCCTCGAGCGCCGATTCGATCGCGTTCCATCGGTCGGAGGTCGCGAAGTCGGTGGTCGCGATGGCGACCGAGGGCATTCCGGTCGCGAGGTGACGAAGCGGTTCGGCGAGTTCACCGTCGGCGAGCCACGGCACCCATCGCCCCCGGAGCGGACCACCCTCGATCTGGATCACCGAGGGGACGAATCGCTGGTCGACCAGGAGCTCGATCGCGAAGGTCGCGACCTCGGACCAGAAGCGGATGTCGTGGCCGACGACGAAACCCTCCGGCGTTCGTTCGGCGATGGCGGGAAAGAGTCCCACGGCGGTGGTCGCATCGATCTCGACGCAGGGAACGGCGGTCTCGGCGAGATGGAGATCCTCCGTGTCCGGCGCGTCGATCGCCAGCCGGGTCGCGAGGGCGAGCCCGGGCACCGGGGTCTCACCCGTCTCGTGTCGGTCGTGGGGGAGTCGGAGGACCACGTCCTCCCGGGGCTTCATGGATTCCTCGGCGAGCGTCCCCGCGAGGGCGACGCGGATCTCCGCGGCCGTCGCGGCGAACGGATGACGCGCGACGGTGGTCTCCGCGGTCGCGACGCCGCCGCCCTCCTTCGGGGTCGAAGTCGCATCGGCGGTCGATGCATCGACGTTCGCGAGGCGATCGCCATGCTCCCCCCAGAGAAGCCAGGCTTCGTCTTGGATCACGCCGTGCAGGACGATCGTCGGAGTTCCGGAAATGACTGGCGACCTCCATGTCGCGACGATGTGCCGCGTGTCGATTCGAAGATGCCCCGTGGAGGGCGTCGTCGGCGTCCCACGAATCCCGATCGAAGTCCGTTTACGACGGAATCGACCATCCACGCACCCGGTCACCGTGCATCGTGGGCAGGCACGAGACTCGGAGTGATTCCGCTGGGACTCGAACCCAGGACCTGGCGATTAAAAGTCGCATGCTCTACCAACTGAGCTACGGAATCCCGAGTCCCAGAGTGTAGTGGAGTCCGCGTTGAAAGTTCGCGACTCGTCGTCGGATCCGGAATTCGTCCACACCCCGGAGGGCGAGACCGGCATCGACTCGATCCGCGTCGCCCGCGGCGGGGAGAGGGCCCCCGGCGATTCGAATGCCGGATCGACGGGACGAGGTTTCGAAACCGACTCGATCCGGGGTCTCGCCCGTTCGATCGGACCGCGAGGCCGTATGGTTATGGGACTTCACCCCGGGCGCCACGGGATCCAGCCCGCCGCATGCCGACCCCGTGGCCTTCGTTCTGGCCTCGTGATCCACCTGAAGCGGGAAATCCGCAAAGTCCGGCTGAATCGCCCCCGGAAGGCGGCCGATGGGTCCTTTCGCGGCGGAACGAATCGTCGCGCGGAGACCACGACCATGTCCAGCAATCCTTCCAATCGTCATGCCTCGACCACGACTGCCCGTGGCATTCGCTCGCTCGTCCTGTCCGCGGCCGCCGCGATCGGAACGGCCGTCTTCGTCGTGCAACTGGGCGGTTGCGCCGCCGACCCCGTGACCGCGGGTGACGACCTCGTCGTCGCGACCGGTGCGGAGCCCGCCTTCGAAGTCGACTCCGAATCCGCCGGCGCCTGGGCGTCTCCGACCTACCGCGATGGTTGGTACGAGGACACCACCGACGTGGCATGGGATGCGACGAACGCCTCCACGGCGCCGACGGTCGCCTTCACCGCCACCAACCGACCCGTGGCGGATGCCACGGCGGTTCGAATGAGCATGTTCGCCGACTTCGGCGGCACGACGCCCACCGGCGAATGGACCGGTGGCGAGGGCAATCTCTTCCAGGTCAGTTTCGCCGCGGAGGGCGCGGACTTCGATCCCGACGTCTCCAGCGACGGCGAGTGGATCATCTTCGCGTCGACCCAGCACCGCGAGGATGCGGACATCTATCGCAAGACCATCGACGGTCGGGTGGTGACGCAGTTGACCTCGGATCCGGCCCAGGACGTCATGCCCGAGATCTCGCCCGACGGTCGGAAGGTGGTCTTCACCAGCGATCGCAACGGCAACTGGGACGTCTTCGTGATGTCCGTCGACGGCGGGCCCGCGACGCAGGTCACCTTCGACGACGCTCATGAACTCCACCCGACCTGGTCGCCCGACGGCGGTCGGCTCTGCTACTGCCGCTTCAACGATCGAACCGCGCGGTGGGAACTCTGGACCGTTTCGCTCGAACGTCCCGGCGTCCGCACCTTCGTCTGCGAGGGCATGTTCCCTCGCTGGTCGCCGGATTCGACGAACGATCGAATCCTTTTCCAGCGTGCCCGCAAGCGGGGCAGCCAGCTCTACGGCGTCTGGACCATCGATCTCACCGAAGCGGGCGGCGTGAATCCGACCGAGGTCGTCGCCGCCGGTGATGCCGCGATCATGCATCCCACCTGGTCCCCCGACGGTGCCAGGATCGCCTTCACGTCGGTCGATCGTCCCGAAGTGTCCGAGGACGGCATGCCGGTCGAAAGCGACATCTGGGTCATCGACGCGGACGGCATGGGACGCACCGCGCTGACCTCCGGTGGGTTCCGCAACATGCGGCCGACCTGGGCGGCCGACGGCCGGGTCTACTTCACCAGCAATCGCGGCGGCCTCGACGTGATCTGGGCGGTCTCGGGCCATTCGCCGAACCTCTTCGAGGGGTCCGACGCGGTGAATCCGCAGGTGGTCGCCGGCGCCGTCGACCAGGGCGACGCGCCCTGAACCCGACGACTCCGCCCCGGAAGACGACTTGACTCCGCGGGGTCGGCCGAAACGGCCGGCCTCGCGTTCTTTTTGGTCCCTCCCCGAGGTGGCGAGCGGGCCGGAGGCCGTGGGGTGGACGGATCGGGCTTTTTTCCCGTTGAGCCGAGAGATCGACCGATGAAACGGATCGTACGGATGGGAGACATCCGGACGTCGCCCCCTCGCGAGGTCATTCAGGCAGGACGCCATGGCAACCGTATTCGTCTCAGAACAACGCCCGACGGGCGGGTGCGATCGGTGGTTCGGTCGAACCGTCCGGGATATCGCCCGTCCGATGGTCGCGGCGTCGATCGGTGCGGCCGCGTTGCTCGGGATCTCCGGATGCGAGGCCCCCGAGCGCAAGCTGCAACCCGCGGCCCCGCTGGTCGCACCCTACGCCGCGAACCTCGTGGTCGCGCCGTTCGGGAACGATTCAGGGGTGGTGATCCGTCCGGATCAACAGGCCTCGATCTCCGACAAGCTGGTGGCCGCCCTCAACGGCGTGACGGGCTGGCAGGCGGTTCCGCTGAACCGGACGCTCGAGGCCATGCGTCAGAGCGGTCTCGACGAGATCCGCACGCTCGACGACGCGCGTTCGATCCTCCGGATCGTCGGCGGAGAGGGCATCGTCGTCGGCACGATCACCGAATGGAATCCCTACGATCCGCCTCGCTTCGGTGCGAACATCCTGCTCGTCGCCGACGAGCAGGAGGTCCAGGCGGCGTTCGAGTCCCGGCGACTCACCGGCAGGACGGGCGAAGGTGGATCCGCGACCGGCGGTCCGGCCCGGACGCTCACCGACGTGGTGGCCATCTTCGACGCCACGAATCACGCGGTCCGGGGCCGGGTCCGCGAGTACGCGAAGAGCAACGACGACATCACGGACGGATTCGACCCGCCGGAACGGTACTACCTGATGGTCTTCGACCACTGGCTCGACTTCGCGGCGGCCGAGCTGGTCTCCACGCTCGTCGATCGGGAAACGGTCCGGGTCGGCCAGGCGGCGGTGGCGGAGCCCGCGGTCCGCTGAACGCTCCTGGCGACCTTGAAACGATCGATGAAACCGTTCGCGGCCGGCGAACCGGCTTCGATGCCGGTGTGTCGAGCAACGGAAAAAGTACGCCGGCGACCGCGGTTTTTCGGCATGGCGGGGCGTTTGTTCCGAGACGAACACGGATTTTTTCAGAAGTCCGGTAAGGGGACTGAACCCGGTCCCCTTCCGCGTCGATATCGGAACGGCGAGGTTCGTGATTCGGGCGACGGAATGCCCCCTGATCGGACCATTCGAAAGCGGCAGCGGACGTCTCCTCGAGGCGTCCCCAGACAAAGGTTCGCACGCGATGACCACTCCACTCCCCCTCGTCCAGCAGTTCCTCGACTACCTCGTCGACGAACGACACTTCAGCCCCTACACCGCCCGCTGCTACGGCCTCGACCTTCGCCAGTACGGCGAATTCCTCGCCGAGGAGTACGACGCGAACGCCGGTCCGGACGCTGAAGCGGCCTCCCTCGCGGCCCGCACCAAGGACCTCGCGGCGGAGATCGACGAGCGGACCGTCTCCGGACTGATGCTCGCCGCCGACGTGGATCGCATCCGCGGCTTCCTCGGCTGGATGGCCGACCGGGACTACTCGGCCGCGACCACCGCCCGGAAGATCGCCACCCTTCGCTCCTTCCACAAGTGGATGGAGAAGCGAAGCCTGATCGAGACCAATCCGATGCTCGCGGTCCGCACCCCGAAGCAGGCGAAGCGGCTGCCGAAGGCGGTCTCCGTCGAGCAGATCGAACAGCTGCTCGCCGCGCCGGACGACACCGTGCTGCTCGGCGCCCGCGACCGCGCGATCCTCGAGACCCTGTATTCCACCGGAATCCGCGTCAGCGAGGTCGTGGGGATCAACCGCGGCGACCTCGACGATGCGGGCGAGGCGATCCTCATTCGCGGCAAGGGCCGTCGGGAGCGGGTCGTTCCGCTCGGTTCGCACGCCCTCGCCGCGCTTCGCAACTACGTGAGCCGCCATGATTCGGAACTCGCCGATGCGGGAATGAGGGCCGATCCCGATTCGCCCCTCTTCGTCAACAAGCACGGCGGTCGCCTGAGCAGCCGTTCGGTGCGACGCAAGGTGACCAAGTATCTCGAACAGGTCGGTCTCGATCCGGAGATCAGCCCGCACACCATCCGGCACAGCTTCGCGACGCACCTCCTCGACAACGGCGCCGACCTCCGGTCCGTCCAGGAACTGCTCGGGCACCAGTCGCTGTCGAGCACCCAGGTCTACACGCACCTTTCGAGCCGGCGGGTCCGCGACTCCTACGACAAGGCCCATCCGCGAGCCGAAGCCGGCTGATCCGCTTCGACATCGACGATCATCGAAGGCGACGCCCCGCGATCCCGCGGGGCGTCGTCGTGCGCCGCCGGACCGGGATCGATGATCATCATGAAGTCCTCGGGGGAGGAGGCCTGCCGGCCGGAATCCGCTTCCGGCGGCGAATGGGTCCGGCGGGCCGGAACGCCGGGTGGCGGACGTTCGGCGTCCATCGGCACGTCTCCGGGCGGATCGAGGCTACCGTGGGGCGGTGACGCCCACGGCTTCGGGAAACGTTTTCACGAGGTTTCGGGCGGGACGGGCGACGCGAGGCGGTGCTTCGATGCGGAACTCGGGTTCGTGATGACGGAACACCGGGAGACCGGCGCGGGCTGGACGCTCGTCCGGGCCGACTGCGATGCGGCGATGCGGTCGATCGACGCCGGATCCGTCGACCTGGTCTATGCCGATCCTCCCTTCGCGACGAATCTCGTCCAGCGAGGTCGATCGGTCGACCAGGCCTACGACGACCGCTGGACGGGAATGCCGGAGTATCTCGATTTCATGACTGCCCGGATCGAGGGGATGCATCGGGTGCTCGCCGCCGACGGCGCGATCCTGCTGCACTGCGACTGGCGGACGTCGCATCACCTCCGATTCGTGCTGGACCGCGTCTTCGGGCCCGATCGGTTCGTCAACCATCTCGTCTGGCGATACGGGCTCGGCGGTTCGAGTCCGAATCGCTTCGCGCGCAAGCACGACGACATCCTGTACTACGCCCGCGGCGAGGATCGCTGGTTCGAGCCGCCGATGGTCCCGGCGACCAGTCGAAGGATGGCCGGCCAGCTGAAGAAGGCGACCGACGTGCTCGACGTCCCGTCGATCAACAACATGGCGGCGGAGCGGACGGGATGGCCCACGCAGAAGCCGCTCGCCCTGCTCCGGATGCTCGTCGGCGCGTGCCTTCGTCCCGGCGGGACGCTGCTCGACCCCTTCTGCGGCAGCGGGACCTCGTTGGTCGCCGCGGTGGAGGGCGGGCGTCGGGCGATCGGCGTCGACCGGGATCCCGCCGCGATCCGGATCTCGCGTGATCGACTGGCCGACGTCGGCGGCGACTGACCCGCCCCTCGGCCACGAGTCGTCCGGATCAGTCGACCAGCGCGCCGGGAACCATCGCGGCGAGGGCGTCGGATCGGGTCGCGTCGATCTCGTCCGAGGCGATCGTGAGATGACCGACCTTCCGACCGGGCCGGGGATTCTTTCGATAGTCGTGATACACCGCATCGACCACCGGTGACGCGCGGGTGGTGGCGGCGCCCTCCGCGTCGACCATCGCGACCGAGGCGTCGGCGAGGATTCCGGTGGACGGCGCATCCCCGATCGCGTTCAGCATGATCGCACGGCCGTGCCGGGCGTCCGTCGGTCCGAGCTCCCGACCGGTCACCGCGCGGACGTGGTTCTCGAACTGGTCGGTCTCCGAGAACTCGATGGTGAGGTGACCGCTGTTGTGGACGCGGGGCGCGATCTCGTTGGCGAGCACCTGATCCCCGGTCACGAAGAACTCGACGGTGAGGACGCCGACGTGGTCGAGGGCGTCGGCGATCCGGGTCGCGTGCTCGATCATCGCGGATTCGGCCTGCGCCGGAACGCCGGGCGCCGGGCACTCGCTCCGCCGGAGGATCCCGTCGGCGTGGCGGTTCCGGATCGGCGGCCACGAGCGGGTCGTTCCGTCCGCGCCTCGAACCACGAGCACGCTCGCCTCGAGATCGAATTCCACCATGGCTTCGAGAATGGCGGGCCGCCCGCCGATCCTCTCGATCGCATCCGACGACTCGGCGGGATCGCGGATCACGACCTGGCCCTTGCCGTCGTAGCCGCCGTGCCGCGTCTTGAGGATCGACGGCGTCCCGATCCCGGCCACGGCCGCCTCCAGCGACGGGAGGTCGTCCACGGCGCGGAAGGCGGGTACGGGAACGCCGTTCCGGGCGAGGAAGGTCTTCTCGACGAGTCGGTCCTGCGAGGTCTCGAGCGAGGTCCACCCGGGTCGCACCGGAACGGTCTCCGCCAGCGAGGCGGCGGCGTTCGCGGGCACGTTCTCGAACTCGTACGTGACGACGTCGCATCGACGGGCGAGTTCGGCGAGGGCCCGGGGGTCGTCGTAGTCGGCGCGGATGCGGTCGCCGATGAGATCGGCGGTGCAGGATTCGGCGGGATCGAGGAACACGCAGTCGATTCCGAGTCGCCGCGCAGCGATCCCGAGCATCCAGCCGAGCTGGCCACCGCCGAGGATCCCGAGTGTCACGACGCCTTCGTCCCGTCGGATGCGTCGACGCCGGGAACCGGATTCTCCAGCACCCGTTCGGTCTGACGCCTCCGCCATTCGATCAGGCGATCGCGCAGCGCGTCGTCGTCGGTCGCGATCACGGATGCGGCGAGCAGTCCGGCGTTCACGGCGCCCGCCCGTCCGATGGCGAGGGTCCCCACGGGAACCCCTGCGGGCATCTGCACGATCGAAAGCAACGAGTCCATCCCGGAGAGCGCCTTCGATCTGACCGGGACCCCGAGCACGGGGAGATGGGTCTTCGAAGCGACCATGCCGGGCAGGTGCGCTGCGCCGCCGGCACCCGCCACGATCACCCGGAGTCCCCGGCCCGCCGCGGAGCCCGCGTAGTCGAAGAGCAGGTCCGGGGTGCGGTGGGCGCTGACCACCCGGCACTCGTGGGGGACGTCGAGCGATTCCAGGATCTCGGCGACATGCACCATGGTCTCCCAGTCGGACTGGCTTCCCATGACCACGCCGACCAGCGGATTCCCGACGGTTGCGGAGGTGCTCATCCCCGGATCCTACCGTCCCGGGGGGCCGGGATGCATCCCCCCGGGACGGTCGCGGCGTCCCTTTCGAGGTGGCGTGGTGTGCGAATGCGGTCGCGGCGAGTAGCATCGGGATCCCATGAAGAGCATCATCGTCAACAAGACGTCGGTCGACCTCGTCGAGCAGGATCGTGCGACCTTCCAGCGGTTCGCCGAGATGTCGTTCTCGCAGTGCTTGAACCTGATCAAGATCCCCCGGGAACGCCGGTACATCTCGATGCTTCCGGCCTCGTACGTCCTTCGCCGTCGCGAGGAGGGTGATGCGTGGGACGAACCGATGATGCAGGTCGCGCTGTGGAACCTCCACGATCTCGGGGTCGAGGAGATGAGCATCTCGATGGGGTCCTCCGATGGTGGTGGCGAGTCGGAGCCGCAGATCCGCTTCGATCGCGCCGAGGCCACCGACATGGCCCTCGGCCGGGAATCGGCGATCAACTTCTCGACCGTCAGGAGCGGACGCGGCCTCATCGCGGCCCTGAACAACGTCATCCACCGGACGTTCCATCTCAACGGCGTCGAGTTCGAGGTCGGCATCCAGGATCGCGAGCAGGTCGAGAAGTACGCGAAGATGGCGCACGAGATCCGCCAGCCCCAGGAAGGGCTGCTCTTCGCGATCGCCCGGGTCTTCGCGAGCATGTTGAAGCAGGGGCTCACCGCCGAGGACGTCGAGGTGCGGGCGGGCATGGAGCTGCTGACGAACCTCGGCTGCACCGCGATCTCCGTGCCCACCGACGAGGACCGGGTGGTCTTCAACGGCTTCAGCGTGATGGCCGGTCTCTCCAGCGGCCTGCTGCAGGGGCTCGAATGGGAGCAGCTGAAGGAGATCCGGAAGAACGTGCAGCTGATGATCGACCAGATCGAGGCCCGCGCGGAGACGCCGGTCGTCCAGGGCATGTCGAACCCGGTCGCGAAGCGTCGTCGGCGAAAGTGACGGACGTCCATCGGGTTCGAGAGCCGATGCGGTAGCATCGGGGCATGAAGCACCTCCTTCCACTCATCGGTCTCCTCCTGCTCGCGTCGGCCACGAAGGTTCGCGCCGAGGACGTCTCGCCGCGATGGATCTGGGTGTCCGCCGACGAGTCGGCGGGCGAACGCGGTCGGTTCGAACTCGAGATCGTGATTCCCGAGAACGCGACCCGCATGCTGGTCCGCGCGGCCGCGGACAATCGGTTCACGCTCCATCTCGACGACGAGTTCCTGCTCCGTGGCAGCGACTGGTCCCGGACGAGCGAGGTCGAACTCGCGGATCCCGCGCCGGGAACGCGGACCATCCGCTTCGACTGCTCGAACGACGGCGGGCCGGCGGGTCTGGCGGCGGTCGTTCTGATCGAGACGCCCGAAGGTGCGCTGCGCTTCGTCACCGATGGTTCCTGGAACGGCAGCCGGCTCGAGGACGGGAACGCGACGCCGGTGGAGCTCGTCGACTTCGGTCCGACCTCCGCGCCCGAGGGTCCATGGAAGGATCCGTTCGAGGTGAAGGTCGCGACCCCGGTCGAGGCGATCTCCGTTCCCGAGGGTTTCGAGGTCGAACTGCTGCACTCATCGCAGCCGGGCGAGGGTTCGTGGAGCGCGATCACGGTCGATCGGCAGGGACGCGTCGTGGTGTCGCCCCAGTACGGCCCGCTTCGAAGAATCACCATGCCCGCGGACGGGGGATCGAACGTCGCGGTTGAGCGGCTGCACGAATCCGTCGGCCGCGCCCAGGGACTCCTCTTCGTCGGCGACGACCTCTATGCGAGCGTGGTCGACGATCCGGCCCGCGCCGGTGGCCTCTGGCGGCTCCGGGACCGTGACGGGGACGATCGGTACGAAGTGGCCGAACACCTCGCCGCCTACGGGAACGGATCCGAACACGGTCCGCACGGACTGGTGCTCGGACCCGAGGGGATGATCTGGACCGCCATCGGGAACTACTGCGTCACGCCGGACGCGATCTCGGAGACCAGTCCCCACGCGAACTGGTCCGAGGACACGGTGCTGGAGCGGATCTGGGATCCGCGAGGACACGCGGTCGGCAAGATGGCCCCGGGCGGGCTCGTGCTCCGGACCGACCTCGACGGTTCCGAATGGGAGATCGTCGCCGGCGGATTCCGGAATCCCTACGACCTCGACTTCACCGCGGACGGGGAGCTCTTCACCTACGACGCGGACATGGAATGGGACATCGGCACGCCGTGGTATCGAAGTCCTCGATTCCTGCACGTGGTCTCGGGCGGTGAATTCGGCTGGCGGGGCGGCAGCGTGAAGTGGCCCGTGGAATCACCGGATGCGCGGCCCGCCGCACTCGAGATGGACGCCGGGAGTCCCACCGGCGTGTTGAGCGGGCATCGCTCGGCGTTTCCCGCGCCGTGGCGGAATCGCATGTTCCTCGGCGACTGGGCCTACGGCCGCGTCATCGCGGTCGACCTCGAGGCGGAGGGTGCGAGCCACGGCGCGACCGCCGTTCCCTTCCTCGAAGGCCGGCCCTTCAACGTCACGGATTTCGCCTTCGGACCCGACGGGGCCATGTATCTCATCACCGGAGGACGTGGATCGCAGTCGGGTCTCTACCGAGTCCGGTGGACGGGCGAGGGCGGTTCTGCGCCGGTCGGATTCGAGTCGAAGGCGTCGTCGGCGGTCGCGCGTCGCAGAGCGATCGAGGCGTCGCATCGCGACGCCGAAGCCGTCGATCGCGAGACGCTGGTCGACGCCCTCGGCGATGCCGACCCCGCGATCCGCTACGCGGCCCGAATCGGCGTCGAACGCGCCCTGCTCGCGGCGCGTGACGGCATGCCCGGCTGCTTCACCGACGTCGAAGACGACGAGGACGTCGTCGCGATGCTGCTGGACGCACCGGCCGCCGCCGGTGGCTGGGAGGCGGCGCTCGCGGTGATGCGGGTCGGGGACCGTGCGGATGCGCTTCGCGCGATCGACCGGATCGAGGAGATGTCGTTCGAGGACGAGGGCATCGAGGGCCGGCTCCGGCTCGCCCGGGTGCTCGCGCTGCTGATCACCCGGCATGGCCCGCTGGAGCCCGACTACCGGGACCGGGTGGTGTCGATCCTCGAGCCCGTCTATCCCACCGGTGAACTCTCCGCGGACCGGAGCATGGTGGAGGTCCTCGTCGCGCTCGATGCACCCTTCGTCGTCGAACGCACCCTGCCGCTCGTGGAATCCGCGGAGGACCAGGAGACGGCGATCGTCTTCCTGCACGCGCTCCGACTCCAGCGAAGCGGATGGGACGGGGCGTCCCGATCGCGCGCGATGGACGCGCTGGATCGAGCCGCGTCCTATGCCGGCGGGGCGAGTCTGCCCGGGTTCGTGGCCGCCATTCGAGGCGATCTCGCGGACCGGCTCGGTCCGGAGGCCGCGACGGAACTGGCCGCCCGGGCCGAAGCCCTCCGGGAACACCGTGCGACCACGGAGGCCAGGGCGTTCGTCCGCTCCTGGTCGGTCGACGACTTCTCGATCCACCTCGCCCGCGTGCATGCGGGACGGGATTTCGAGCGTGGACGGACGATGTACGAATCGCTGCAGTGCGCGGCCTGTCACAAGGTCGGTGACACCGGCATCGCCTACGGCCCGGATCTCACCGGCGCCGGAGGCCGTTTCTCGCCGCACGATCTCCTGGTCGCGATCATCGAACCGGAGAAGGATCTCTCCGACCAGTACGAGGGCGTCTTCGTCGAGCGCGGAGACGGTGATCCGGTGATCGGTCTCCCGATCAGCGAGGACGACGGGGTCCTCGCGATCGCCCCGGATCCGCGCGGGGGGACGCTCCGGGTGGAGATCCCGTTGAAGGAGATCACTTCGCGGACCTCGGTCACGCCGATGCCGGCCGGACTGGTGGACACCGCGACCATGGACGAGATCCTCGACCTGCTCGCCTACATGCGATCGGGAGGGAACGCCACCGACACCGCGTTCCAGCGCCCGCCATGACCGCGGCCCGTCGTCGAGGTTCCGAAGGCGGGGCCCCTTCGCCGCCCGGGGCGGAAGGCGTCGCGCACGAGGTGTTTCGCGACGTCTATCGTCGATCGAAGGCGCTGTGGGTGACGGGGCGCCCGCAACCCGCGGTGCTCGACGCGATCGAACGCGGCTGGTTCGACGAAGGTCCGTTGTTCGATGCGGGCTGCGGAACCGGCGAGAACGCGATCGCGATCGCGAAGGCTCGTCCGACGCTCGAGATCCTCGCGGTGGATTCGGTCCCTGAAGCGGTCGAATCCGCGGTCGCCGGCGCGCACGCCGCGGGTGTCGCGGACCGGATCCGGTTCGAGGTGGCCGATCTCCGGATGATGGAAGCGCCCTCCGACCGACGCTGCGTGCTCGACGCGGGCCTGATGCACGTCTTCTCCGATGCCGATCGGCGGGACTACCTGGGGATGCTGCACGAATCGGTCGGTTCCGGGGGGTCCCTGGTCCTCATCGCGTTCAGCGACCGGGAGGATCGGCCGGGTGGTCCGAGAAGGCTCGCCCGGAAGGAGCTCGCGACGGCGATCGACTCGGCGGGATTCGACGTCGAATCGATCGAGGCGAGCCGGTACGAGACGCTGGGGCACGAGGGGGGGGCGCGGTCCTGGCTCCTCCGGGCGTTCGGAAGGTAGGAAGCCGCGATCGGGGCTCCAAGCGGCGTCGCGCGGCATGTCCTCCTCCGCCTTCCGCGCGATGAATCGTCCCGTGGTACCGCTAGAATCGAGGCATGCCGTCACCAAGATCCCCGAGAACGTTCCCCGATGCCCGCTTCCCCCGTCGCATTCGGTCCGGCGTGGTGGCGGTGATCGCGTGCGCCCTGTCGCTCGGCTGCACCAACCGGCAGGTGAAGGTCGAGATGGTCGCCGGCGAAGCGGGTCCCGAACGGATCTTCGAGACCAATCGGGCGGATCGGGCGGAGATCGATCGGCTTTCGGAGGCGTACGAAGCCGCACCGACGGAGCGGAAGGGCGGACGTGACGGCGTCCGGTTCGAAGGCGTGTTCGCCGAACGCGACCTGCCGAGCGAGATCGGCAATCGGAACGGATGGTCGACCCTGCCGGGATCGTTCGGCACCGCCTACTACTACGTCGAGCAGTTCGGCGCCCAGCGCGACGACTGGACGGCCTTCCGAGATCGCATGAACGCCGGCGAGCTCTGGATCCGATTCGCGATCCGGTTCTTCGAGTCCAGGATCGACGGCGAGGAGGAGCGGATCGAGTGGCGACGGTTCGCCGAGCGGGAGTTGCTGCCCGACGCGATGAGCGCCTTCCTCCGGTTCAACGCCGGGGGCTACGTGCAGCAGGGGCAGCGGATCGACACGCGGTTTCGACCGCCGATGGAACGCGGGCCCCGGACCGACGACGAGTGGTTCCAGGTGCAGGTCTTCGCGCCGCTGGTCGGATTCGCGGTGGAACGCGGCTGGGTGGAGCCGTGGGAGGCGCAGCTCACCCTGCTCTCCGGCATCGACGGCTGGGTCTCGGCGGGCGAGCGGGCGTGGACCCGGCGGGAACTCGCCGACCCGATCGTCAAGCGGACCGTGGGTCGGTTCGTGCCGGACGCGGATCCGGGCGAGATCGGTCCGCGCAACCAGAAGCTGATCCTGACGGGTCTCGCGTTCCTGTGGTGGGTGAACACCTCGAGGGACGCGGTGGAGATCATGCTGGAGTCGCCCGCGATCTCCGAAGACGAGAAGGCCAGGCTGCGAAACGGCGATCGATCGATCGACCTGCCCGGTCCGTTCGGCATTCCGATCGGCGGCGGCGAGCGTCCGTTGGAGAGCGAGGTGGTGCTTCGAACCGAGGTGGAGCCGTTCCTCACGAACGGTACCTGGGACCAGAGCCTGGGCACGGTCTCCTTCCGCACCCGGATCTATCCGCCTTCCCAGCGTCGACGCATGACCGCGCCGGTGTTCCATGCGAACTGGGCGGTTCCGGACGCGGCCACCCAGCGCGACGTCTTCGGTGGGGTCGAACTGGTCGGCCAGGACCTCGCCGAGTGTGCATTCTGGGAGCGGATGTTCGACGACGACCGTCGAGCCGCGTGGACCGCCGCGCTCGAGGCCGCACGGTCGGCGGGTTCCCCGACGCCGCTCCGGGCGTTCATCGAATCGGTCGACGGGGAGGATGCCGAATCCCTCCCGGCGCCGGAGGGACTGCGGGCCCTGGTCTTCCGGGAGCGGGGCGCGTGATCGTCGACTCGCGCGTTCGAAGCGCGAGCCGCGGCAGCCGTCGCGTTCTCGTACTCCCGGGCCTGGTCGCGTGCGCCTGGGTCGGAACGCCGGGCCTCCCGTCCGCTCACCCCGTCGAACCGGCTCTCGGATCCGATCCGGTGCTCGAACCGCTCGGGGATTCCACGGCGGATGCGAACGAGTCCTTCGCCGAGACGATCGACGTCTTCTGTCTCGACTGTCACCGTGGTGCGAAGGCGGAGGGGGGTGTCGATCTTCGCGACCTGGCCGACGTCGAAACGCTCGCGGCGGTCGAACCGTCCCTGCTGCTCGGAGTCCGGGATCGGCTGCGGGCCCGGGACATGCCACCGCCCCTTCCCGGCGACCGGATGGGGATCGATCGGCCGAGCGAAGTGGAATTTCGAACCGGGGTCGACGTCCTCGGCGATCTGCTCGAGGCTCGCGCGAAGCATGCCGGGGTGCCGGACGTGGTGCTCCGGCGATTGAACCGGCACGAGATCGGCAATGCGATCGAATCGGTGTTCGGCGTTCGAGTGGACGTCTCCGTCCTGCCCGCGGACGACGTCGGACACGGTTTCGATCATCTCGGCGAAGTACTCGCGACGAGTCCGCTGCTCTTCGAGAAACTGGTCGACCTCGCGGAGGAGGTCGCCCGCCGGGCGGTGTTCGACCCCGCGACCGCGGAGCCCGAGATCCGGGTGGCGAGGGGAGGATCGCTCTCCGGTGGTCGGGTCCGGGGCGCGGGTCGGCTGCTCACCACCCGCGGCAGCGTTCGTGCGGTCTTCGATGTTCCCCGGCCCGGTCGCTTCCGGGCGGAGTTCCTGCTCGGCGGCCAGCAGGCGGGCGACGATCCGGTCGGATTCGAACTTCGCCGGGGGCGGAAGCCCGTCATCCGCGTCGACGTGTCCGCGAGCATGGACCGTCCGGTGGTCGAGGGGTTCGAGTTCGAACACGCCGGGGCCGCCGTCGAACTCTCGGCCGCGTTCCTCAACGACTACTACCGCAAGAGAACCCCGAACGACCCAGGCGCCGACCGGAACGCATTCGTCGCGGAGATCAGGCTGGTGGGTCCCCTCGACCCGCCCGTGCCGGGCGACCTGCAGCGTTCGCTGGCCGCGCGACTCCGCGACGGGGATCGCCGAACGGGAGTCGCGAGGGCGTCGCGCTGGCTTCTCGAACGTTGCTGGGGACGTCGCATCGATGCCGACGAGGCGCGTCGGATCGCGGATCTCGTGATCGTCTCGACGCCCACGGGGGCGGTGGAGGGGGACACGCCGTCCCGGGCCGCTCTGATGCAGACCCTCGTGGTCTACGCGATCGCCAGTCCCGAGTTCCTCTTCCGCATCGAGTCCCCGCGGACCTCCGCGGATCCTCGTCCCGATGGTTCGGTGCCGCTCGACGGCTATGCCGTGGCGGGGCGACTCGCGGCGTTTCTCAAGGCCGGGGTGCCCGACGAGACGTTGATCGCTGCGGCGCGATCCGGTCGACTCGACACCGATCGCGGGGTACTCCGTGAAGTCGAGCGGCTCCTCCGACAGGGAGGAGCAAGGTCGCTCGGCGAACGATTCGCGACCCAGTGGCTGCACATCGACGGCGTGGAGCGGCTGGAACCGGATCCCGCCCGGTACGGCGAGATCACGGATCGACTCCTGGCGGAGATGCGGGAGGAGACGGTGCTGGTGTTCGAGGAGATCGTGACGAGGGATCGACCGGTCACCGATCTCTTCCGGCAGTCCTCCAGCTGGTGGACCCCCGCGCTGGCGCGGCACTACGGACTCGATCCCGCGACGCTCGGACTCGAGGGCTCCGGGTTCGGCCGCGTCGAGCTCGACGAACAGGTCTTCCCGCAGGCGGATCTCGGCGTGCTCAGGCACGCCAGCGTGCTGCTTGCCACGAGCAATCCGACCCGGACCTCCCCGGTCAAGCGGGGCAAGTGGGTGATGGAATCGCTCCTCGACTGCCCCCCTCCGCCGGCGCCGCCGGGAGCGCCGCAGCTTCCCGATCCGGAGGCGGAGCGTTCGGGCGGGGAGTCGCTGCGACGCCTGCTCGAGATCCACCGACAGGATCCGGACTGCGCGTCGTGCCACGTGCGAATGGACGCCCTCGGTTTCGCGCTGGAGCCCCTCGACGCGGTGGGAAGGTGGCGGACCACCTCCGAGGGACATGCGGTCGATGCCTCCGCGGTCCTCCCCGACGGCCGGCGGATCGACGGTCCCGTGGATCTGCGGGACGTGCTCGTCGAGGATCCGGCGCTGCTGCGATCCTTCGGGAAACACCTGCTGGTCTACGCGCTCGGACGCGGTCTCGAATGGCGCGACGAGCCGGTGCTCGATCGGTTGGTCGACGCCCTGGAGGAGCGGCCGACGGTGCGTGCGGCCGTCGAGTTCATCGTGCTCAGCGACGTGTTTCGTCGGAGGTCCGCCCTCCGATGACCGGTTTCCGCCAGGTTGTCGTTGCCGCGTCGCGATCGGTCAGATACCTTCGAGGCGAGCGTCCCGTGGTGTTTCGACCAGGAGGAACGTCTTGACCAGACCCCTTTCCCGAAGAACCGTGTTGCGAGGCCTCGGCACCGCGGTGGCGCTGCCCTGGCTGGAGGCGATGTCGCCCGGGACGACCGGATCGGCGGCGAACGCCGCCACGGCCTCCCGCTCCACGCGAGTGGCCTTCCTCTTCGTGCCGAACGGCGTCCACGCGCCCGAGTGGCTGCCCTCGTCGAGCGGACCCGGCATCCGGGATCTTCCCGCCTCGCTCCCCTCCCTTCTCGAACCGCTCGATCGGGTCCGGTCGCACGTCACCCTGCATGCCGGGCTCGCTCACGGGAATGCGCGGGCGCTGGGGGACGGTCCGGGGGATCATGCGCGAAGTTCCGCGTGCTTCCTCACCGGCACGCATCCACGCAAGACCGCCGGAAGCGACATCCAGAACGGGATCTCGATCGACCAGGTGATCGCGAATCGTCACCGAGGCCTTCGACGATTCGACAGCCTCGAACTCGGTTGCGAACCGACGCTCACCGCGGGCGGATGCGATTCGGGCTATTCCTGTGCGTACAGCGCGAACATCGCCTGGCGTTCGACGCGGACCCCCGTCGCGAAGGAGACCAGTCCACGCGCCTTGTTCGAGCGGCTCTTCATGGCGGGGCCGCGCCACGAATCCGAAGCGGCCCGTCGACGGCGGCTTTCCCGTCGTCGGAGCATCCTCGACGTCGTTCGCGGCGATGCGCGGCGTCTCTCCGGCGTGCTCGGCGGGCGGGATCGCCAGAAGCTCGACGAATATCTAGACGGCGCGCGCGAACTCGAACGCCGGATCGAACAGGTCGAACGATCCGAACAGGACGCGTCGGACTGGGGGCTCGACCGGCTTCCCGCCGGGACGCCCGGCGACTACGCCGAGCACCTGACCCTGATGGGTGAACTGATGGCGCTCGCGTTCCGGCTCGACCTGACCCGGACCTGCACCTTCATGTGGGCGAACGAGGGGTCCAACCGCACTTTCCCGATGGTGGACGTCCGACAGGGCCACCACCACCTGTCGCATCACGCCGGCGACCGCGAGAAGGTCGACGCGATCCGCCGGATCAATCGCTGGCAGAACGAGCAGTTCGCATCCCTCGTCGCCCGCTTCGCCGAGATCGAGGACGAGGAGGGTCGATCCCTCCTCGACGGGACGCTGCTGCTGTACGGCGGGGCGATTTCGGACGGGAACCGGCACAACCACCACGACCTGCCCATCGTGGTCGCGGGCCGAGGCGGTGGTGCCCGTCCCGGACGTCTCATCGAACACGGCCCCCGGACTCCGCTGTGCAATCTCCTGAAGTCGATGGCTTCCGCGGCCGGTGCCCCGTTGCAGGAGTTCGGGGACTCGACCGGATCTGCGACGCTCTGACGCAGGCGTGGTCCGCGATCGGGGTCATTCGGCGCGGTGGAGCAGGATCCGACGCGCGATCCCCTGCATCGACGGCGCGTGTCTCACCGCCGGTCCCGGGACGATCTCGTCGCGTATCGCCCTCGGGATCGCGATCAACGCGGACCGGAAGGCCGCGTAGTTCTGGGGCGAGAGATCGATTCGTCGTCCGGCCGCGTCGACGAGGTTCGAAAAGAGCCGGATGCCGTTGGCGATGTTGTAGGCGTGGCTGTCCAGCAGGTCCTCGGTGACGGGCGGATAGGTGAGCAGGACGTAGGCGAAGGTTTCCGGTTCCCGGTCGAAACTCAGCATCGCGCCCTTCGCCCAGTCGTCGATGAAGGCTTCGGCGGTCGTCTCGTCGGTTCCGGAGAGCGTCCGACGCATCGCATACCAGTGCTCGAGGGTCTCACCGTGCACGGTGTGCAGGAGTGCCTGCTTGTTGCGGAACTTGCTGTAGAGGTCGGTGTCGTGGCATCGAGCGGCGGTGGAGATCGCCCGCACCGTCGCCGCCTCCACGCCCTGTTCCGCGACGATCCTGGTGGCGGCGGCCATCAGTCGGGCGCGAGTCGAGTCCTCGCGCATGAAACCGGGACCATGGATCCCCCGCCGCGGTCCGGCGCCGATGGGTGGATCCGGTTCCGCGACGAGCGGGGGATCCCCGGCGTGGCGGACGAGCAACGAGACGAGGATCTCCGCGAGCGTGTCGACGAGGTCGATCGAGGGGCCCTCCTTGATGCCCGCGTGGATCTCCCTCACCGCGTCGACCAGGATCGCCTGGGCGATCGCGAATGCCACCGGAGATGCGTCGATGGCCTCGTCGGGACGCGTCTCGAAACCCGCCAGGACGGATCGCAGTCGTTCGAAGGTCCGGCGGAGACGGATCGGATCGTCGGCGATCACCGAGGGCGAGGTGAACTCGAGGAACGCGAAGGAATCGGGATCCTCGTCGAACCTCAGCAGCGTGGTTCGCGTCCAGTCCTCGATGAATGCGCGGGCGGACCCGCCACGGCTCCTCTCGGCCGCCGCCTCGTAGACGGTCTGACGCCGATCGGCGACCTCGCCGAACACGACCCGTCGCATCGTGGCCTTGTTCTCGAAGTGGTCGTAGAGGACGGATTCGTTGCAGCCCGCGGCCTTCGTGATGCGGCGGACACTGCCTCCCGCCGTGCCATCTCGACCCACGATCTCCACCAGTGCCGCCGCGATCCGGTCACGGGTGCTTCTCGCGGAGGCTTGGGGTTCTGTCGTCATCATCGTTCGGTTCGATCCTCTCCGCTGGATCGGTATCGCGAGTCAGGCGTCGGGGAGCAGAATCCGTTCGGCGATCCTGGAGATCGGCTCGACGTACTGGAGGGCGGGGCCCGGGAGCACGCCGGCATGGATGTCGCGCGGTGGCCCGATGAGCGAGGCCCTGAACGCCGAGAAGGCGACCGGACTCAGATCGAGGCGCCGTCCCGGTGGAGGCGTCATCGCAGTGAGGGAGGATTCGAAGAGCCTCGAGTTGGCATGGTACGCGTCCGAGTCGATCCGGATGATCGATGGGAAGCCGAGCAGCGCGTAGGCGAAGGCGTTCGGACGCTCGTCGTAGAAGCGATAGCTCTCCTCGATCCAGATCGTGATGAACTCCCGAGGGCCGGTGGCGCCTTCGGTGGACCGACGCCTCGATTCCGCCAGTTCCAGCGCGATTTCAGCGAACACCTCGTCCTGCATCGCGTTCTTGTTCTCGAAATGGTGGTAGATCACGGCTTCGTTGCAGCCGGCCTCCCGGGCGATGGTCCGAACGCTCGCTGCGTGGACGCCGTTCTGGCCCACCACCTTGATCGCCGCGTCCACGATTCGTCTCCGCGTGGCGAGACGCGTGGGGCTTTCCTTCCTCGTCGTCATGTTCCAAACTCCGCTTGGGTCGAGTGACCCACCCCACACGGCCCTGATCGTAGCCTCGGATCGAGCATCGAGTTCGAATGGCCGGCGTCGATGAGAGAACCGCTGACGAACAAAAAAGCCCGTTTTCTGGAACCCCATCCCAAATTTCCGCCGAAAACCGACACCCGGCAGGCCTCGCCCGATTCCGGGGGCTATATTTCCCCTGCTTATCAAGACTCTTTCGTCCGGGGTCTTAGTATTCGCTTCGGCATCTGCTAAGACCCCATTTAAGTCTCCCGGCTCCGTTGGAGCCGGGAGACCTTTTTCTTCCGGATGCACGCCCCGATCGAGCCGACCTCGTGGACCGGCAGGTGCGTCGAGGGAGATCCCGGGAGTCGGAACGAATGAATCAGGTCGAAGCGCTGGTACTCGGACTCGGAGGGATGGGTTCCTCGGCGCTCGCCGCGCTCGCGAGTCGTGGAATCGAAGTGATGGGCCTCGATCAGGAGCCACGGCCACATGACCGTGGCAGTTCGCACGGCGGAAGTCGCATCATTCGCCGGGCCTACTTCGAGCATCCGGACTACGTGCCCCTGCTGGAGGATTCCTTCGAACGATGGGGACGACTGGAAAGGTCGACCGGAGCGTCCTGTCTCCATCGGACGGGCGTTTTGCTCGTCGGGCCGACGGATTCGTCCGTGTTGCGCGCATCGCTGGCCAGCGCCGAAGCGCACGAGGTTCCGGTCGAGTGGATCGGCCCGGATCGAATGCGTCACCGTTTCCCGCAATTCGCATCGGCCCCCGGATGGTCGGGGCTGCTCGAACCAGGCGGCGGATTCGTCGATCCGGAGGCGGGTGTCCGGGCCCATCTCGAAGTCGCTCGACGGGCCGGGTCCGTCATTCGCAGACCGGTCCGGGTCTTCTCGGTCGACGGTGACGACTCGGGCGCCGTGGTCCGGACGGAGGAAGGGGAGATACGGACGAATCGCCTCGTGATCGCCGCGGGAGCATGGTCGGCATCCCTGCTCGGCGATCGCCTCGGGGTGCCGCTGGTGCCGCACCGGAAGGCGATGGTCTGGTTCGATCCGATCGATCCTGAAAGCTGTTCACCGGGACGGATGCCCTGCTGGCTCGTCGATGACGGCGACGGGGCGGGATGCTACTACGGTGTTCCGGCGTGGCCCGGCCAGTCGTCTCCCGCAGGCGTCAAGGTCGGCTTCCATGGCCCCGGCACCGTGGTGGACCCCGACCGTCCGGGCGAGATCCCCGAGGAGGTGGTGGAGCGATTCGTCGAGGATCTCGCGGTCCGGCTTCCGGGGGTCCTGGGTCGACCGGTCGCCGCGCGATCATGTCTCTACACCATGAGCCCGGACGAGCACTTCGTGATCGACCGGCTTCCCGGACGCCGATCGATGGTCGTCGTCGCGGGCTTCAGCGGTCACGGCTACAAGTTCGCGCCGGTCGTCGGGGAGATCGCCGCGGACCTCGCGCTCGACGGCGGGACCTCGAGCATGGCCGACTTCCTCGGGTTGGATCGGTTCACCGGGGATGGATCGGTTTGAGTCGGCTATTCTCCAGACGAAGGTCGGCCACGCGGCCTCGAAAGACGGAGCCCATGGAATGAATGCACCCCTCGCGAAGCCCCTGCCCGCCGGGACGATGTCCCTGCTGATGTTCGTCCTCGTCGCATTCGCGTCGCACCGGGAGGCGGCCGGTCAGCTGGACACCAACTTCGAACCTCGCAGTTTCGCGGGCTCGCCCACCCTGGTTCGGGCGGTGGCGGAGCCCACGAAGGCCGGCGGCCCGAAGCTGTTCCGGAACTACCGTTTCGACTCGAAGGGAGCGCTGACCGCGATCGAGCAGGGGACCGACGCGATGGGAACGACCCTCGAGGTCGCGTTCGAATCGGACGCGGTCGGTCGACCGGTGCGAATGACCACCACGTTCATGGGGAACACCGGTTGGATCGAGACCTTCGAGTACGACGACGAGGGGCGACTCGTCGAATGGACCAAGATCAATCCGCGCGCGAATTCGACCATCGAATCGCGGCGGCACGTCCACGACGAGAACGGACGTCGGATCCGCACGGTGTCGAACCGCGCCGGACGCCCCTCGGAGGAGACGGATCGGACCTTCGACGAGGCGGATCGGATCGTCCTCGAGCGCACCACGGCGGACGGCCAGTTCGTCCGCGAGGAGGTGTTCGACTACGACGACCGGGGCTGTCTCGTCGGCACCAACGTCACGCTCTCCAAGGGGCGACGCTCGTCGAGGCGTTGGGAACGGGGGCCGGATTGTCGCAGCGTCAGGGAGACGATCCGGACGTTCGCAGGCAAGACGACGACGGTCGAATCGACGTACGACGAGAAAGGCAACCAGCTTTCCGAGACCACGCGACGCGAGGGCGTCGACCGGCCCACGGTGATCACGTGGACCTACGAGTATCCGACGCCCGAAGCCCCGACCGACGCGACGCCCTGACGCCCGGCCCCCGGATCGCGGGCGGCCGACGCGGCCGAAGCGATGCCATCCCGCGTTCCGCGCCTCGTGTCTTCCCAGAACCCCAGCACAGGATCATCCTCCGATGCCTCGATTCCCGCGTTTCCGCTCGTGGAGCCTCGCGTCGCTCGCCTTCGCGGCGATGCTGCCCGCGTGCGTCTCGGACCCCAGCGCCTTCCGAACCGACGCCGTCGACGCCCTTCATCCCGATGCGGTGACCGAAGTGTCGATCGAGATCGGGACCGCGGTCACGCTCACGCTCCCCGGCAACGCCGGCACGGGGTACGACTGGGTGCTGGCGGACGGTCTCCCCGAATTCCTGCGGCAGCGCGGGCAGTCGCGCTTCGTCGCGAAGGAAGCGTCCAGGGTGGGATCGCAGGGGGACACCCGCTTCATCATCGAGGCGGTCGGGCCCGGCGAGGCCTCCGTGCGTTTCCACTATCTACCGGGCTGGAATCAGAACGCTCGCCCCGTCCGCTGGGCGGAGGCGGCGGTCACCGCGAAGACCGAGGGCGATTGATCCGGACCGGCGTCCTCGACCGTCGCGGCGGATCGATTCCCGAAGATTCCGAAACGGGTGGCGTTCGTCGGGATTTCTCCGGGGGCGACGGCACCCGTATGCTCGTCGCGCATCGACCTTGGATCCGCGACGGGGACGGCATGCAACTCTTCGACCTGCTGGGAACGAAAGTCGAGGGTCCGGATGGACCGGTCCTCGTCGAAGCCACCTTCGCGGCGTTGCCGCCGGGCGCCGGGGGGCCTTCGATCTGCACTCGGGAGCGTTTCCTCGGGGAGGTCCGCGACGAAGCGGGAAGGCGATGGCATGCGATGATCGAGGACCGGCGTGCTCGATTCCTCGGCCCGGCCGAGGATTGAACGAGAGGCCGGTCGTCGTTCCACGGCCCGGCTTCGCGGTGCCTCGCGGAAGCGGTAGGCTGTCGCCGGTTCGACGGGAAGCCGATCATCCGCAGGAGTCCACCGCCATGAATCGACGACGCGTTCCGTGCTCCATCGCATTCCTCTTCCTCGCGACCTGTGCGGCGGGGTCCGCCGTGACGGCGGACGAGGGCCCCTCCCCCGACCATCCGTTCGTCTTCGAACGATCCGTCTGGCTCGACACCGCCTCCGCGACGGGGTCGATCGAGGATGCCGATTTCGAAGGCGTGCCGGACCGTTCGGAGGTGGTCGAGACGCCGGTGGGGTTCGTCGACGCCGGGGCCGGCTCGAGACAACGACTTCGTGGCTGGATCGAGGCACCGCGGACCGGCGCCTACCGGTTCTCCATCGCCTCCGACGACGACGGCGTCCTTCTTCTCTCGACCTCCGAGGACCCCGCGAGCGGGCGACCGATCGCCTCGGTGCGGGGGTTCACCGGCAAGGACGAGTTCGATCGGCAGCCCGGGCAGGTCTCGCGGCCGATCGTGCTCATCAAGGGGCGTCGATATCACCTGGAGGCCCGGCAGCGGAACGTCGATGGCGGGGGGCACCTCTCCGTCGCATGGCAGGTCCCGGGCGGACCGTCGGGCGTGCACGTCCCGGTCGGAATGCGGATCGAACCCACCTTCCTGCTGGAGGTCTGGACCGGCGTGCCTCGGTCAGATCCCGAGTCGATCGAGGTGTTCCAGACGCCTCCGGATCGCGTCGAGGCATGTTTCGCGATGTACGCACAAGACATCGGAATCAACGTCGCGACCCGTTTCAGGGGGCGTTTCCGGGCCCCAACGTCCGGGAACTATCGTTTCCTCCTGACGGCTGATGACCTTGCGACGCTCCGGATCCGATCGTCGAAGGACACTGATGCGTGGCGGCCGGTGGCCCGCCTTTCGAACTGGACGTCACCAGATGGCTGGGATGCTCGGTCCGAGCAGATCACGGGGGCGATCTCCCTCCAGGCGGGGGAAATCATCGATCTGGAAGTGCTGCACTGGCAGGGGAGTGGCCCCGGTCACGTCGGCGTGGGAGTCCGTGGGCCGGGTGGTCTCGATGTCCGGCCCCTCCGTTCGGTGGCGATTTCGGATCCGAAGTCCGGATCCTGAACTCGCGGGCCCACCTCGGAAATCCAGCAAATTCGAAGAGCAACCGGGTCAACGGTCGCCGGTAGCGATTCGAAACCCTATTCTTAGTCGGTATTTCCGTCCATGCCGGTCCGTAATGCCCGGCAGGACGACCGTTCATGCAGATCCATTCCGTCCGGAGACCCAAACCATGGTCCGATCCAGCGTCCTCCTTCTTGCCGGCGTCACCGGTTTGTCGACGATCGTCGCCGCCTTGCCGGCGACCGCCATGCCGGCGCCCGCGGGGATTCAAGCGAGCCAGGATTTCCCGCCCTTCGAGAAGATCGCGGAAGGTTTCACGGAAGTCGCCCCGGGCGACGGGACTCGCGGCCTCTACCGGGTCTGGGTCAACAAGAAGACGCAGCGCTCGATCGCGGAGCTTCCGAGGAACTTCGAGAAGCAGGATCTGTTCTTCGCCTGGACGGTCGCCTCGGGAGTCCAGACTTCCGCGGTGCAGACCGGCGACCAGTACGCGCGCTGGAAGCGATTCGGCAAGCGGCTCGCACTCGTCGAGCCCAACTACCAGACGATCTCGTCGGGGGACAAGCAGAGCAAGGATGCGACGCAGCGGGTCTTCACCGACCGGGTGATCCTCGAAGTGCCGATCCTCGCGATGGGTCCCGGCGGCGGCCCCGTCATCGACCTCAACGGTCTCTTCGTCAACAAGGCGACCAGCTTCTTCGGCCGCGTCGCCGCCGGTGCGAACACGCGACTCGCGACGGTCGAGAAGGCGAAGACCTTCCCGGGCAACGTCGAGCTCTGCTACCAGATGCCCCTCAGCAACGGCCGGTTCGCGAAGCTCTACTACTCGATCGCGTCGATCCCGTCGAACACCGGCTACCGTCCCCGCGAAGCGGATGACCGCGTCGGATACTTCACGACCAGCATCCAGGATCTCGGGGATCCCGCCGCGGACACGCCGTGGAAGCGGTACGTCAATCGCTGGCACCTCGAGAAGGCGGATCCGAGCCTGAGGATGAGCCCGCCGAAGAAGCCGATCGTCTTCTACGTGGAGCACACCGTGCCGGTCCGCTACCGCCGCTGGGTCCGGGACGGAATCCTCGAGTGGAACCGGGCCTTCGAGGAGATCGGTTTCGTCAATGCGGTTGAGGTGTACCAGCAGGACAAGCTCACGGGCGCCCACATGGACAAGGATCCGGAGGACGCGCGATACAACTTCATGGTCTGGACCAACGCGAACATGGGATTCGCGATCGGCCCCAGCCGCGTCCACCCCAGGACCGGGCAGATCCTCGATGCCGACATCGTGATGGACGAGGGCTTCGTGAGCTCCTGGGTCGATACCTGGGAGCGTCAGATCCCCCACGCGGCGATGGAGAGTCTCGGGACCGAGACCATCGAATGGCTGATCGACAACCCCGACTTCGATCCCCGGGTCATCCTCGCGGCTCCGCAGGACCGCGATCAGGTCGCCAGCAAGATCGCCGAACGGTACGAGGAACTCCGGGGCAAGGGGCTTCGCGCCATGCACCCGAGTCTCGACGGTCCCGGAAAGCTCATCGCGGGCGCGGGTCCGGACGGCTACGCGATCGAAAGCGATCCCCATGCCGCCACGGTCTGCCAGAACGCCATGCGGAAGTCGATGGACGTGGCCTTCATGAGGATGAACGCCGAGCTGCTCGGACTCACCGGTGAAACCGACCCGAACGGGCAGAAGCTCGACGGGATCCCGGAGGATTTCATCGGCCCCCTGCTCAAGGACCTGATCACCCACGAGGTCGGCCACACGCTCGGACTTCGTCACAACTTCGTGGCTTCCGGTCTCGTCTCCTACGACGAGATGAACAGCGAGGGGTTCAATGGTCCGATCTCCTCCTCCGTGATGGACTATCTCCCCGTCAACATCGCCTTCGGTGAGGACGTGGTCCAGGGTCCCTGGACCACGCCCATGCTCGGCCCCTACGACATGTGGGCGATCGCCTACGGCTACACCCCGGGCAAGACGGACGCGGTGCTCGCCCGCTGTGGCGAGCCCGAACTCCGGTACCTCACCGATGAGGACACCCAGGGTCCCGACCCCATGGCCCGTCGCTTCGACCACGCGAAGAATCCGCTCGACTACGTCGATGCGCAGCTCGCGATCGTGGAGAACCTCCGCGGCCGCATCCTCGACGAGATGGTCGACGAGGGCGAGAGCTGGGCGAAGGCGCGGAGCGGCTACCTCATGACGCTCTCCAAGCACCTGAGGGCGGTCAGTGTCGCCGGCAACTGGATCGGTGGCAGCACCGTGAACCGCGTCATGAAGGGCGAGGAGCTCGATCCGATCACCGACGTCCCCGCCGACCAGCAGCGGCGCGCCCTCGCGGTCGTGCTCGACGCGACCACCCCCGACGCCGCATACGGACTCACGCCGGAGCTCCTCCGGAAGATGACCGTGGAGAAGTGGTTCGATGACGGTGGTCGGGCGGGTGCGATGGCCGATTCCACCTTCGATGTCCACAGCCGAATCAGCGGGATCCAGCGGACGGCCCTGACGCTGATCCTGAATCCCACCACGCTGAATCGCATGTACGACAACGAGTTCCGGGCGGTGGAGGGGGACGACGTCCTCACCATCCCCGAGACCATGGACGGGGTGAAGGCCGCGGTGTGGACCGAGTTGGACGCGCGTCCGAGCGGTAAGCGGAGCAACACCGACGCCTACATCTCGAGCCTGCGTCGGAACCTCCAGCGGACGCACCTCGAGCGACTGGTGTCGCTGGCCGGCGGGAGCGATCGGTTCGGGCCCTCGAAGGCCGCGGTCGCGAGCCTCTCCCGTCAACAGCTTCGCGAGCTCGACGAGCAGATCGGCGAGGTGCTGAGTCGTGACGGAAGCCGGCTCGACAGCTACTCGAGGGCGCACCTCGCGGACGCGAAGGCGATCATCGATCGCGTGCTGAACGCCGACTACGTCTACAACTGATCACGGGAGGTGGCCTCGCCACCCGCCCGGAACGGAGCAACTGCAGGGAGGGTCGTCCACGGACGACCCTCCCTTTTCATCCTGTCCGCCGGTTCGACGGACCCCCGGGGGATTCCGTGCTAGTCCTCGCCGCCCGGATCATCGGCGTAGAACACGGCCTCGAACTCGTACCACTTGATGGCCTTCTCGCCGAATGCGGGGCCGAAGGGATCGGTGTTGCCGACTCGTCCGTTGCCGCCACCGATCCTCGCGGCCTCGTTCGCCGCGGAGAAACTCGGTGCGAACCGCCACCAGTAGGCGCCCGCGCCGACTTCGGACGCCGCCGCCCGGGCCTCCGCGTCACCGGGAAGCGTGCCCGCCTCCATCTGCTTGGAGAATCGACTGGTGCCGAGCCGGGGGCGGTCCGCCTTCGCGTCGAGGCGGATGGGATCCTCCGTCGCGGACCGGCGGATTCCCACGTAGTTCTCGATGAACGGATTGACGCAGCCGGTCATCGCGAGGACGCCCGCGGCGAGCGTGGACCGGAGGATCGTGAAGGGGCGTGATGGCATCTTGGGGTCCTGGGGATGGGGGCGATCGAAGGCGGGCCGCGATCCGGACGAACCACTCGCGGTCGGCGGTCAGTTCGCCGACTGCAGGATCCAGAACATGGCCCGCCGACGCTCCGGATCGATCGAGTCAGCGTACAGGATGCGGTTGAGGCGAAGTCGCTCCTGGTCGCACTCCTGCTGGAGCGTTCGCCACCGCTCGACCTCTTCCGTGCTCGCCTCGCCCGTGGCGAGTCGGCGGTTCAGCTCGTTCAGGGCCGCCCGCATCTCCAGGTATGCGCCGGCTTCGTTCCTGAACCGGACCACGACGGGATCGTCGTCCATGGCCACGGGCGCCCCGAGGACGCCGACGCCGCCGTCGGACGGCGGGGCCGGGGGAGGGGGCCCGCCTCCATCGCATCCGAGGCACACGAGGATCGGGGACAGAAGGAGTGCGGTCCGGCGAACGGACCGAGGACCGGGTGAGTTGGACATCCGTCGATTCACCAGTCCCCGTAGAGTGCGGCGCTTCCCGGGAAGAGCCGATCGGAGACCCAGTCCCAGTCCGGGCCCGGGTAGTAGATGTTGGTGAGCTGGGTGGTGCTGCTGAACGCCACTTCGATGGGGTCCGGATTGGAGTAGCTCTCGCCCGCCCACTTGTACCGTTCCACGTGCCCGTCCGCGAAGGCGAAGTTGAAGTGGCCTTCGTCCCAGATCATGAGCTGGTCGATCCAGTCGGGGGTGTAGGGATTGATGCCCCAGCCGTTGATGTTGTGACCCCGTCGGTCGTGCTCGGCGACCATGGAGATCGTGTCGCTCGGTCGCGGGATCCGGCTTCGCGTGCCGATCGACCACGACGGCGGTCCGTTCCAGTCGCTCGTGCCCTCGCCGTCGGTGAAGAAGGCGCTGAGCGAATAGGTGCGGACGTAGTCGGAGCGGTCGAACGGGGACTTGTAGAGCCGGACGTCACCGACGTACGGGTACATCCGTCCCTCCGTCAGCGCCTCGACCCGCTCGGTGTTGCCTGGTCCCATGTTGTTTCCGACGGAGCTGACCCAGTCCCACGGATGTCGATTGGTGTCGGGGGCGACGTATCGGCCGGCATTGTCCGTCGCGTAGCCGTCCCAGGCGATCATCATCTGCCGCTGCTGCGACATGCAGGTCAGGCCCTTCGAGGTCTGCTGGAACCGGTTGGTGGCGTAGAGGACGAGGCTCACGAGGATCGCGATCACCGCGATCACGACGAGGAGCTCCACGAGCGTGAAACCCGGTCGATGCGGGTCGATCGCTCTCAGGGGTCGATTCTTCATGATCGTGCTCCGGCCCGAGGGCTGGTGTCTGCCACGCGATGCTCCGGTGAAATCCGGAGCAGCGGCTCAGTGAACACGATACCCCTTGGAGTCGCCCAGGGACAGGCATTCGGATCACACCAGGGGAGATTCAGGATCCGCGTTCGTCCGAGGGGCGGGTCTCACGGCTCGCGGGTCGCCGCCGCGTCGGGTCTCTGGTGCTTCCGGTAACCACCGAATCCCGCGTTCGTGAGTTGCCAATCGTCCGAGGCGTCGATCTTCACGCCGGTCGCGGGGATGTCCTTCTCCCGTCCCAGCGCCCACAGCATCCCCTGCACGGCCATGCGACGGCAGTCCGCCGACCTGAAGTCGTAGGGATGCCCGAGGGTGGTGAAGAACACGCGACCGGGGAGATTCGATCCGGGGGGATTCTCGATCGTCCATGCGACGGGGTTGGAGACCGGGAACCGATCATGCCGCGCCTCGTGATAGGACTTGAGGGTCGTTCCGGTCGCGAGTCGACGCGGATCGCCAGACAGTTCGTCACCGCCGCCCTCGACGTGATAGAGCCACGAGTAGGCATCGAAGGGCCCGACGCCGCGGAGGACGGGATGGGCGATTCCGGCATCGGGCTCCACGCGGGTCAGCGGCATCTTCCCGTCGCCGAAGTTTCCGTGGTGGGTGATCCAACGCTGGCCGAACACGCGTCGAGGCCAGTCCTCGTTCATCTCGGCGTGGCGGGGATCGTCCTCGGGATATCGGAAGGCATGCGTCGACGTCCGGAACCCGACCAGGGGCCGTCCGGAGGCGACGTATCGCAGGATCGGCTCCCGCTGTGCGTCGGGCAGGGTCCGGAACCTGATGAACATCACGACGAGATCGGCGTCCTCGAGGACTTCGGTCCCCGGGATGTTCGAAAGGGCCTCGGGATCGATTCGCCCCTCCGAATCGAGACTGTGGAGGACGGTGGTCCGGACGTCGTGCGTCTCGCCGAGGAGCTCGGCGAATCTCGGCATCGACTCCTCGCTGCGATATTCCTCGTCGCCCGCGATGAAGACGACGTGCGGTCGCTCGTCGTCGGTCGGAGGCGTCGTGGGCGGCGCAGGTGGGTTCCGGGCGAGAATCGAGACTCCGATCGCGATGAGGGTTGCCGTCGTCATGTTTCGCAGGGTACCGGGTCGGCCGCCGATCGTCAGCGCGTCGTCCATCGGTAGGATGACGGCGGTCCCCATCCCTTCTTCCTGCGGTCCGGCGGAGATTCAGCATGCGATCGATCGTCCTCACCTGTGTCGTCCCCCTCCTCCTTCCGCTGGCGTCGGCATCCGTCGACGCCGCGGTCCCCGGGGATCGAACGATTCCGATCGACGCGCTCGAGTCCCGGAGATGGATCGGGTCCGCGTGGCAGCCCAGCCGGCTGCAGGACTGGCGGATCGAGGGCGGCCGGCTCGTCAACGACGACAGTCGGTTGCCGGTCCGCACCGCCCATGTCCTGCCGCTTCGCATCGACCCCGACGCCCCGGACACCGAGTTGCGGATCTCCGTCGACGTGCAGGCGGTCGGGGGGGGGCCGCTCGACGCGGGATCCTTCGCGGGAGTGCTCTTCGGCGCGGGCGGGCCCGACGTGGATCCCCGGCTCACCGCGCTGGTGCAGCAGGTGCCCGCTCCCGACGGCGGGATGCTCGCGGTGGTCGCGGGCACGGCGACCGGAAGGTTGCTCGACTTCTCGACCGAGAAGCAGGGGGGGTTCAGCTGGGCGCTTCCCGCGAAGACCGGCATCGACGATCTTCGTCCGGTGCCCGGCGAACGGGTCGAGCTCGCGCAGACCGACGTCGAGTTCCGACGGTTCGTGCTGGATCTCGTCATCACTCCGCGTGACGATCGATTCGACGTCGTCCTCTCTGCGCGGGACGGCGATGCGATCTTCACCGTCGTCTCGGCCGGTGGACTGGAACGCGATCGAATCGACGGGGGGATCGCGCTGGTCGGGCACCGGTCCGCGCGGAAGGACGGCATCGGCTGGTCCTTCGCGGATCTTCGACTCCGCGGCGAGGATCTCGAATCCTGGCTCGACGAGACCGATTATTCCTGGGGTCCGGTGCTCGCGGCCACGTACACGATCGACCGCGACGACGACGGCATCCACTCGTTCCGGCTCAACACCCTCTTCCCGCCGGTCGCGGATTCCGATCTCGGCGACGTCGCCCTCGAGTTCGAGACGCGGGACGGCGTCTGGCGACCGATCGCGACGGGCCGCCTCGTGGACGACAGCTTCACGGTCCCCTTCCAGGTGGAGGACGTCGAGGAGTACCTCGGTCGCGACTACCGGATCCTCGGCGAGATGAACGGAACCCCCTTCGAGTGGCGCGGCGAGATCCATGCGCCTCCGACCGGGCGTCCGCTTCGGATCGCGAGCCTCAACTGCGTGAAGAACGCGACGGCCCATTCCGCCTGGAACCGGTTCGGCGTCTGGTTCCCGCACGACGACGTCGTCGCCGGCGTCGCGGCCCGTGAGCCGGACTTCCTGTTCTTCGCCGGGGACCAGATCTACGAGGGCGATCTCAACGGGGTCGATCGAAGGAAGGTCGTCCTCGACTACCACACCAAGTACCAGCGATGGCTTCGGAGCTTCGGGGAGCTGCTCCGCGACCGGCCCTGCGTCATCATTCCCGACGACCACGACGTCTATCACGGGAACATCTGGGGCGCCGGCGGCGTGCTCGCCAAGGCGAGGGACGGTCTCACTGCGCAGGACTCGGGCGGGTACAAGCTGCCGGCGGACGTCGTGAACGCCATCCACCGGACGCAGGTCGGCAATCTCCCCGCATGCGCGGTCCCCGGTCCGATCGGCCAGGGCATCGAGCCGTACACCACCCGCATTCGATACGGGCCCGCCGACTTCGCGGTCGTCGCCGACCGGATGTGGAAGGATTCGGCCAGCGTCAAGCTTCCCGAGGCCGAGGTCCGCAACGGGTGGTTCAGGAATCCGGACTTCGATCCCAAGGACGCCGACGTGGCCGACGCCATGTTCCTCGGTCCGACGCAGGAGGCTTTCCTCGCCGAATGGGCGGCGTCCCGCGACTCGGCGAGTCCGCGGAAGATCGTCCTGTCCCAGACTCCCTGGGTGAACGTCGCGACCCTTCCGCCCGGACGCGACGACGGGGTGATCCCGCGTTTGAAGGTCTATCCGGCCGACGAGTACGCCGAGGACGACGTGCCCGCGGCGGACACGGATTCGGGCGGGTGGCCCCAGTCGGCCCGGACGCGGGCCGTCCGGTCCCTCCAGGTCGCCGATGCGCTCCATCTCTGCGGCGACCAGCATCTCGGGTCGCTGATCCAGTACGGGATCGACGCGCATCGCGACGGCCCCTATGCATTCACGCCGCCCGCGGTCGCCAACACCTGGCCCCGGCGCTGGATGCCGATCGAACCGGGGGCGAACCGGTGGGAGGACGCGCCGCGCTACGCCGGGGACTTCGAGGACGGCTTCGGCAACCTCATGACGGTCCTCGTGGTCACCAACCCCGAGGATCGACGCATCGAACCGCGGAGACTCTTCGATCTCTCGCCCGGGTACGGGATGGTGGAGGTCGAACCCCGCACCGGGGACCTGCTCCTCGAGGCGTGGCCGCGCTGGTTCGGGGCGTCGGACGACGCGGTCCAGTACCCGGGATTCCCGTTTCGAATCGGCGGCGAGGACGATTCCGAAGCCGGATCGAATTGATCGACGGCTAGACCGACGCCGTGGTCTCCTGGCGGAGCTCGCGATAGGCATCGAAGCAGTACATCGCCACCGCGACCCAGATGAGACCGAAGGCGGCGAGCTTCAGCGGGCTCACCGATTCGCCGAAGATCGTGATCGCGAGGATGAACTGGCAGGTCGGCGCGACGTACTGGAGGATCCCCATCGTCGCGAGCCGAAGGCGTCGGGCGCCCGCGGCGAACGCGATCAACGGCAGCACCGTGACGAAGCCGCCGACGAGAAGGAGGACGTCGGTCCCCATCCCGCTGCTGGTGAAGCTCGCACTGCCTCGGCAGGCCAGCCAGATCTCCAGCGCGAGCATCGCGGGGAAGAGCAGGATCATCTCGATGGTCAGACCGGTGACCGAGTCGGCACGCATCTCCTTCCGGAGCAGGCCGTAGCAACCGAACGAGACCGGCAGGACGAGGGCGATCCACGGCAGTTCGACGAGGCCGGAGAGTCCCGGCGAATCGTCCCCGGGCGTGAGGAGCGAGGATGTCGAGATCGCGGACCAGCCGAAGATGATCACTCCGAAGACCGCGATCCAGACCGCCTTGCGCTGCAGGGGATGAAGTCGTTCGCCGAGCACGATCCGACCGAGCAGCACCGAGACCAGTGGATTGATGTAGTAGCCGAGGCTCGCCTCGACGAGCCGGTCGCTGACCACCGCGTAGATGAAGGTGAACCAGTTCGCCGCGATCAGCACGGTGGACAGGGCGAGGATCCGGAACGCCTTCGGAGTGGCGATCGCCGTCCGGATCCGCCCGATCCCCGGCGGCAGGGCGACGAGCAGCAGCATCACGGGGAGTCCGGCGAGCACCCGCCATGCGAGGAGCTCGAAGGAGTTCACGTGATCGAGCAGCTTGAAGTAGATGCCGGTCGCGAAGCCCCAGAACAGGTACGCGGTCATCGCCTGGGCGACGCCGATGCGCTGGCTTCTCGAGATGTCGGAGGGATTCGAGTGCGGCGTCATGGTGGGGCGCGGATCGATTCCGGCATCAGCCGCCGATGGTGATTTCGATGAGTGCTCGATCGAGCGTGTCGCGGAGTCCGGTCGTCAGGGGTTCGCCCGGATGCGCCCGTTCGACTCCGCGGGCGATCGCCACCAGGGCTTCGACCTGGGAGGCGGGCGACTTCAGGCGGGTGACGGCCTCGAGCAGCGGGGCCCAGTCGTCCATCGGGCGTTTCGCGAGGGCCATGGCGTCGCTGAGCATGCCGATGCGGTCCTCGTACCACCCGTCGCCGCCGGTCCGGGTGGTGAAACCGTTCGGCGCGAGCAGGCCGAGGGCAAGGGGCGTCCGATCCTCTGCCAGGAGGGCCGCGAGGATGCGGACCGCTCGCTCGCGAATCACCGGGTCGCGCTCGATCATCGCCACCCACTGCATCGGTCGGACGATTCGCAGGTTCCGGAGGCTTTCCAGCGGTGGAGCCGGATCGAGGGGATCCGCGAGGGCGGGGTCGTCGAGGACCAGCCCGGCGAGCATCCGCGAATCGCCGCGACCGATCCGAGCCCCGATCCATCGGGCGCGGTCCCGGTCGCCGGCGAGGAAGGCCGAGTGCGCCATCGCGGCTCGGATCTCGCCGCTCGACGCGGCGGGGAACCGATCGAGTTGCTCGGACCCGCCAAGCAGTTCGAGGACCTGGTCGATTCGTCCGGCGCGGGCGAGTCCCGTCGCGGCGACGGCGCGGATCCCGGTCCGGGTCAGCACCGTCGGATGCCGGTCGATCAGGGTGAGGATCGGTTCGTCCGCGTCGCGGTCGGCGAGTTCGACGAGCAGCGCGGTTCGGTACGCCTCGGCGGCGGCGGAGGTCGCGGGGGGTTCCGGGTTTCCGAAGTCGAGGATCCTTTCCTCGAGATCCGGACACCGGCCGGTGGCGAGCACCGCGGCGCCGATCATCGGTCGATCCGCGGGACTCGCGGCGTCGAAGATCGCGGCGAGGTCGGGACACGTCGTGCTGGTCGCGATCAGGTCGATGATCGCCGGGCGGGCCGGGCCGAGTCGAAAGGTGCAGTCGAGTCTCGACACCGGAGTCGGATCCGGGGGGGGGCGATCGAGGAGACCGGCGAGCGCCCATCGCAGCTCGTCGCCGCGTTCGAGTCGGGGCGGGACCGCCTGCATCGCCTCGAGCACCAGTGGCTCGATCATGCCCCCTCGCAGCAGCTCTCCTTCGAAACGGGCGTCGAGGTAGGCGGCGATCCGGTCCGTCGATGCGAGGCGTTCGAATCTCGAGGGGAACCCCGGGCCGGCCTCGATCGAATCCAGCCAGCCCATGGCGGCGGCCCGCATCCTGGGGCTGGCGGTGGAGGTCCGGATCAGATCTCGGCCCGTCTTTCCGAGGACCTCGATGCCGCTGGGACGGGAGGTGGCCGGGGCGGTGGTCAGCGTGACCGGATCGGGCGGCTCCGGGAAGCCGGAGGCGACGATCCCCGGGTGGAGACCGGCCAGCAGCAGAAAGGCGATGATCGGAGCGTGCATGGACGAGGATTGTATTCGGGGACCGCCTACGCGGCGTCTTCGATCCGGGTGCCCGGTTCCGACGAATTCCGGAATTGTTCGGTCAGTGTTCGGGGGCGGTGCCGTCATTCTCCCGATGGCGACCGACGTCGTCGCCGATTCGAAACCGCCGAACGACCGGAGTCCACCATGGTCCTCGCCGCACGCCACCAGCACCTTCCGAGCACCGCTTCATCCGGTGTCGATCTCGACGAGGGCTTCGATCCGGAATGTCAGGCCTTCGCCCCGGAGGCCGTCGAGATCGCCGGTCCGACGCACCCTCGATCCCACCAGGTCGCCGAGGTCTCGGAACGGGGAATCATCTTCCTCGAGGCATTGGAACCGCTGGACTCGAGGCTTCGAGGACTGCATCGTCGAATCGTCGAGGCGGTGGTCCGCGGCGGGCCGCTTCCATCGGCGTGCGAAACCCTGCCGGAGGCCGACCACCTGGTGGCCCGGATCGAAGTCGAGTGGAACGAGACCATGCGTGCCGGAAGCCGCCGGGATCCGGATCTCGAGCAGTGGGTCTCGTGCCTGCTGGCGGCCACGGAAGGCTGTTTCCCCGCCTGGTGTTTCGCCTGCCTCTGCGAACTCTCCGGAGGAGGGCTGATCCGGCTCGACCCCGATCGCCCCGGTGCCGCGGAGGCCTGGATCGCCGAGGAACCGGAACTGCTGGCCGAGGACCTCGCGACTTCGCTCGACGGGGATCGAATCCCGCTCGCCGTGGATCCGCTCCGTCGACCGGAAGTCGTGCCGTTTCGGGCCTCGATCGTGCGTCAGGCGTCCTGATCCCCGATTCCGGGTGGTGGAAGGACCCGGCAGCGGACTCCGCACGGGATGTGGAAGCGGCACCGAATCGCCACGGGGCGTGGGCGGGATGACATGACATGTTCATAAGCGGCCGGTCCTCGGTGCCCTCGGCATGGGAGTGGATTCGTTTCCTACACTCGTCACGCATTCGATTACATCGCCGACCGGAGCCTGGCATGAGACACCGCGTACCTTCCAACCCGCACCCGACCCGACGGCCGGTGATCGCTGCACCGGCGGTACGGCTGGCGACGGTGATCGCCGTCTTCACGACCGGTGCCGCGATCGCGCAGGTCGACGTCGACGCGGCCGATCCGCCCGCGCTTCCGGGGATCGAAGCGATGCAGTCGCTGGATCGATTCATCGGCGAATGGTCCATGGAGGGCGTCACCACCGAGGGTCGGGACCCGACGCCGGTCGGCGTCGAATTCACGGCGACCCAGTCCGTGTGGTGGATCGATCCCGGGCGTTCACTCGCCGTGGAATGGGTCGTCGAGCTGGAGGGTGGTGACGAGGTGTCGAGTGGCCGTGGTCGCATCGCCTACGACGAGGCGGCCGGCGCGGTCCTGAACATCTATTCCGGTCGGGATCGTGGTCGCCCGTTCACCGGGAGCGCCACGCTCGTCGGTTTCGACGGATCGGCCCTCGACTGGCGAGGGCATGAGCCCTCCGGCAGCGGGGCGTCCGTCAATTTCGAGGTGACGTACCAGTCGAGCGACCGCGGCGCATGGGTCGTCGACTTCATTCCGACCTGCATCGACGGTGGTGGCGGACCCCAGCCGGGCCGCTTCATCTGGGATCGCGTCAACCCGTTCCTGCAACGTCTCGAGATCGCCCCCGGAATGATCGGCGTCTGGGATGGCGCCTGGCAGGATGCGATGGGCCGGACCGTGCTGTCGAGCCTCGAGATCACCGCCGGTCCCGGCGAGCGATCGCTTCGACTTCGGTCGACGGATGAGATCGACGGCGTGGTCCGAGTGGTCGGTGACGAGATCGTCTGGTTCGATGCCGCCTCCGAGCAAATCCGCAGTCGGTTTCTCGGGGGCGACGGCCTGGTGACGGGTGGTGTGGTGACGCTGGAGTCTTCGCTCGAGGGTCGGTCGTATCTTCGGTCGGCCTGGTCCGGCGTCGACGAATCCGGCCGACCACGCAGTGGGGTCGCGAAGATCGATCTCGCAGACGATCGGCTCTCGATCGGGTACGAAGCGTTCGAGATCGACGGTCGCCCCCTCGACATGTCCGAACGAGCGGCTTACGGACGCGAGTACGATCGCCGCGTTCGATAGGATCCGGGCGGCGTGAAATCGATCCGCGTCGATTCCGAGTAATCGTGCACAGGAGGTGGCATGTCCGAAGAGGAGACGGCCAACTGGTGGTACCGGTCGCCTGCCGGCGAGGTGTATGGTCCCTACGATCGAACCGAGGTCGATCGGTACGTGCGCGACGGTCGCATCGAAGCCTCGGGAGCGCTCCGCGAGGGCCCCGAGGGCGAGTCGTGGATATCCGCCGACTCGGTGGTTCGGGGGCTGATTTCACCGACGTTCGAGGAGGATGACGATCCCCGCGTCCCTCCGGAGGACGCGGCATTCGCATCGGGCGTCGCCTCGACCCCGCCGGTCACGCCGCCTTCGATGTCGCCTTCGGAGATCTCACCGACCAGCCGGGTGGGATACATCCTGCTCGGCATCCTTCCCGGCGTGCTCGCCTCCGTCTTCGGCATCCACAACCTCGTCGCCGGATACACCGCTCGAGGTGGTGTCCAGATCGCCATGAGTCTGGTACTGATCTGGGGCATGGCCTGCATCGGCGCCGTCGTCGGCTTCACGCTGTGTCTCTCGTTCCTCGCGTACGTCGCACTCCTGATCTGGACGATCATCGAGGTCTGCACGGTCGAGGTCGACGGACAAGGCCGGCGATTCAAGACCGGATGACCGACGGGGATCAGGTCACCGCCGATTTCAGGAGCGAACGATGATGTTGTCCTCTTCCGCGGTGTGCACCTTCGCGCTGTGCCTGGCGGCGCAGGTCGCGTCTTCGACGTCCCCGGAACCCCCGGAATCGGCGGTGCCGCCGTTGCCGGATCTCGTCGAGATCCCGGGTGGCGAGTTCACCATGGGTGGAATCGGTCCCGAAGCCCGTGCCGACGAGTTTCCCCGCCACCGGGTCAGAATCGACGCGTTCGCCATCGGCCGCCGCGAGGTGACCAACGCCGAGTACGCGGCGTTCGTGTCCGCGACCGGATATCGCACCATCGCGGAACGCGCCGTCGACTGGGAGACGCTCCGCAGGCAACTGTCTCCGGACACGCCGAAGCCGCCCGATGATCTTCTGCTGCCCGGATCGCTGGTGTTCAAGGGAACCGATCGCCCCGTCTCGCTGGACGACGTCTCGCAGTGGTGGGCCTGGACACCGGGCGCTGACTGGCGGCATCCGGAAGGTCCCGATTCCAACATCGAGGGCCGGATGGACCACCCGGTCGTGCACATCGCCTTCGAGGACGCCGTGGCGTACTGCGACTGGATCGGCGGGCGTCTGCCGACGGAATCCGAGTGGGAGTTCGCGGCTCGCGGCGGGCTCGCGGACCAGCCGTTCATCTGGGGCGACGCCCAGGTCGACGAGACCCGCGCGAACATCTGGAACGGTCGGTTCCCCGATCGCAATACCGCGGCCGACGGTTACGTGCGGACGGCGCCGGTCGGTCGATTTCCGGCCAACGGGTACGGTCTGCTCGACATGGGCGGGAACGTCTGGGAATGGTGCGCGGATCGATACCGGGCGGACGAGTATCGGCGTCGAGTGGACGCGGCGGGGCCGGGGGGCGTCACGGTGAATCCCGCCGGACCGGCGGACGCCCGGGATCCCAGGAATCCGTTCGCTCCGGTGAGTCGCATTCAGCGAGGCGGATCCTTCCTGTGCAACCCGAGCTACTGCTCGAGCTATCGGCCCAGCGCCCGCATGGCCACCACGCCCGACTCGGGCGCGAGTCACGTCGGATTCCGGGTCGCGATGTCCCAGGCTCGGTGGACGGCCGCGAAGGACCGTCGCAGGCGGTCGCAGGGCGGGGACGACATGTCCCCCTCCACGATCGACCGGGATCGTCCGTCGCCGGTCCGCGATGAGCCTTGATCCCGGGAATCAGCCGTTGCGGGCCGCGAAGTCCGTCATGAACTCCGCGAGGATCTCCGCGCCCCGGACCGGGAACGCGTTGTACATCGACGCCCGCATGCCGCCGACGCCCGCGAGACCCGCGAGATTCTCCAGTCCCGCCTCCCTCGCCTCGGTCAGGAATCGAGCGTCGAGATCGGCCGACCCCGTCTCGAAGGTGACGTTGAGTCCGCTTCGAGCCGGGCGGGACGCGCGGCTTCGATAGAAACCGTCGCTCTCGTCCACGATCCTCCAGATCAGGGAGGACTTCCGGTGATTCCGCTCCGCGATCGCTTCGGGTCCGCCCTGGGCCTCGGTCCATTCCGCCATCAGTCCGATGACCCGGACGGCGAAGGTGGGTGGCGTGTTGAGGATCGAGTGGGCGTGCTCGTGATCGGCGAATCGAAGGATCGGACCGATGCCCTTCGAAGCGCCCTCGATGAAGTCCCGCTTCGCGATCACGACCGAACATCCCGCGGCCCCGAGGTTCTTCTGGCCGGCCGCGATCGTCATGGCGTGGTCCGCGAAGGGCCAGGGACGGGAGAAGATGTCGCTGGTCAGGTCACCGACGAGCGGAAGATCGCTTCGAGGCGGCTCGGTGAACCAGGTTCCCTCGCCGGTGTTGTTCGCGCAGTAGAAGAGATAGGCGGCGTCCGAAGGCGAGTCGATGTCGGCGCCGTCCCTGGTCGGATCGGGACACGAGAAGTCGCCGCCACCGCGGCCGTCGAAGCCCACGTGGACCCTGCCCACGGGACGCGCCTCCTCGATGGCCTTCTGCGCCCAGACGCTGGTGTCGAGATACACACCGGTGCCCCCCTCCGACAGGAAGTTGAGCGCGAGGAACGCGAAGTTCACGGTGGCGCCGCCGGGCATGAAGACCACGGCGTGCTCGTCCCCGACCCCGGTGATTCTCCGGATGACCGCTTCCGCCTCGGCGGAGGCGTCCATGTAGGCCGGTCCTCGGTGTGAATGTTCGATGAGACCGATGCCGGTCTCGCCGAGGTCGAGCAGTTCCTCGCGGATCTGGTCGATCACCTCGATCGGCATGTGGGACGGGCCCGCGGAGAAGTTGTAGACGCCGAGTCGGGGCGTGGCGGGTGGGGCGGTGAACGCGGTGTGGATCGGTGAACTTGACATGCGGGAAGGGTATGCGGGATCCCGGCGACGCGGTCGGTGGAAACGGGGGATCCGGAGGGGATCCGACCCTCATGGCCGGCGGCGTCCGTGGTTACCCTCCCCGAGGCGGACGGTCGGTCGTCGAAGTACGACGCGACCCGGGTTCCCCTCTCCGGAGTGTGCCGATGGAGCTGATTCGATACCTGATCGCACCCGTGGCCGGCATCGTGGTCTTCATGTTCGGCCTCATGGCCCTGGAGGCGGTCGGTCACGCGATCTATCCGCCGCCGGCGGAGATCGAAGCGTTGTCGCGGGCGATGGGCGATGCGATGGCGACCGGCGACACCGAGCGGTACCGACGCGTCGAGCAGGAGATGACGCCGGTGCTCTCGGCCTGGCTGGCCGACGCCCCGGTCGGTGCATTGCTCGCGGTGGTGCTCTCCTGGATCGGGGGTGGACTCTTCGGAGCCCTCGTCGCGGCCGCGATCGCACCGGCGGGCAAGTTCTGGTTCGCGCTGATGGTGGGCGCCTTCGACGTGGTCGGCATCGTCATGGTCGTGGGCCAGTTCTCCCATCCGACCTGGATGCCGTTGCTCGGAATCACGGGAACGCTCGCCGCGACGGCGGGCGTCGGCGCGATCCTGGGACGTCTTCGAACCGCACCCGGGACGGGCACGTGAAGAATCCCCCGGAAGTGTCGGTGACGCTTCCGAGGGACTCGTTCTTCCACGACCGACTGCGAACGCTCAGGCGCTGCTGGGCGGGGGAGTCCACTGCGCGGATCCGAAGCCGAGGATGCACACGAATATCGGGGACAGGAAGATCAGGCCGAGCGTGGTGCCGACGCCCCGTCCGAATCGCTCCGCGGTTCCCAGGGACACCAGGATCATGTAGACCAGTCCACCGACGATCGGAATGAGAATCATGAACCCCCACCACCAGGGCTTGCCGGCGACGACCGGAAGCACGAAGAGGTTCACGATGGGGACCAGCCCGAGGATCCCCGGCATGCCGGCCTTGGCGACCATCTTCCAGCAGCCGATGCAGAAGACGACGAGTATCGCCAGGTAGACGATCGCGAACGTGCCCATGGCGGCCACCTCCGCCTCGGAAATCGGTGGCATCGGGGTCATCGGAGTCGCTGAATCAGTCTGCATTTTCGGTCTCCAGGTGGGTGTAAGACAGGCTTGTCACCATCACTGGCATCGACCACCGGCATGTTTCCGCTCGATTACTTGGAGAAATGCCTCGTCCCGTGCGGCGATATCTGTCATCTTCCGTGATGAGCGGCGGGTGAGGTCGCATGGATTCCCGTTTCGCGGAACTCCTTCATCTCCCTCGCGTAGACGGATCTCCGGGTGCCGTCGGTCTTCGGACGGGCGATCGGCCGGGGATCACGGGGCAGTCACGAGAGGACATCGCATCGTGTCATGTTCAGATCAGCAATCCCCGGGGATTCGTCCCCGTCGTCCGCGATCGACCGCCGCCGGGTTCGCGGCGGTGGTGCTGGCCGGATCGGTCGCCGCGATCGCTGGAGGCGACTGTCCGGCCGACCTCGACGGCTCCGGCGACGTCGGTGGCGGAGACATCGGACTCCTGCTCGCGCAGTGGGGCAGGGGAGGCGGATCCGCGGACCTGAACGGTGACGGTCGGGTCGACGGTGCCGACATCGGCGCCATGCTTGGTGCCTGGGGATGGTGCCCCTGCGAGGAGTCGCTCGAATACCAGCCGATCCACGACGGTTCGGAGCCGCTGGAGCCGGCGCTCGTCGAGGACACTCCGGAGGCGCTGATCACGCGGATCGCCGATCGAGCGAGGGACCGACACGCCCGCGAGGACGTCGTCAACGGCGTCCCCTTCCGCAGTTACGACCACTGGCTCTCCTTCTACTGGGAACAGCGGGTGGCCGAGATCGAGATCGTCGACCGGGCCGCGAAGGGCGGGGAGGGCATCACCTTCAATTTCACCACGCTGGATCGACTGAATCCGGCGGAGTTCCGAACGTTCTACGCATCCGGATTCGCCGGCTACCACAACAACATGTCCGACTTCCTGAACCAGGGAGTCACGCTGGTCTCGATCGAACCCTCGGATCGCCACCCCGGCGAGACCGAATACCGCTACACCGCCGAGATACGGAACAAGTGGCCGGAGCAGACTCCGCTCGAGATCGGGGATCGGATGGAGATCGAGCTCAGCCAGTTCCTCGCCGCACCGAGGAACGGCCGACTCAACTACTACGGCACGGCGCTGCTCTACGTCGTCGGCGAGGGAATCGTCCCGTGGTATGCGAAGGCGAAGGAGGAGGCGGAGACCCCCGCGGAACGCGAGGCGGCGTCCTTCGACTCCCACCCGCTCCCCGAGGAAGCGTGGCTCGGGGGGCGCACGACGCTTCCGTACCAGTACTCCAACGAACCGGATGAACGCTTCAAGCAGATGGCCGGAAACATATCGCACGCGAGCGGTCACGCCTTCACGGTCGGTCGCCGGCTGCACCACACCGATTTCGAGACCGGCGTGCATTCCGAGGACGGCAATCCGATCTTCGCCGAACACGTCGGCAAGGTCGGACCCCGATTCGTGAACACCAGCTGCGTGGCGTGCCACGTCGGGAATGGTCGTGGACTCCCCCCCGAGGTCGGCGGGGCCTACGACGAAGCCGTCGTCCAGGTAGGAATCGATGCGGAGGGGACCCCGCATCCGCTTCTGGGCGAGGTGCTGCAGCCGAGCGCCGGCTCGACGTCGGACGGCGGCGGCGGTGACGGCGAGGGTGGAGACGGCGCGGCGTTCATTCGGGTCGAGGCCGAGGACTACTCGGCGATGAGCGGCGTCCAGACCGAGACCTGCACCGACGAGGGCGGCGGCCTGAACGTCGGTTACATCGACGCCGGCGACTGGATGGCCTACGTGGATCACCCGGTGATGATCCCGACGACCGGCACCTACCTGATCGATTTCCGCGTGGCGAGCGTGCCCGGTGGCGGAACCCTTCGTTTCGAGGCGGTCGGTGGTTCACCGCTCCACGGGATCATCGACATCCCCGCGACCGGCGGATGGCAGTCCTGGACCACCGTCACGCTCAGCGTCCAGCTGACCGCGGGTGAGCATCGATTCGGCATCGGCGCCGCATCCGGCGGATGGAACCTCAACTGGTTCGAGGTCCTCGATCCGGACGGCTTCCAGGGCGGCGGCGACGCCGACCAGTCCGAGGGTTCGATGCTGCTCGCCGGGTGGGATGAGATCCCGGGGACCTACGGCGACGGTACGGCGTACACGCTTCGACGTCCCGTCTACGAGTTCACCGGCCCGGCGCCGGAGTTCTACTCGGTCCGCCTGGCGCCGCAGCTGGTGGGCGTGGGACTGCTCGAGGCCATCGACGAATCGACGTTGCTCGAACTGGCCGACGAGTGCGATCTCGACGAGGACGGAATCTCCGGTCGTCTCCGGACGGTCGAGAATCCCGCCGATCCCGATCAGAGCCGAATCGGCCGGTTCGGCCACCGCGGATCGACCGCGTCGGTGCGCGAACAGATCGCGTATGCGATGAATCGGGACATGGGGATCGCGAGCGAGGTCTTCCCCGTGCTGGACGGGGACGTCAAGCCTTCACCCGTCGAGATCGCGAACGAGGATCTCGATCTGATGAACCGGTACACCTCGCTGCTCGGAATCGCGGCCCGGCGGGATCTGCTCGATCCGGCCGCGATCGAAGGCGAATCGCTGTTCGCGTCCGCGAACTGCACGGCGTGTCACGTGCCGACGATCGTGACCGGCACGACCCACCCCTACGCGGAACTTCGCGAGCAGACGATCCATCCGTACACGGACATGCTGCTGCACGACATGGGGCCCGGCCTGGCGGACAACATCGGCGACCACGGGGTCGGTGGCGAGGAGTGGCGGACTCCCGCGTTGTGGAACATCGGGTTGACCGAAGGAGTGAGTGGCGGAGAGGCCTATCTCCACGACGGTCGCGCCCGCAGCCTCGAGGAGGCGATCCTCTGGCACGGCGGCGAGGCCGAGGGATCCCGGGAGGCGTTCCGGAACATGTCCGCCGGCGAACGGGCGTCGATCGTCGCATTCCTGAAGTCGCTCTGAGAATCCGCTTCCACCGATCGCGCGCCCGTGATGGTGCGGACCCGGAACGGACCGTCGCGAGCCGGGCGCCGGTCTCGTCCCGCCCGATCCCGGTTCATCCGACGGTAGGTGGTGCGAAGCCCGGCCGATACTCCCGACCCACGATCGTCCGGGTGGCCTCTTCGTGATTGGTGAACGAATTCGTCGCACGATCCCATGCCAGTTCGACGTTGGGGTAGCGGGCGGCCTTGACCGCCAGCAGGGCCGGCTCCGTGATCCGCACGCCGTCCTTGAAGGGCGTCCAGAGCTTCGTGTCCTTGCCGACGATGTTGTCGACCCATGCGTGCCAGTGGTTGAGTTCGGGGAATTCGGGCAGTCCGGGCATTTCCAGTCCGGGAGTCATCACCCCGTCCCGCCAGATCTCGAGATCGCCTCCGGCGGTCAGCGCCAGCACGCCGCCTTCGCACTGCACGACGGTCATGTTGGAGTCCTTCCACTCGCCCGGCGGAAGACCCAGGGAGGCGCGGGAGACGGTCTGTCCGGAGTCCGCGTAGTGGAGGGGGAAGAATGAATTCGCGAAGCGTGGCGAGTCGACCTCGTAGGTGATGGTCGACAGGCAGGGGTAGGTGTGGAAGGCTTCGGACGGCCGCGGGGCATGGGTCTTCACCGCGATGGGCGACTGGAGTTCGTCGTATCCGTAGAGGATGACGTCGAGCACGTGGACGCCCCAGTCCCCGAGTCCGCCGGTCCCGTAGTCCCACCACGATCTCCACTTCACCGGGAGCATCTCGTCCCGGTAGGGGACCTCCGCGCAGGGACCGAGCCACAGGTCGTAGTCGATGTGGGCCGGACACTCGGCGGGTTCGTGGAGCACGCGGTCGTAGTTGAAGTACGAGCCGGGGTTCGGGGACCCGGTCCACGCGTGGGCGGCGACCGCCGGGCCAAGCACCCCCGACCGGAGGATCTCGACCGCGGCGCGACGCCCCGGATAGTCCATGCGCTGGTTGCCGACCTGCGTGACCAGTTCCGGTCGGGCGTCCATCGCCGCGTCGATCATCGAGAGTTCGTCGAGCTGCTGGACCAGGGGCTTCTGGCCGTAGACGTGCTTGCCGTTCGCGAGGGCGGTCAGCATGATCGGGCCGTGGGTGTGGTCGGGCGTGGACACGATCACCGCATCGAAGCGATCGCCGTGACGATCGAACGCCTCGCGATAGTCCTTGCAGGTGAACGCGTCGGGGTGTCGCGAGCTCGCCTTCTCGATCGCCCGTTCGTCGACGTCGCACAGGCCGACGATCTCGACGGACGGATGCATGGCGACCTGCTTCCGATCGACGCTTCCGATCGTCCCGACCACGCCGATGCTGAGCACGTTCAGGCGTTCGTTGGCCGGCCAACGCCCGACCGTCGAGCGGACGGCCGCGTCGGGGGCGCAACCCGCCGCCTTGAGGAGGACGGCGGTCGCGGCGGATCGCTTGATGAAGTCACGCCGTTGGATCTGCTTTTTCATGATCGGGGCTCCACTCGGGTCTTCGGTTCCGTCTGCCACTCGCCACCTGCTCGAGGCCGATGGTCGTGACGACGACTCGGTCATCGTCGTGTCGACACGTCCAGTCTATGCCGACGGGAAGGTCGTTCGCCTTCGCGGACGCGATGACGCCGGCGGGGAAGCGTGGGCGGTGCTTCGAATCGCGGGTCTGGAAGCGGATCCCGGTCTCATGGGGAGGATGGGATGGACCGGGCGGCGGCGACGATCCGGTCCCCGGCCCGTCTCGCTCCGGCGATGTTCCGCGATACCGGTCCGAGTTCGAGTTCGGCCAGCGGGCCGGAGACGAACACCCCGGGATGCCAGCGAAGGGAAGGATCGACGATCGGATATCCGCATCGTGCGCAGGGCAGCGATGCCGACGCGACGAGGTCGTCGATCATGGATCCGCCCGGACGGCGGTTCGCGAAGCCGGTGGCGAGCAGGATCCGGCCCACGGTCAGGTCCGAGTCGTCGTCGAGCGCGATCCGGAGGCGTTCTCCCCGGTCCTCGAATCCCGTCACCTCGCCCTCGTGCCAGTCGATTCGTCGGCGACTGATCGCTCTTCGGATCGCGCGACCCATCTCCGGCGGCATGGACCCTCGGTGCCGCGCGCCGGTGATCACCGCCCGGCGTCGATCGTGATCGGGTTCCTCGTGGAAGTCCCGGGTGTACTTGGGGCCGAGCCATCCCGGATCACTGTCGAACTGATGTTCCCGGATCGAGTGTCGCGAGAGCAGATGCACCTCATGGCCCTCCGAGAGGAGTCGGAGCGCCACGTGGCCCGCCGAGATTCCGCCGCCGACCACGAGCACGGTCTCCGGTGTCGTCGGCCATCCGGACGATCCGGTTCCAAACACGTGTCGAACGCGGACGTGGTCGCGGGGGGCCCAGTCCGGCCACTCGGGTCGTTCACCCGCCCCGATCGCCAGCACGACCTGACGCGCGTCGATGTTCCGTCCATCGGACAGGCCGACGCGGACTCCGTCGCGATCCGGCAGGCACGTGACCGCCCTGCTGCGAACGTGCAGGTCGTCGAGCCCCAGGTTCCGGGTCAATTCGGCGCAGTGTGCGTTGAAGAGGGCGAGGCTCGGTCGTTCGAAGGGAGGTGCGAAGAGCCCCGAAGCACGCCGTTTGCGCCTGCCGGCGAATCGCTGGAGGGCGAGCGGGTCCACATCGAGATGATGGACCGAGGGCGAGCGGAGGTGGGTCATCCCGGTCGTGGCGGTGCAGTCGTGCCATCGCTCGAGGAGGCGACTGCTCGGATCGACGATCCGGAGACGATCGGCGGACACGCCCGCATCCGTGATGAGACGGGTGGCGATGTGGACGCCGTGGATTCCACCACCGACGATCAGCCAGTCGAGTTCCAGGTCGGGTGCACCGTGCGGGTCTCGCGGTCGGGCCGGTGACGTCGTCTCGTCAAGTCGTGACGCGGGCATCCCGGTCCGTCGCACAGCAGGGCTTCTGGCATCGGCTCAGACGATGGTTGGTGAGGTGCGCCACGACCAGGATCACCCCGCCGAGGGGCGTCATGAGCAGCCAGACCATGCTCATGAACTCACCGGGCCCCGCCAACGCGATCGCCTCGCCCTGTTCCGGGCAGCACTCGGCGGTGCAGGGCGTCGATTCATCCGAAGCGGGGACCGCCGCGACGGTCATGGTGGTGTCGAACGACGCATCCCCTTCGGAGGCACAGCAGGTCTCGACGCAGGCCGGCTCGGAATCGACCGGGACGATGTTCGCGGGCTCGGCCGCGGCCACGGTCGGCATCCGGGTGTCGTCCGTCGAAGCGGCGCAGCATGAGGCGACGCAGGGTTCTCCCGATTCCTCCGTCGAAGTCCCCACCGCCGGTTCCATCGTGGTCGGTTCCGTTTCGTCGCAGCAGGAGGCGATGCAGGGGGCCGCGGCCGGTGCCGCCGCGACCGTCATCGTCGATTCGGCGGGCATCGCCGACTCGCCGCAAGGCGTGGGGCAGCATTCCTCGGGACCCGCGAACGCCGCGAAGGAGATCAGTCCGAGGCCGCCGAGTCCGATGAGGGCGGGTGTCAGGCGTCGGTGTTGCCGCCAACCGGGGACGAACGCGAGCAGCGCGAGCGCCAGGCAGACCCCGACCATCCACTTGTGGAAGGACGGCTCCGCGAGGAAACCGAGGCCGAGGAGCGGGAGGAATCCGACCACGAACGGCATCGCGGCGCAGTGGATGGCACACAGCACGGATGCGGCGACACCGAGTCCGTCTCGATAGCCCCGGGCATCCGGAATCGTGAAGTCGGAACCGACCGCGGTCATCTGGGACATTTACGACGTTCTCCTCGGTTCCGGTGCTCGGGCCGCCGAGGGGGGCATCGCGGTGGGTGCCGTGGGCCTCGATCGATCCGGTTCATCGGATAAAATTGGCAACGAATTGTCAATAGTAGCGGCGTGCGGACCACTGTCAAGATCCTCGAGCCCTGCTTCTCGGGTCTCCTGGGCGCGTCCCGGGGCCGGGACGGCCTTCGATCCGGAGCGGCATCGGACTGCGTCGGCATCCTTCGTCGACGCCAGGTCCGTTCCGGCGCGACCCGTCCCGAGTTCGACGCGGGACGCCGTGAGCGTATTCGTACCCGGTACCTTCGACGATGATGTCGCCGCCGGGATCGCTCGGGTCGTCGGTCCTCCGGATGACGAGCGGGTCTTCCGAGGCCGGCCGAGTCGACGGCCGGGAACCGATCCGATCGCGGGGATGCGACCGTCGGAAGGGACTTCATGAGCACACCACCATCCACCACCGACTCGACGACGCGGATCCCGACGGTGATCCTCAACGGTTTTCTCGGTTCGGGAAAGACCACGCTGCTGAGGAGTCTGCTCGTCCAGTCCCGCCGGACATCCGTGGATCTCGGCGTCGTCGTCAACGACATGAGCGAGCTGGACGTCGACGGCCAGATCGTCGCTCAGACCGAGCGTTTCGACGAGGGGAGCGACCATTTCCGCTCCATCCACGCCTGCGTGCTGAGCAGCACGAAGGGGATCCATGAACTCGAGGCGGCGCTCGAGGCGATGTCGTCCGACAGTCCCCCGGAGATCGTCGTCATCGAGACCAGCGGCAGCTGCCATCCGATGCCGCTCGTCCAGTTCTTCGCCACGCAACGACGGTTCAAGCTCACCGGACTGCTGACGCTGGTCGACGCCGCGATGATCGGTCAGGATCACGACGCCGGTCGGGGGCTCGTGCCGGCCATGCAGCGAAACGTCCGGAGCGGACGGAGGGACACGACCAACCTGCTGGTCGAGCAGATCCTGTTCTCCAGTCACGTCCTGCTGACCAAGGCCGATCGAATCGGCGACGAGGACCTGCGGACGATCGCCGGCAGCATCCACGAGATCAATCCTTTCGTCCCGGTCATGTCCCTGCCCTGGGGCAACCTCCCCCTCGACGAACTCCGGGCGATGCCCGAGTACGACCACCATCGGATCCAGCCGCTGCTCGAGGAGCTTGCGCCCCATCTCGAACCGGAGCGGGGTGACGATCGTCCCTACGATCTCGCGACCCGGGTCATCAGGGACGACCGGCCGTTCCACCCGCAACGATTGTGGGACACGTGCACCCGGCATCTCGGGCGACAGATCCATCGAAGCAAGGGGTTCTTCTACCTCTGCAGCCGCGACGACGTCTCGCTGCTCTGGAACCAGGCGGCGGGCGGGATCAACCTCGAACTGGTCTCGTTCTGGCGGGCCGGGATCCTCGAGGACGAGGACAACAATCTGGATGAACAGGAGCGGGAGGGGCTCCGGAAGCGGTTGGCGGCGGAGTCCGGGCGCTTCGGTGATCGTCACTGTCACGTGACGGTCATCGGGGACGAAAGTCAGGTGGACCGTTTCACGGAGGCACTCATGGAGTGCTTCCTGACGGAAGAGGAGATCGTTCGCTGGCGATCGGGCGAGGTGTTTCCCGATCCATGGCCGAAGGACTATGTCGCCAGATCCACCTGAGGAGGACGACCGGATCGCCGGGCCGCAGCCGGAATCACCACCGCCCCGAAGCAGGGCTTCGGGGCGGTGGTGGAATGGGCGATAAAGGACTCGAACCTTCGACCTCTGCCATGTGACGGCAGCGCTCTAGCCAGCTGAGCTAATCGCCCCGTTTCCGCCGCGTCCGGCGGACCGTCGAGTATAGCGACCGCATGGTTCGCGCCAAGGAAGCCGCGTTCAGGGGTCGGGAAGGATCGCCTTGCGAAGCCATTCCTCGATCCGCAGAGCGACTTCGGCCCGCGCCGCGGCCGGTGCACGGTTGCTCGGGGGATGTGACAACGTGCTCCAGGAAGCGGTGCCACGAGCCCTTCGACGCAATTCGGTCCAGTTCGAGCGGCTGCCACCGTCCCCGGGATCTCCATCGCGCCGGAGTCCCTCCTCGATGACGATCTCGAGCGAGACCGGCTCGATCGCCGCGTGGCCACGGGCGAGGAACGCGAGGATCGTCGCCCGGGCCCTGATCAGGAGGACGTCGATCCCCGAATCCCCGAGCCGGACTTCGTCCTGCCCGCGGAGACGACGCAGCATCTTCCCGCCGCTCGCCCCGACGGCGCCGATCGCGGCGCCCGCGGCACCAAGGGCGGTGAAGCCGCCCATGGAGATGCCGCCCGTCGCGAGGTCGATCATCGCGCCGGCCGCGACGAGCCCGGCGCCGCCACCGGCGGCCCACATGCCGGCGCGTTCGAGACTCGCGGGACTCGCGAAATCGACGCCGCCGAGCGCCTCGGTGATCTCGAGATTCGCGGTCTCGGCCTCCTCACCGGCGAAGCCGAAGCATGCGGCGATGCGGTCCCGGGCCTCGATCTCCCGGGTTCGCAGGTCGTCGAGGAGCGCGGCCGTGGCGGCCCGGAATGCCGCGGTCTTCGCGGCTTCGTCCCGAGGCGTTGGATCGGTGACCCGGACCGCGGCGGCGGCATCGACGAGCAGGTCGGCGGCGGCGGCGGATGCGGCGGCCACGGCATCGAGGCGTTCACGACGTCGGAGTTCGATCCAGCGGTCGATTGCCTCGGCGTGTTCGGGTGAGAGGGTTCGAACGGCATCGAGCAGGCGACGTTCACCCGCATCGTCGTACACGACCGCATCGAAGGCCACCGTGGCGTGAAGCCCCTGTCTTGCGCAAGCCTCCCGCCATCGAGCGGCATCGGCTTCGGGGCGGGCGACGAAGTTCAGGATCGGGACCACGGGACGCGCGGTCGCGACGAGGGCGTGGAGTTCGTCGAGATGTCTCGGTCTCGGTTCCTCGCGGGCGTCGATCACGTAGAGGAGCACCGATGCCTCGGTGGTCGCCCGGAGGGCTTCGGCCTCGAGCGCGAGCTCGCACTCGGGACCGGCGTCGTCGGATTCGAGGAATCGGTCGAGCAGCGTCCGGGGGTCTTCGTGCCTCTCGATCCGCGCGCCTTCGATCGCGTCGCGAAGCCGTGCCGACTCCTCGAGGCCGGGCGTGTCGACCACCCGCGCGATCACGCCCAGATCGTCCAGGATCTCACCGACCTCGTTCACGCGAGTGGTGCCGCCGCGTGGACTCACGGTGCCGAAGTCACGACGACGGAGCAGGGTCTGGAGCAGTGAGGTCTTGCCGGTGTTGGCGTGGCCCACCACCGCGACGCGAAGCGACGTGTTCATGACGTCGACTCCATGCGGGCCGCGACGCGGCCACGAGCGGCGGCGAGCCAGCGACGGGCGTCGTCGGCGTCGGCGAGTCGCGGCGGACCCTTGTCGGGCGCGAGCGTTTCAAGGAGGGTCGCCGTCCGGGACTCGTCGCCGCCCTGTGACCACCAGAGGACCGCTGCGGCGGCAAGGGCGAGGATGGCGGTCCCCAGGTCGGTGCCGTCCGGGGTGTCGGTGTTCTTCGGGGACTCGACCGGATCGGCGTCGGGACGGGCGAGGGAGACGAGACCCGCGATGCCGGCCCCGGTCCCGGCCCATGCCGGCATTGCGAGCAGGGCGGCCGGGGCGACCACGGCCGCGGCGGCACACGCCGCGACGCCGAGCATCCCACCGACCCCGATCCAGGCGGCCTTCGAGCGGAGCGTCGCCGGGATTCCTCCGAGTCCGATCTCGCGCAGGGCTTCGAGGCGTTCCGGGACCGAAGCGGAATCCAGCGTGGTCAGGCCCGCGAGTCGCTCATGCCAGTGGACGACGTCGCCGAGGCCGCTCCCGAGTTCGGCGGCGATGTCGGTCATGCATCGAGCGACCGCCTCGTCGGCGGGGAGCGGCGTGGTTCCCTCGAGATTCCGACCGATGATCGCGAACGCGCCGTCGAGATCCGCGATCTCCAGCGACGTCGTCCGCGGCTGCTCGGCATCGGATCCGGACGATGCGCCAGCGATCGCCCTTTCGAGCAGCACGGAACTCCGGGTGGTGAGCTTGCCCAGGTCGCACTCGAGGAGTTCGATCCCGAGTTCCCCGGCGAGTCGTCTCCAGTCCTCGAGCCGGATGGCCGCGGACGCCTGCGATTCGGCATCGCGAAGCCGGTCGCCACCGTCGAGGACCAGCAGGGGGGGATTCGACGAACGCGTCGCGAGTCCTGCGAGTCGACGTCTGATCCCCCGGTCGGGCGTCGCCGGCGCCCAGGCCAGGATCGCCATGCGGGCCGGCCGTCGACCGGCGTCGCCTTCGACGACGTCGTGGTGGCTCGCATCGTCATCGCCGAGATCGTCGAGGCCCGCGAGCGGCGCGGGAATCGGGGCCGCATCGGCGGGACGTTCGACGCGCACCAGGTGGGTGCAGCCTCGCCGTTCGACGTTCGCCGATTCGACGGTCGGCGGGGGAGCCTGCGGCACCGGGTTCCGCCGAACGGTCGTCGCGGTGGTCTCCGGGGGTCGCCACCGAGTCGCGCGGCGATGTCCGATCGCCGCGTTGAGAATGGTCCAGGCGAGCATGGGAATCAGCAGGTAGGCGGTGATCCCGACCGTGAGGAACGTGATCCACGTCCGACGGGCGAGGAGTGCCGCGGGATCGTCGGCGGGCGCGGTCGGCGGGGCCGCGACGGGTTCGAGCTCGGCTCCGTCGACGATGAAGCCGATGGGCGTGGCGGTGATCCGGACCACCGCCTCCCCGACTTCCGGTGGCAGCCAGGAACTCTCCCAGCCGAAACCGAAGGCGACCCGTGCGGTCGCGAACCAGATCGCGAGGATCGCGAAGGCGGCGTAGGTCGTCCAGAGCACGCCGGTTCCCGCCGCCGCGAGCGAGCGTCCGGAACCGACCGCGAGCATCTCGCCGATCCGGCGCCCCACCGCCCGGGAGAGCGTTTCGTGACCGACGCCGATGAAGCGGATCAGTCCCGCGGGGACCAGCCGCCCGAGCCAGGGGGTCACTCGACGACGAAGGGCCAGCAGGATCAGCGTCCGGGCGAGCACGAGACACCACGGGACGCCGACGACGAGGGCCAGCATCGCCGGGGCGTGGATTCGCGACTCCGCGGGATCGAGCAGTTCGCCCGCGGCGGTCCCCCCCGCGAACGCGCCCGCCATGCCCAGGGCTGCGAAGGCGAGGCTCGCGCCGAGCATGCCGCGGTCCACCATGCCGCGGGCCTCCGCGAGCGCTTCCGGGTCCCCCGTGCGGCCGATGTCGTCCACCGCGAGCATCGCGACGCGGCTTCGCCAGTCACGTGATTCGGTGCGGGTGATCGGACGGTCGGATCTGCTCACGAGTTGCTTCCGGATCTCCGAGGGAACACGATCGAGGCGTCTGGTCGACGCGGGATGCCTTCGGGGGAAAGAAGACGCCGCCGCGAAGAGTCGCGACGGCGCAGTCGATGTCGACGATCCGGCGGGATCGAAGTCTCGATGGCGGCGTCAGTCGGCCTGCTCTCGCTTCGAGGATTCGGCCTCGTACGGGCTCTTCTCGCCGCCCGTGCTCGGGTCGTGGTGGCTCGCGTAGTTCGCGGACTGGTCGAGCTGGGCCGGGGACGAGTCGCCGCGTTCGGCTTCGGACTCGATCTCCTCGCCGATGCCCTTGATGCCCCGCTTGAACTCGACGATGCTCGATCCCAGCGAGCGGCCGATCTCGGGCAGTCGACGACCGAAGACCAGCAGTCCGATGATCAGGACGACGGCCCACTCCCAGCCGCCGGGCATGCCGAACAGGCCGAGGAAGAGGTGGGATGGACTGGCGACTGGCATGGGTGACTCCATCACTGGGACTGGAAGGATCGCTCCGACGATTGTACCCGAGCGGACGGGACCGACGCATGCCGCGATGCATCGAAGCGATTCGATCGGCACGCGTTCGAGGCGTCCGACGCGGGAAACGCCCGATATTCGGACGCTCCGTACGACGTCCGGTCCGATCGATCAGGAGAGTTCCGGGTGACGCGGACGAGGAATCCCCTCGAGTGGACTGCCGCGGCCGATTCGGGTCAGGCGATTCCACGGGTTTTCGGCGCGAAGGAGGGCATCGACGATCGCGGTGGTGGTGGATGCCGCGACGAGATCGAGGCCGTCCGGAGAGAGGGCGAGGCCGTCGGTGGCGAGATGATCCGCCCCGTCGGGGCATCGATCGATGACGCGGTCCCAGCGGTCCACCAGGACGTCGCGCCGCTGGCCGACCTCCCGGATCACGACGTTCAGGCGATCGAGGTCGTCGTCCCGGATGTCCTCCTGGAGGTCGTCACGCACCGGGGGCGCGGTCGCCAGCACCACGTCGGTGTCCGCCGACTGCTTGGCGGCGTCCACGATCCGATTGAGATCGCGGCGAATGTCGGCCAGGCGCCGGGCGGGGTGACTGGTGCCGTCCGGTTCGAAAGATCTTCGGAGGTCGTTCCGGCCGACGGCGACGTGGGCCACGTGGGGCCGGAACGTCTGCAGCAGTTCGCTCATCGCGTCGGCGACCGATTCGAGCCCCGGGAAGGGACGGTCGCAGCCCACGACCGCGGGTCGGAACGGGACATCGGCCGCCTCGAGGCGGTCGACCATCCGGACCCGCATCGATCTTCCGATCTCGTCACCGATCAGGAGGACGAGTCGTTGGTCTTCGTTTCGTTCATCGTGCACGTCAGGATTGTAGTTGGGCCTCTCCGCGAGGCGAGCGCTTTCCGAGCGAGTGTGGATCCGGGACGTCGAACACCGATTCCGCTACCGTTTCGGCATGCTGATCTCGAAACCCTCGTGCGGCGTCCGCCGCTGGCCCCTCGCCCTGCTCGCCGCCACGGTCTTCACGTTCGCCGGGTCCGGATGCGCCCCGGACGCCTCCTCCAAGCCCGAATACGACCGTCCGCTTCCCGCCGGGGGCCGGGCGCTGCGGCCGGTGCCTTCCGGCGCGATGCCCGATCTCGAGAAGGCCTGGCAGCGGCGAGACACGGGCCTGCTCGATGCGCTGGATCGCAGCATCGCGTGGTTCGAGATGCCGAGCTCGCGTCGGCGTTATCCCTACGCGACCACCGACGGCGAGATCACCCACGAGGCGGCCCAGCGGTCGGTGATGCGCTTCCGTGGAATCCTCGAGACCTCCTCGAACTCCGAGGAGTTTCGTCGACGCATTCTCGACGAGTTCCGAGTCTACGAATCGGTCGGTTGGAACGGCGGCGGCTCGGTCCTGTTCACCGGTTACTACGCGCCGGACTTCGATGCGAGCCTGACCAGGACGGATCGCTTCGCGCATCCCCTCTACGAGCGTCCCGCCGATCTCATCACCGATCCCGTCGACGGCACGCCGATCGGCCGCAGGATGCCGGACGGATCGATCGAGCGGTACCCGGTCCGTGCCGAGATCATGGAGAGCGGAATGCACGCCGGCACGGAGGTGGCCTGGCTCGAGTCACCGCTCGACGTCTATGTCGTCCAGGTCAACGGGAGCGCCCGCCTGAACCTCTCCGACGGGACCGTGCTCTACGTCGGGTACGCGGGGAAGACCGACCGTCGCTACACCGGTCTCGGGGCGAAACTGGTGACCGACGGCCACATCCCGAAGGGTGGTCTCAGCCTTCCGGCGATCTACGAACTCCACGCATCGAATCCCGAAGTCGTCGAAGTCGCGATGCTCGCCAACGAGAACTTCGTCTACTTCCAGCCCTACGACGGCGGCGGCTGGCCCTCGGGCAGCCTCGGCTTCAAGGTGAACCCGCGAGCCACCCTCGCCACCGACAAGGACGTCTATCCACCGGGAACGGTCTGTCTCGTGGACACCGAAGGCGTCAACGTCTCCGGGGTGAAGACGCCGTTCCTCCGATTCATGGTCGACCAGGACACCGGCGGCGGGATTCGAGCCCCCGGCCGGGCCGACATCTACATGGGTGAGGGCGACCGGGCGGAGACGCTCGCGGGTGGGCAGTACGCCGAGGGGCGTCTCTACTACCTGTTCCTCCGGTGAGCCGAATCCTCGGCCGACACGCGGGAATCACCCGTGCGAGGCATCTTCGACCGTCTGCGGGCTCGATTCCAGGCGGATCCACTGTCCGCGCGAGACCCGTTCGAAGTCGGGGAACTTCGCCAGAGTGCTCGAGACCTGGACCTGCAGGGACTTCGTGCCCNGGTGCAGTCCGCGGTCGACGAGCGCTTCCGCGATCTCGACCGGTCGCATCGGCTCCATCCCCAGCACCTCGGCGATCTTCGTTCGCATCGTGACGCGGCCGGAGGTGCGCTTCGACGCGGGCGCGGATCGCGGGACGCGNACGGCGCGGAAGGTTGATGGCGTATCCCCGTCGATCCGTTCCAGCGCTTCGATCTGCGACTCGACCATCTCGAGATCGGTCCGGAGCTGCTCGCGTCGTGCGATGAGCTTCGGAAGCGCGGCTCGGCGTCGTCGAAGCTCGGCGGCGAGTTCGTCCAACGGTGCCTGGGCGAGCGGGTGGTTGGTATTTGCGGACACGAGAAGAACTCCTTCGTTACTCAACCGTCGGCGAGCACGTTTGAAAGCAGTCCGTCCTTCAAAGTCTGCGACTGGATTTGTTAGTCCGGTGACGAGGGACGGCTGAACCTTGACGCATCAATGTACCAACCTAAAACTTACAAACGCAGTTGTTAGGAAAAATTCTCGAATGTTCCGGGCCGACGCCCGGCATCGATCGGGTCACCAGGCGTTGCAAGGTGGTGACTGGCGTTGCACGGCGGTGCCGCCGGTCGCCCTGGCTCAGGGACCCGATCCATAGGAGAAGATCGCGACCGGCTGAAAACCGGAGTCCTCGGACCAGTCCACGCTCGAGAAGGATGCGGGCCATCGGCGGGTGAAGGTCATCTCCCGAGGCTCGGCGGAGGGCACCGCCTCCGGCCGGGAGGTGAGCGATCGGATGGTCGATCGCATGCTCCTTTCATCGGCGGCGATCACGACTTCGGCGGTGATCGTGCCGGCCAGGAATCCCAGCAGGAGCGCAACGCTGAACCGCTTCACGGCCCGCCAGCCGACGGCGTAGGAGGGGGGCAGTCGGTCGACGGCCACGCCGCATTCGCCGCAGTGATCCATGCCCGCGGCCCGGACCGGGTGACCGCAGGCCGGGCAGCGGCCGTCCCGTGCCATGAGGTGCGGCCGACGATGGAGAAACCACATTTCGGGAAGCTCGGCGATGAAGACCAGCCAGACGATTCCAAGGCCCATCGCGATGGTGCCGAAGGTCGCGGTGGCGATCGCTCCGGAATCGAGTCCGAAGGACGGCGTGAGGCCTCGCATCACCGCGTGGGCGACGTGGAAGTAGAACCCCATGAAACCCACGGCGGCGACCCAGCCGAGGAGCGACGCCCAGAGCGGAACCCTGAAAGGGGACTCGAGGTGTTCGTCGCTCATCCTCCCGGCCGTCCGAAACGAGAGGGTGCCGGCGGCCCGGTGAATCCGTACTCGGCCCAGCGGGCGTCGACGCGATCCACGATCTCCGGCGACATGCTGACGAGCGGGGGATAGTCNCGGACCGGAACTCCGGCCCGATCATCGCGTCCGGGGACCTTCCGTCGGGCGTCGAAGCCGATTCTCGGTCCGCGTCGAGTGCGGTCCCGGGCGGGATCGGCGTTCGCGAGCCAGCGAAAGAAAGTCCCTTCGAGGTCGTCGAGCCGGACGTCCGCGTCGACGGCGATCACGAACTCGCCGGACGGATTTTCCGGTCCGATCCGGTCCCAGAACTCCTCGATCGCCATGATCCCGCCGTGTGCCGCGGTGGCGTCGGCGTGCACGATCGCCAGCCGGCCGAGTCCCGCCGCCGGCAGCCCGGCGCCGGCCNCGACCGCGGCCTGACGCTGGTCGTCGTCGGGAAGCCGGGGCGGTGCGAGATCGACGTCGCCGGTCTCCTCGCCNGGCATTCGCTCGGTGGCGTCGAAGCCGATCTTCGTCCCCGCGGCGATCGAGGGCGTCGAGTGATCGAGGATGTCGAGCGGCCCGCGCACGAACTCGAGGTCGCGGCGGAAATCGCAGCGTCNCATCAGGGTCTCGACCACGACCTCCTCGTCGTGCACCGGCACGTCTCCGTCGACGACCACGATCGACTTCGTCCAGGCCATCTGCCCGGCGCCCCAGATGGAATGCATGACCCGTCGGCCCTGCAGCGGGTAAGCCTTGTCGATGCGGATGAATGCGCTGTTGTGGAAGCACCCGAATCGGGGAAGGTGGTAGTCGTCGATGTCGTGGACGATCGTCTTCAGNAGGGGAAGGAACATCCGTTCCGTCGCCTTGCCGAGGTAGTAGTCCTCCTGGGGCGGGAGGCCGACCACGGTCGTCGGGTAGACCGCGTCGCGGCGATGGGTGACCGCGGTGACCTCCACGATGGGATATCGATCGGGCAGCGAGTAGAAGCCCGTGTGGTCCCCGAAGGGACCTTCGTAGACCGCGCCGGGGCCGANTTCGCCGTCCGTCCTCGGGTCGTAGCCGATCATCCCCGCATCGGTCCGGACGTAGCCCTCGATCACGATCTCGGCGTTCGCGGGGACCCTGAGCGGGACCGTCCTGGCCCGGACCATGGGAATGCCGCGGCCGTTGAGATATCCGGCCATGAGGAGTTCGCTGATTCCGGGAGGCAGCGGCGCGGTCGCGGCGTAGGGCAGGCAGGGCTCTCCACCGAGCACGATGGCGATCGGCATCGGCTCGCCGAGGCGCTTCCAGCTTCGCCAGTGCGATGCGCCGTCATGGTGCATGTGCCAGTGCATCGCCAGCGTGGTGGGGCCCAGGAGCTGCGACCGGTACATGCCGATGTTGTGGCTCGCGGGCTTCGCCTCGTCTCGATCGTCGGCGTGGATCGTGTGCATCCCCGCGAGCGTGATGTAGCGTCCCCCGCCGTCCGCGGTGCCCGCTTCCTCCGCGGTCATGCCGCAGTCGACCGCGGCCGGATCCCCGTCGAGCGGCCAGCACTTGAGGATGGGGAGTCGGCGGAGATCGACCTCGTCCCTGTCGGTTCGTTTGACCACCTCCTGGCAGGGGCCGGATCGGACCGTCTTCGGTGGAATCCTCAGGAGCGGTGCGAACTCCCGGATCTTGGCGACGATCTCGCCGAGTGATCGCGGAGGCTGTGGCTTGGTGAGCGAACCGATCCGGGCGGCGATCGCTTCGAGGCCGCCCCGGGTGCCGGCGCACGCAAGCGCGGATTCCATGCGGTGGTACGACCCGTAGAGGTTGATGGCCAGCGGGAAGTCGCAGCCCTCGACGTTCTCGAAGAGGAGGGCGGGGCCGCCGAGCCCACCGCGCCCGGGATCGAACGACTCGGCGTTGGCACTGGGGCTCGGGCAGGCGGACAGGGCGAGGCGATCCGCGATTTCGGTGATCTCGAGGATCGGACTCACCGGGGCCGTGATCCGGTGGAGCTCGCCGGACGCGTCGAGCGTCGAGATGAAGGTCTGCAGGTCCGACATGGGAGGTCAGCGTAGCGGTTCGCCCTCCGGCCGATCGTGGATGCGGGACGTGTGCCGTCCCCGGACGTTCCTCCCGGGAACACCCCGGATTCCGGTGGTTCGACCGGTCCGCGAGGCGTGATCCTTCGTTTTCGAAGAGGTCCCCGGGGAGGCGGGTCTCCGCCTTGGTTGATGGGTTCCCGTAGGATTGGACTTCGATCGCGGTCATCTCGATTCACGCGAGTGTTCCAGCCCCGAAACGACACCCCGCCGTTTCCGAAGCAAGAGAGTGAATCCGATGTCTTCCTCCACGCCGACCCGCATCGAATCCCCACCATCGAAACCACCCGCGACGGATGATCTGGCGGTCGATCTGCACGATGTCCGCAAGCGATATCGCGGCAGGATCGACGCGTTGCGCGGCATCCGGATGCAGGCCAGGCGCGGTGAGATCTTCGGTCTCCTCGGGCCCAACGGCGCCGGCAAGAGCACGCTGGTGAAGATCATGCTCACCGTGGTGCGACCCACGACGGCGCGCGGCACGATCCTCGGACGCCCCATCGGCACCCAGTCCGTGCTACGGCGAGTCGGCTATCTCCCCGAGAAGCACCGCTTTCCGGTCTACCAGACCGGTCGACAGGCGATCGAGTTCGCGGGTGCGATGTGCGGCGTCGATCGAGTGACGTGTCGTCGTCGCGCCGAGGAACTGCTCGATCTCGTGGGCATGTCCGACTGGGGTGGCAAACGGGTCTCGACCTATTCCAAGGGCATGCTGCAGCGGGTGGGCATCGCCGCGGCGATGGTCAACGAGCCCGACCTCGTGGTGCTCGACGAACCGACCGACGGCGTCGACCCGGTGGGCCGGAAGGACATCCGGGACGTGCTCGTCAGGATCCGCGACGCGGGGACCTGCGTCTTCCTCAACAGCCATCTGCTCAGTGAGCTGGAGATGGTCTGCGACCGCGTCGCGATCCTCGTCCAGGGCGAGCTCGCGGCGCAGGGCACCATCGACGAACTCACCGCGGACAGTCGTCGGTACGAGATCGAGATCGGTGGTCCGCCGCCCGTCTGGTCCGCGGACGCCGGCCTGCGGGTCCCGGATGCCTCCGACCACGCAGGCGGCACGACGCGCCTCGTGCTTCCGTCCGCGGAGCCGGGGGCGGTGCAGCCGGTGCTCGATCGCCTTCGCGCCGACGGACGGGTCATCGAGGCCCTTCGGCCGGTTCGTGAATCACTCGAGGATCTCTTCATGCGGTACGTCCAGGATCCCGAGACCGGGAGGGCGAGGGCGCCCGGAGCGGTCCGGATGACCCGGAAGCCGAATGGAGGTGAGGCGTGAGGCAGACCGTCGCCCTGTTCGTCGATGCCTATCGCGAACTCAACCACCGTCGGCTCTTCTGGGTCACCATCGTCCTGAGCGGGCTCGTGGTCGCGGCCTTCGCGGCGATCGGGAACGACGAGGAGGGATTGACGATCCTCCACTGGTCGATCCCCTTCCCCTTCGTCTCGACGAACTTCATCCCCCGCGCCGACTTCTACAAGTTCACCTTCGCCCAGCTCGGCGTCGGCTACTGGCTGGCGTGGATCGCGATGATCATCGGTCTCGTCTCGACCGCGAGCATCTTCCCCGACTTCGTCGATCGAGGGTCGATCGATCTCATGCTCTCGAAGCCGATCGGACGGGCGAGGCTCTTCTTCACCAAGTTCCTCACCGGACTGATGTTCGCGGGCCTGCAGGTCACGGTCTTCACGCTCGCCTCGTTCCTGGTGATCGGACTTCGCGGTGGCGACTGGGAACCCTGGATCTTCATCGCCGTTCCGCTGGTGCTGGTCTTCTACAGCTATCTCTTCGCGGTGCAGGCGGCGATCGGACTGGTCACGGGTTCGGTCATCGCCTCCGTGATCGGCGTCTTCCTGTTCTGGTTCGTGGTTTCACTGGTGCAGACCGGCGACGGGGTCACGCTGGCCTGGCGGATCACGAACGAGATCACCTCGGAGCGACGCATCGTGCGGGTCGAGAAGCAGGAGTCGAGAGTCGCGGATCTCTCGGCGAGACTGGTCGACCTGAGGATCGCGGCCGGGGAGGGCGATGCGGACGCGGCCGACCGACTGCCCGAACTCGAACTCGAGCTGGTCGACAAGCGGGCTCGACTCGACACGATCACGCTCGAGCTGGCGGACGAGATCGAGACGCTGGAACAGAGCCGGTCGATCAACGACTGGTTCCACCTCGCCAACACCTGCCTTCCGAAGACGAGCGAGACCATCGATCTGCTCGCACGACTGCTCGAGGACCACGCCGGCCTCATGCGTCCGACGCCCCCCTCGGACGACACCGTCCGGCAGTTCGGAGAGCTGGTCGGCCGCGGGGAGTTCCAGGATCGTTACGACGCGGAGCTCGACGCCTCCCACGGGCCGGGCTGGATTCTCGGCACGAGCCTCGGCTTCGAGGCGTTGATCCTCGGGTTCGCGGTCTGGCGTTTCCAACGCCGTGACTTCTGAACCCGGACGGGATCGGAGCCCGGGTCAGGCTGGTCCGTCCAGTTCACGTCCGCGCCGGGTCGCGGCGGCGATCGACTGGCGGACCGCGTGGTCGAAGCCGTGATCGTCGAGTGCGGCCTGGCCGGCGGCGGTGGTGCCGCCCTTGCTGGTGACCGCCGCTCGAAGGGAGCCGGCGTCCTGATCCGATCGATCCAGCAGATGGGCGGCGCCGAGCAGGGTGCCGTGAACGAGCGTCTCCGCGGTCTTCCGTGGAATGCCGTGTTCCACCGCGGCGTCGATCCAGGCCTCGACGAGTCGGAACACCCATGCCGGGCCGGAGCCGCTCGTCGCGGTGACCGCGAACATCAGATCCTCTTCGACGTCGACGACGGTCCCGACCGCCTCGAACAGCGACCTCGCGAACTTCCGGTCGGCGGCGGGGACGTCGCTGGTGGTCGAGATCGCGGTGACGCCGTGGCCGATCGACGCCGGGGTGTTGGGCATGGCTCGGATCACCCGGGTACCCGTGCCGATCGCGGTCGCGATTCGATCGCTGTTCAGTCCCGCCATCACGCTGATCACGGTTCGGTCACCCGGGTGCGACGCCAGCAATCGGGCGACCTCCGGAAAGACCTGGGGTTTCACGGCCAGCAGGATGCAGGACGCGGTGGCGAGATCGTCGATCGAGCCGACCCGGCATCCTCGATCCCGGAAGCGGGCCACGCGACGGGGGTCGGGATCGACCACGACGACCCTTCGGGGATCGACGACGCCCGCGTCGAGGGCGCCGGCGAGGATCGCCGAGCCCATGTTCCCCGTTCCCAGGATCGCCAGCCGGACGCCGGATTCCGATTCGTTCGGGGTCGTCATGCAGGGAGTCTCGCAGGTCGGGCGTTGTTTCGCGACAGGGTGACTTCGTATACTCGACGGCCATGCCATCCGCAGGTTACAGCCCGAACTACGAACTCGACTTCGAATCCTCGGTCCTCGAGATCGACCGCCAGATCGATGCGCTGGAGGAGAAGCCCGACGCGGATCGATTCGACCGCGAGATCAGTGCGCTTCGCGAGACCCGCGACGACCTGCTTCGGAAGATCTACCGGGATCTCACGCCCTGGCAGACGGTCCGGGTCGCTCGACACCCGCTCAGGCCGCACTCCGACGACTACATCCGCATGATGTGTCGCGACTACTGCGAACTCCACGGCGACCGACACTTCGGCGACGATCCCGCGATCACCTGTGGGTTCGGGCGGATCGGTTCCCGGAAGGTCCTGATCGTGGGGCATCGCAAGGGACATGAGACCGCCGAGAAGATCAAGTGCCACTTCGGCTGTGCGCACCCCGAGGGGTATCGCAAGGCGCTGCTGAAGATGAAGCTCGCGGAGAAGTACCGGCTTCCCATCGTCACGCTGATCGACACGCCGGGCGCCTATCCGGGGCTGGGCAGCGAGCAACGGGGGCAGGCCGAGGCCATCGCGAGGAATCTCCTCGAGATGAGCCGGCTTCGGACGCCGGTGGTCTGCGTGGTCATCGGTGAAGGCGGGTCCGGCGGGGCGCTCGGCATCGGTGTCGGCGATCGGGTCGCCATGCTCCGGCACTCGTGGTACTCCGTCATCAGTCCCGAGGGTTGCGCCGCGATCCTCTGGAAGGAGGCGAACGAGGTCACCAACACGACGGCGGCCGAGGCCCTGAATCTCACCGCGGNGGACAANCTCAAGCATGGCCTGGTGGATGCGGTGATCGAGGAGCCCGATGGTGGTGCGCACCGCGATCCAGAGGCTGCCGCCAGCACCTTGCAGGCGTGGATACTCGATCAACTGTCCGAACTGTCTCGGATCCAGTCCGACACCCTTGTTCGGCACCGGTTCGAGAAGTTCCGCGCGATCGGACCGGTGGTTTCGATGGAGATGCCCGAGCCGGCGGATTCTTAGAAGATCGCGTGGAATCATCGCGTTTTCGCGACAAATGNCCGCATGATGAATCACGCGGCCCGCCTGNAACACNCAATTTGCTTGCGAGACCCGGGGAGATTGGCTACCCTTCCGCCACTTCATGAGGGTTGAAGCGCGACGAAAGCCTTCGTCATTTCCCCTCGTTCCTGCCGGGATGCTGCGATCGTGGCCAAAAAGAAGACCTCGACCAAGAAGACCGCCAAAAAGGCGTCGAAGAAGGCTCCCTCCGGGAAGTCGTCGAAGAAGGCTGCTTCCAAGAAGGCGGTGACCAAGAAGACTTCGAAGAAGGCTTCCGGCAAGCAGGCGGCGAAGAAGACGTCGTCGAAGAAGAAGGCCTCTTCGAAGAAGGCGGTGTCGAAGAAGAAGGCTCCGTCCAAGAAGACGTCGAAGAAGGCCGCGGCGAAGAAGACGACCACCAAGAAGACGACCAAGAAGGCGGCTGCCAAGAAGGCGACGACCAAGAAGGCGACGACCAAGAAGAAGACGACCAAGAAGGCGGCTGCCAAGAAGGCGACGACCAAGAAGGCCTCGTCCAAGAAGGCGGTGACCGGGAAGACGTCGGCCAAGAAGGCCGCGTCGAAGAAGGTCGTCGGCCGAAACTCCGAGATCAAGAAGCCCGCCCCGGGCGCCAGCACGCGATCCGTCACCAAGAAGAAGAAGACGGATCGACGCGTCGCNCCGACGGTCGTTTCGGCCCGCAAGACCACGAAGAAGGTCGACTCGGGCGCGAAGAAGACCCCGCGTCGAAAGATCGACTTCGCGAATCCCAGGTCGGTCGCCGCCGCCGCGGCGAGCGGCGAGGCCGACAAGAACGGATACGTGGTGATCAACGGACGACGTGTCCGGGCGATCTCCACGAAGGGGGCGGGGATCAAGAAGAAGAGTCGTTCCAAGGCGACTTCGAACGTCGCGAAGGCGGAGNCCGAGGTCGACGTCTCGAAGATCAAGACCCACCTGGCACGCAAGGAGCTCACCGCCTACAAGAAGCTTCTGCTCGAGAAGCGTCGCCACATCGTGGGCATGGTGTCCGGCCTCGAGACGGAGGCACTCCGATCGTCGGGCGGCAACCTGTCCAACATGCCCATCCACATGGCCGACGTCGGAACCGACGTGTTCGAGCAGGACTTCACGCTCGGCATGGCGGCGACGGAGCGTGAGCTGATCGTCGAGATCGACGCCGCGCTCGAGCGAATCGCCGCTCGGACCTACGGCGTCTGTCAGAAGACGGGCAAGCCGATCCCGAAGGCGCGACTCCAGGCGAAGCCCTGGGCGAAATACACGATCGAGGCGGCTCGGGTGGCCGAGCGAAGCCGCGTCAGCGACTGAGCCTCCCATGGCGTCAGGTGATGATCCCGGCGAACGATCCGTGATGAATTCTCGTCAACATCCGAATCCGGGCCGTCCGGCGCGTCGCTCCGCGGTGGCGTGGGCGACGGTGCTGGTCGTGCTGCTCGTCGGGCTCTGGGCGGACCTGACGACCAAGTCCTGGTCCTTCGNGACGGTCGCCGGGCCGCCGGTCGAACTCCGGTACGAGGACGTGGTCTCCGGTGGCTTCGTCATACCGTGGCACGACGGGCAGCGGGTCCTGCCGATGGACCTGCTGGACTTCCACCTCGTGCTCAACCGGGGTGCGGTCTTCGGGATCGGCCAGGGGCAGCGTGCGATCTTCGTGGGCTTCACGGTGATCGCGGTCGGCGTCGCCTTCGCGGTCTTCGGCTGGTGGACCCAGGCCCGCTCGCATCTCGCCCATGTCGCGATCGGGCTGATCCTCGCCGGAGGACTCGGGAATCTCTACGACCGCGTGACGATCGGCGCGGTGCGGGACTTCCTCCACATGCTGCCACGCTGGGAGCTTCCGTTCGGCCTCGNCTGGCCGGGTGGAACGACCGAGGTCTTNCCGTGGGTCTTCAACGTCGCCGACGTCCTCCTGCTCGCGGGCATGGGTCTGCTCCTCATCCACGTGCATCTCGCCGATCGCCGGCAGGCGCGCGAGCGTGACGGGGATCCGGGGATCTCCTCGAACGCCACTGGCTGACCTCCTTCGCGGTCGTTCGTCAGTCCACGAGCATGGCGAGGGCCTGCTCGAGCGGCAGGACCGCGTCGTCGGGCATGACTTCGGGAATGTCGTCGGGATCGACCGCCCCCTCGAGTCGGAACGGTCCCACCGCGGTCCGACGGATCGATGCACAGTGGCCCCCGGTACCGAGCGCCTTGCCGAGATCGCGGGCGAGGCTTCGGACGTAGAAGCCCTTCTCGCAGACGACTTCGACCGTCGCGATCGGCCAGGCGTAATCCACGAGTGCGATCTCATGGACTTCGACCGGACGCGGTTCGAGCTGCGGCGACCCCCCTCGACGGGCGGTGTCGTAGGCTCGCCGGCCGTCGATCTTCTTCGCACTGAAATCCGGAGGCACCTGGGGGAACACGCCGGTGAATCGTCCCGAGAGCGTCGTCGCCACCTGCTCGCGTCCGGGCGGAACGCCCACCTCGACCGGCCGAGGTTCGCCCTCCCGATCGTCGGTCGCGGTGAACGCGGAAAGGTCGATCTCGGTGCGGTAGCCCTTTCGAGTCTTCATGAATCGTTCGAGATGCTTGGTCGCGGCGCCGATTCCCACCACGAGGACGCCGGTCGCCAGCGGGTCGAGCGTGCCGGCGTGTCCGGCCTTGAGTCCGGCCTTGCGTCGGATGATCGAGACCACGGTCATCGAACTCATGCCACTCGGCTTGTCGACGACCACCAGGCCGGGGGGCGGGGGGGGTTGCGTCCGCGGGCGGCGCTGCCCGCCGCCGTTCCGCTCCGATCGAGGCTTCCGAGCGCCTCGACGCCGTCCTGCGGAACCGTATCGGACGCCATCCTCGCGGGGTTCGGGCTCCTTTCCCCGTTCGGGGAAAGCGGGTGGGTAATCCATGGGCTCGGGTCGATCCTCCGGCTTGTCGGTGACGGTCATCCCGATACACTACCCCGTCCCGGACAGGTGTCCGAGCGGCTGAAGGAGCGGCATTGGAAATGCCGTGTACGGATTTTTCCGTACCGTGGGTTCGAATCCCACCCTGTCCGCTTATGGTCGAAGGCGTGTGGCTCGGCACGGTTCGGCAGACAACTCGATCGCGGGCTGTAGCGCAGCTTGGTAGCGCGCCATACTGGGGGTGTGGAGGTCGCAGGTTCAAATCCTGTCAGCCCGACTCGAACCGGCCCCGTCGCGATGCGACGGGGCCGGTCTTCTCTCCGGGTGGTCGCGCGGCGCGTCGGCCGCGGACAGGCTCGGCCGCCATCCGGGGTGATCGAGGAACGATCCGCGGCGAGGCGCCCGGATCGGTGTCGGAAGCGACGAGCGAAGGGAGTCGAAATGATCGGAATGATGCTGGCCGGCGTGGTCGTCGCGGCAGTGGGATCCACGCCGCCCGTTCCGAAGCCGCCGTCGACGCTCGCCAGTCACTTCGAGGAGATCCGTGCTCGACTTGATCTGCCGGCGATCGCGGGCTTCGCCATGCGGGCGGGTGAGATCGTCGCGATCGAGGCGGTCGGGGTTCGGGCACGCGGTGACGAGACCGTGGTCACGACCGGGGACCGGTGGCATCTCGGCTCCTGTGGCAAGGCGATGTCGGCCACGGTGCTCGATCGACTCGTCCAGCGTGGCGACCTCGCGTGGGACATGACCATCGGCGATGCCTTCGGCGATCTGGAGGAGGTCCTGCCCGGATGGCATTCCGTCACCCTCCGTCGCCTCGTCCTGCACCGTTCCGGCCTCCCGGAGGACGCTCGGGAACCCCTGCTCGCCCTGCGGATGATGCCGCTCGAGACCCCGCTTCCCGACCAGCGACTCGAGCTGGTTCGCCTCGTGCTGTCCGATCCGCCGGTCGAGTCCGACGGGTCCGGGATGCGGTACTCGAACTTCGGCTACGCGATCGCCGCGGCGATCGCGGAACGACGCACGGGCCGCGACTGGGAATCGCTGTGTCGCGAGTTCCTCTTCGATCCGCTGGAGATGTCGGAGACTGGCTTCGGCGCGCCGGGATCGATGGAGGCCCTCGACGAGCCGCGCGGGCATCGGAACGGGATCCCGGTCCCACCCTCCCGTTTCGCCGACAATCCGCCCGCGATCTCGGCGGCCGGGACGATCCACGCGACGATGACCGATTGGTCGAAGTTCCTCGCGGCGCACCTTCATGCGGCGCGGGGCGAGCCCGGTCCGTTCGACGCCGGCCGGCTGCAGTCGCTCCAGCGGCCCCCCGAGGGCGGCGAGTACGCGTCCGGTTGGGCGGTGGTTCGACGACCGTGGGCGCCGGGACCGATCTTCATGCACAACGGTTCGAACACGCTCTGGTTCGCGGTGGTCTGGATGTCCCCCGCCCGGGACTGGGTGATGGCGGCGCTCACGAACGAAGGCGGCCCGAAGGCGAGGCGGGCGTGCGACGAGGTGATCGGAGTGCTCATCGACCATCTCGACCGACTGGATGCGGCCGGAGCCTCTTCGCCGCCCGAAAAGACCGGAAACGACCCGGGTTCGAAGTGAAGTCCCCGCGGCGGTGGTAGGGTCGGGGACGAATGGAGATTCCCATGCACGTACGCATTCGATCCGTCGTGATCCCGCTGCTTGGATTCGTACCCGCCGTCGCTCCGATCCCGGCCGACGGGCAGGTCGCACCGCAGCGATGGACGACCTCGGGAACGGAACTGAAGCCGGGCGTCGATTCGCTTCCGGTGGCGGAGACCCGGTCGATACCCAGATCGGAGATCGAATCCGGGATCGCCCTTTCCGGTCGCGGTACGCCGTTCATCGTCGCTCCGCGGGTCGACGGGATCCCCGGGGGGCCGACGACCGATGCCGTCACGCTCGAGGCTTGGGTCTCGATCGACATGCCGACCCAGTGGGGCGGCGTCGTCGGCGCGCTCCAGGACAACGGCGAGGCGGAGACCGGGATGATCCTCGGGTACGGCTACGAGAAGCCCTACTTCGGCATCGCGAGCGCCGGGGTCGAGGATGAGGACGGACGAATCACGTATCTCGAGTCCTCGAAGCCCTACACCATCGGGAAATGGCACCACCTCGTCGGGACCTACGACGGCGCGGTGATGCGGTTGTATCTCGACGGCGAACCGGTCGCCGAGAGTCGCGACCAGTCCGGACCGATCCGTTTCCGAGGAGACGAACCCCTGGTGATCGGCGGGTACCTCGACCGGAACGAGGATCACGGACTCGACGGTCGTCTCTTCGAGGTGTCGATCCTCCCCGGGGCCATCCCCGCCGAGGAGGTCCGCCGCCGGTTCGCCCGACACGCGGATCTCGCGGCGCTCCCCCCGGAGATCGACACGACGCTGGCCTGGATGGTCGAGCCTTTCCTGGTCTGGCCGGAGACCGATGCGATGAGCGTGGTGGCGGAGACGATCGCCCCGTCCGCGATGGAGGTCCGGGTCCGGGATGAATCGGGGGAGTTCCAGCGCACGTGGCGAAACGGACAGGCTTCACGCATCCATGAATTCCGCCTCGACGGACTCGACGCGAACACCAAGTACTTCTACGAGGTGGTCGCGGAGGCGGGGGATTCGTCGCTGTCCGGCGGCGTGAAGACATTCCGCACCGCGGCGGGTCGGGGGGAACCCTTCACCTTCGTCGCGATCGGCGACACCCAGTCCCAGCCCGCGGTCGTGAGGCGGATCGCGGACCTCGCGTTCGAGACGCGTCCTAGCCTCCTCGTCCACGCCGGCGACCTGGTGACCACCGGCGGCGACAAGAGTCACTGGACGAACCACTTCTTCCCGAACATGCGACCGCTCATCGAACGCGTCGCGATCATGCCGGTGCTCGGCAACCACGAGCAGGACGCGAAGCTCTACTACGACTACATGAGCCTGCCCGATCCGGAGCGTTGGTATTCGTTCAGCTACGGGGATGCCGACTTCTTCATGATCGACGGCAACCGCTCCCTCGCCGATCGGTCCGCCCAGCTCGACTGGCTGGAATCCGCGCTCGCGGCCAGCGACGCGGAATGGAAGTTCGCGGTCCTGCACCAGCCGCCGTGGACCAGTGATTCCAACGACTACGGCGACACGTACCGGACGTCCTCGAAGCGGGGCGATCCGAACGCCCGGAACATCACCGAACTGCTGGAGAGGCACGGCGTCGACATCTGTTTCAGCGGCCACGTCCACGACTACGAACGGACGTTCCCGATGGTGGGGGAGGACGTCGTGCCGTGGGACGAGGGGGGGGTGATCTACGTGACGACCGCCGGCGGAGGGGGTTACCTCGAGGACTTCGATCCGGCGAACACGACCTTCGGGCACAGGAAGGCGAAACGCCACCACTTCGTCTACTGCGGGATCCACGACGGGATCCTCGAGTTCCAGGCGATGGACGAGGACGGCCGGCTCTTCGACGTCCTGGGCCTTGACAAGCGCGACGGTCGCAGATCCATCGCTCGCGAGCGACGGTGGGGGGTCGAAATCTCGCCGAAGGATCCAACCTGGTCGGACGAACCCAACGATGGTCCCTGAACGCGATTCGGAACACGATCGAGGAACCACGGGACGGGATTCGAAACGCCTGCGGGTCGCCATCGCCGGCGCGAGCGGATTCGTCGGTCGCGCCATCCGCAGGGAACTGAAGGACGATTTCGACATCGTGGCCCTGACCCGCCGTGCCTCCGCCTCCAGTCGGAACGAGACGGATTCGGAAGGGGTGGTGTGGCGGACCTGCGATCTCTTCGACGACCAGAGCGTGAGCGACGCCTTCACCGACGTGGACATCGTGATCTACCTCGTGCACTCGATGTCGCCGCAGTCGAGGCTCACCCAGGGGGGTTTCACCGATCTCGACCTCGTGCTCGCGCACAACGTCCGACGGGCCGCCGACCGGGCGGGCGTCCGGCGCATCGTCTTCCTCGGCGGACTCGACTCGGACCTCGACGAGTCGCGGCTTTCCCCGCACCTGGCCTCGCGTCGCGAGGTCGGCATCGTCCTGAAGAGCGGACGGGCCGCTTTCACGGAACTCCGGGCCGGTCTGATCATCGGACGCGGTGGCTCGTCCTTCCGGATGCTGATGCGGCTCATCCGGCGGCTGCCGGTCATGGTCCTGCCACGCTGGACGTCCACGCCGACCCAGCCGATCGCCATCGCGGACGTGCAGCGAGCGGTGCGGATCGTCCTGTCGGACGATGAACGGTGGATCGGCGGATACGACCTCGGGATTCCCGAGGAGCTTGACTACGGGACGATGATCCGTCGAGCGGCCGGATGCATCGGACGGAGTCCCGTGACGATCCCCGTTCCGATCTCCTCGCCGAGGATCTCGACCCTCTGGATCATGCTCTTCAGCGGCGAGCCCGGGAGCCTGGTGATCCCCCTCATCGCGAGCCTCAGCACCCCGACGGTGGCACGACCGAATCCACTCCTCGATCGCCTGCAGGAATCCGACATGATCGGCTTCGAGACCGCGATCAGCGAGGCGCTCGCCGATCACGGCGAACGGGAGGACCCCCGTGCGATCGTGCGTCGGCGGGATCGGCGGGTCATCCACGATCTCAGCCTGGTCAGGTCGATCCAGCGTGTCGCGATGCCCTCGACGCCGAGGCCGGATCGGGTCTCACGGTCCTACTGGCGCTGGGTGGGACGCCTGCTTCCCGGTCTGCTCCGCGTGAAGACGGAGATCGACGACGAGGGGCGGGTCGCCGGGGCCGAGATATCACTGCTGGGGTGCGCGTCGCTGCTCGTGCTGAAGCGTGACGATTCGCGCTGCGACGAGGAGCTGGAGACGTTGTCGATCGTCTCCGGACTGCTCGTGAGGCGGAACAGTCCCACCAACGGACGGTTCGAGTTCCGGACGATCCGGTGTCGCGGAGTGGTGGTGACGGCCCTGCAGAACTTCGCCCCGAGCCTCCCCTGGTTCGTCTACCAGTGGAGTCAGGCCATCGTCCATCGAATCGTGATGTGGGGGTTCTCCCGCTGGCTGAGACGCAACCCGGACGTCATCGACGGGGAATGAGGGATCGGAGGATCCCGAGCGGATGGAAGGACTTGATGGTCCTCCCGCGCACGACCCTGATCGTGCAGACGGCGGCGTCCCGAACCCTGATCCTGACGGTGACCGGGATCTCCACGCCATCCGGAAGCGGAAGCTTCGCGACGCCGGAGAGGCGTCGCAGTCGGAGGATGGGCGACCAGGACCCGGCATCCACGAAGAGCGCGTTGCGCTCTCCGTGGATGCGGATCTGGTGACCATCGTGCGATGCGGTGATGTCCGCATCCACCTCGATCCGACCGCTCATCGGCCGTCGTGGGTGTTGGTCTTGATGCGGATGGTGCCGTCGAGCTTCCACGGAGCGTGTCGCACGTCGTCACCGGTGCCGCTCGGGACCTCGATGCTCATGTTCTCGAAGGTGTAGATGATCTCGGCGTTCTTGCCGGTCAGCTGCTCGTAGAGGCCGATGGCGAGCTCGGGCCAGGTATGGGTTGCGTTTTCCGTCATCGTGGAATCCTTGTCTTGAACGGTAGGAGGCGGCCACCGACGGCCGGGTCCGGGATTCGTGGCTTCGCACGCTCCGACCGCTTGGGTTCGCCTCGTCCGGTTTCTTGTCACCTGTTTTCCGCGGACCATGGTCGGTCCTCGTCCGGGAGGGCGGACCCGGCCGACCCGCCGTCAGCGGGCGTCCGGCTCGATCTCGCGGATCCGCAACGATCGGAAATCGACCTCCACATCCATGTCCGCATGCAGCTGAAGGGCCAGATGTCCCCGCCGACGCCCGGGATCGTCCCGAAGGCTCGCGGTGGGGTAGCCGTCCACGAAGACGTCGACGTCCCCCGCGACCGCCCGAACCCGCATTTCGAGCCAGGGACCCGCACGAGCACGGAGCTCCTCGATCACCGCGGGATCGGGCTTGACGACCCAGCCGCGCCCACGGGTCTCGTAGAGACCGCCGACTTCCGGAGTGGGGTCGATCTCGGCCTGGAAGCCGCTCACGCCGATCGAATCGCCGAGCTCCTCGACCCGGTGATAGAAGCCGGAGTCGCCCCGGCGGATCCGGAAGGAGAGAACGGCCTCGAAATCGCCGTATTCCCGATCGCTGACCAACAGGCCATGGCGGGGATCGTCCTTGGTGATGCGTCCTTCGAGCACCGAGTCGTTCCAGGTCCAGGTGCCACCGGGCAGGACGTGCCAGCCGTCGAGGGCCCCCGGCACCAGCAGTTCCGTCCATTCGGCTTCCAGACCTCCATGATCTCGATCGAGGCCGAGCATCCGCCGGTCGATCCGGCGGAACCTGATCTCCTCGTACGGATGACGCTCGCCGGCCTCGTAGAGGCATGCGAGCCCTTCGGTCCCCTGCACGCCTCCTAGCGTCGCCAGGGACGAGTAGGCGGACGGGCCCGCGTGGAGCACGGTCCCCTTGCTCCAGGTGCGGCCACCGTCGCGGCTGCGGCGGATCGTCATCCCGGTTCGAGCGTCCCGGCTTGCGGGATTGGAGAAGACGAGCGTGCGACCGCCGTCGCACGCCACCATGGACGCCTGGCAGATCGGTTCGGGCAGGTCCGGATCGCGGATCACCTCGCTCCAGCGTTCCCCGCCGTCATTCGAGCGGGAGAGGGCTCGAGCCCGCTTCGAACGGTCGTAGTTCCTCATGTTGAGCAGGATGGAGCCGTCTTCGAGTTCGGCCACTGCGCACTCGTTGACCTGGTGCGAAGGCGTCCTTCCCACGATGCGCCAGGTCTTCCCGTGGTCGTCGCTCGCGATGCAGTGCGAGTAGTAGTGCCTGGTCTCCGCCTCGATGTGATCGCAGGGAACGAGCAGGCGACCCGCCTTCGGGCCGGATCGCAGCTGGATCCCGTTGCCGGGACCGGTCGCGTACCACGTCCAATCGGGTCGCTTCGTGGTGGAGGTGATCTCTCGAGGCTCGCTCCACGTCCGGCCGTGATCGGTGCTGCTCAGGATCCAGACGGTGCGGGTACCTTCGGAGGTGCCGGCGATGATCTGGGATTCGTGGTCCCCACCGAGATTCCGGGTGGAGAGAAGATGGATCGTCCCGGTCTCCGCATCGAGCACGGGGCAGGGGTTGCCGCAGGTGTTTCCGGCGTCGTCCCAGACGACCTGAAGATCCGACCAGGTGCGTCCCTCATCATGGCTGCGGCGGAGCACGAGATCGATGTCGCCGGAATCACCCCGTCCGCCGACGCGTCCCTCGGCGAAGGCGAGCAGATCGCCGTCCGCCGCCTCGATCAGCGCCGGTATCCGGAAGGTGTGGTAGCCGTCTTCGCCTGCCCGAAAGACCGCATCGTCCGTGCGGGGGTCTCCCGCGGCGGAGGAGACGAGCATCAACGCGGCTCCCGCGTCGAGCAGCATCGACGGGAATGACGGTCGGTCGATCTTCTCGGTGGTGGTCATGGGTCGTACCTCCCCGTCGATCTTAGATGCTCCCGCCTCGACGACCTCCGGCCGCGTCCGAATAAACGTTGCGCGGTGACCGCCTTTCTCCGCCGGAGGCGGGAGTGACGGATGGCGAAGTGCGGATCCGAACCGTCGGCTGCCGGAATGAGACGACGTCGGCGGTTCATCGCCGATCCGGGGAACGCGGGGTTCGCATGGCACAAATCCGGACAGAAAAGTCCGCAGGCGGCCATGAACAGGTGTTTGGTGGATTTACAGCAATGAAACGGTAAACCGTTCCAAAAACGCTTGTTCGCCGCCATATGACGGTTTAGATTCGAAAAGCCGAGGTTCCCCGCGGCATTCCCGATCCGGCGTTCGACGAAGAGTCGCGTCCGGATGTTCTCAGCCCACCTTTTCGTTCTCATTACCGGAGAGAAAGACCATGAGCCGTACGACTCGTTTCACTCGAATCGCAGCGTTTGCTGGTGTCGCCATGCTCGGCGCCGCCGTGCATGCGGGCGGTACCGATGGTGACGATTGCGCCAGCGCGATCGAAATCATGCCGAACACGGATTACGACTTCAACACTGCAGCCATGAACCCCAGCTTCGTCCCGGGCAATGACGCTCAGTGCGGAGGCACGTTCCTCAACTGGTTCTCGAGCCAGCGGGACATCTGGTACACCTGGACGCCCGATCAGGACGCCTCCGTCCTCTTCACGACCTGCGACGTGACCAGCTACGACACCTCGATGATCATCTACGAGGGTGGTTGCACGATCAACGACCAGTACGCCTGCAACGGCGATGCGGCGGACGACACCGGCTGCCAGCAGTACCACGCCTCGGTTCTCGTCGACGTCACCGGGGGATCCACCTACTACATCCGCATCGGTGGATACAACGGCGCGGTCGGCTCCGGCACCTTCTCCGCGAACGTCTGCGAAGCGAACACGGTGACGGTCTGCAGCAGCGGCTGTGACTACACGAGCATCGCCGCCGCGGTCAGCAGCGCTGGTTGCAGCACCACCATCGAGCTCGGACCGGGCACCTTCAACGTCAATTCGACGGTCACGTCCGGCGGGAACTTCACCCTCCGAGGTCAGATCGACAAGGACGGGAACCCGACCACCATCCTGCAGGGTGGCAACAACCGGGGCTTCCTCAACCAGGGTGGCAACCAGGGCTTCGAGAACCTGATCTTCCAGGACTTCAACGCTGGTGGTGACGGTGGTGCGATCCTCAACGGTGGCAACGCCTACATCACCAACTGCATCTTCCGGAACAACAACTCCGGCGCCGGTGGTGGTGCGATCTGCTTCGTCGGTGCCCAGATGTCCGAGATCACCGACACGCTGTTCGAGAACAACACCGCGGCGTACGGTGGCGCCACCTTCTTCCCGGCCAACGGCGGCTTCAACCAGCCGACGTTCACCAACTGCGCGTGGTTGAACAACACCGCTTCCGGTCCCGGCGGCGCCGTGGCCACGGGCGGTAGCTGGGCCCAGTTCTACGATTGCCTCTTCGAAGGCAACGTCGGCCAGCTCGCGGGCGGTCAGTGGGGCGGGGTCGGCGGTGGTGCAATGCACTTCAACGCCGGCGGACAGCCCAGTCTCTTCAACTGCTACGTCGCCGACAACACCGCCGGCGGCGCCCAGTGTGGAGGTGCGATCTGGTCGGGTGGCAGCACCGTCGTCACGGTCACCGACAGCATCCTCTGCAACAACGACTGCGCCGGAGACCCGAGCGAATACTTCGGTGGCAACGGCACCATCGTCGACGGCGGTGGCAACGACATCTCCGACGAGTGTGCCGATCCGTTCTGCCTCGGAGACATCAACCTCGACACCGTCGTGAACGCGGCCGACCTCGGCCTGCTGATCGGCGAGTGGGGTTGCAAGGGCGAGTGCGTCGCCGACCTCAACGAGGACGGCATGGTCAACGCCGCCGACCTCGGGCTCCTCATCGGTGCCTGGGGCCAGTGCGCACCCTGATCGGCTTCGATCCTCCTGATCGGCCAATTCGGGCCTGCCACCGGCGCATCGCGTCGGTGGCAGGCCTCGGCCGTTCCCGGGGGCGGCGCGGCCTCCGGATCGGTTGGTCCGGATTCTCCGGGGATCCCCGAAAATTCACCGGAAAAGGGCTTCTTGCCCCGTGTTTGCGGGACTTCACGGGTTTCGGGCGTATAGTTTTCGCGATGGCATGACGCCATCGAGCGGAAAGGAAAGATCATGGCTCACCTGGCGAGGAAGACGTTCATCGGCGCCCTGTTGATCTCGGCCTGCGGAGTCTCCGCTCCGACGGCCCTCGGGCAATCCGGGGAACACTCGGTCGCGAGGCGATGGAACGAGGTCACACTCGAGTCCATTCGGAACGACTTCGCCCGCCCCGTCGTGCACGCCAGGAATCTCTTCCACCTCTCCGCGGCGATGTGGGACGCCTGGTCCTGTTTCGAACCGGGCTCCCAGCCCTGGCTCTTCGACGAGAACGACCTCGACGCGGTCGACCTGGAGCTCGCCCGCGAGACCGCGATCTCCTATGCGGCCTACCGGATCCTTCAGCATCGTTTCGCGAACTCACCGGGTTTCGAGGAGATCGGCCCCGAATACGACGCCCTGATGATCGAACTGGGCCTGGACCCCGCGTTCACGGGCACGATCGGAGATGCGCCCGCCGCGGTCGGCAACCGGATCGCGGAGGCCTACATCCTGTTCGGCGAGCAGGACAACGCCAACGAACGCGACGACTACGCCAACCAGTGGTACCGCCCCGTGAACCTCCCGATCTACCCGGAGGAGCCCGGCAACCTGCTGCAGCGACCGAATCGCTGGCAGCCGATCGGATTCGAGGAGTTCATCGATCAGTCCGGCAACGTGATCGAGGGAGGCATTCCACCTTTCCTCGGCCCCGAGTGGGGGAGCGTCACGCCGTTCAGTCTTCGTCCCGACCAGCGCACCACCAACCAGCGCGACGGCCGGAACTGGAATCTGTACCTCGATCCCGGATCGCCTCCGCTGATCGGCACCGACCGGGAACTGGAATATCTCGAGGGCTTCGAGCAGGTGCTCGTCTGGTCCGCCCATCTCGACACCGCGGATGGCGTGCAGATCGACGTCAGCCCGAACACGATCGGGAATGCCGACCTTCCGACGGATCCCGCCGACTTCAATGCCTTCTACGACTACTACGAAGGCGGGGACGCGAGCCAGGGCTACTCCGTGAATCCGGTCACCGGCGAGCCCTATCCGGTCCAACTCGTCCCACGCGGCGACTACACCCGGGTGCTCGCGGAGTTCTGGGCGGATGGCCCGGATTCGGAGACGCCCCCCGGGCACTGGTTCACGATCCTCAACGATGTCATGGATCATCCCGAATTCAGCCGAAGGCTCGGCGGGACGGGCAAGGCGCTCGGCACGCTCGAATACGACGTGAAGGCCTACCTCGCCATGGGCGGCTGCATGCACGACGCGGCGATCGCAGCCTGGGGCGTCAAGGGCTGGTACGACTACGTCCGGCCGGTGTCCGTGGTCCGCTGGATGGCGACGAACGGCCAACGCACCGATCCCAAGCTGCCCAACTACCACCCGCACGGACTCCGACTCATTCCCGGGCTCGTGGAGGTCGTGACCGAGGCGACGATCGCGCCAGGGGAGCGGCACGAGCATCTGGCGGGTCCGAACGACGCCAACGTCGGCAAGATGGCCGCATTCTGCTGGCGTGGTCCGGACTTCATCAACGATCCCGAGATCGACACCGCGGGTTGCGGCTGGACCCTCGCCGAGTCGTGGTGGCCCTACCAGCGACCCACCTTCGTGACCCCGAACTTCGCGGGCTTCGTGTCGGGGCACTCGACTTTCAGTCGGGCGGCCGCCGAGCTGATGACGCGGATGACCGGGAGCGAGTACTTCCCCGGCGGACTCGGCGAGTATCTGGCTGCTCGCGGGGACTTCCTCGTCTTCGAGGACGGGCCTTCGGTCAATGTCCGACTTCAATGGGTCAGCTATCGAGACGCCAGCGACCAGTGCTCGCTCAGCCGGATCTGGGGCGGGATCCACCCACCCGCGGACGATCTTCCCGGTCGTCTGATGGGACTGGTGATCGGTCCACAGGCCTGGGAGGTCGCCCTCGGGCTCTACGAGGGTGGTGTCGTTTGCGCGGAGGACATCAACGGCGACGGCGTCGTGAACGCCGCCGACCTCGGTTCGCTCATCGGGAACTGGGGCTGCACCGGGCCGGACTGCATCGCCGACGTCAACCAGGATGGAATCGTGAACTCCGCGGACCTGGGTCTCGTGATCGGGGCCTGGAACGAGGACTGCTGATCGGGACCGGCGTCACTCAGTCGTCCCCGAGAAGCTTGCGTTCCAGGAAGTCCATCCGCCTTCGGTGTCCGTAGGGCGTCTCGGCCGCGCCGTGTCCGGCGGTGGGCAACAGCACGAACTCGAAGTCCTTGTCGGCCTTGACCAGCGCATCCACGACCTGGAGCGTCGAGGTCGGGTCGACGTTGCGGTCGAGTCCGCCGAGGATCAGCATGAGGTCCCCGGTCAGGCGGTGGGCGTTGGTGACGTTCGACTGTTCGGCGTAGTGCGGACCGATCGGCCACCCCATCCAGAGTTCGTTCCACCAGATCTTGTCCATCCGGTTGTCGTGGCAGCCGCAGTCCGCCACGGCGACGTCGTAGAAGTCACCGAAGGCGAGGAGCGCCCGGAGCGAGCTCTGGCCACCGGCGCTCCCGCCGTAGATCCCGACGCGGTCGAGATCCATCCATGGACGATCCCGGGCGGCCGCCTTCATCCACGCGATCCGGTCGGGGAATCCGGAATCACCGAGGTTCTTCCAGGCGACGTCGTGAAACGCCTTCGATCGCCAGTTGGTCCCCATGCCGTCGATCTGCACCACGACGAATCCGAGGTCCGCGATCTCCCGCATGCGCCAGCGTCGTGCGAAGGACTTCGGTACGAAGTGCCCGTGCGGACCGGCGTAGATGTGTTCGACGACCGGATACTCCGCTGACGGATCGAAGTCGCGCGGCCGCACGATGACCCCCCAGATGTCCGTCTCGCCGTCCCGGCCCTTCGCGACGAATCGTTCCGGCTCCTGCCAGCCCGTTTCGAGCAACCCGGAGTGATCGGCGGTGGCGAGGGTGGTGACGAGTTCGCCGTCCCGGGTGCGTCGGAGTTCGTGGACGGGCGGTCGGTCGACGCGACTCCACCGGTCGATGTAGTGATTCCCGTCCGGCGAGAACTCCAGTTCGTGCGTGCCGTCGCCGCGGGTGAGCCTGGTCATCGATCCATCCCGGAGCGAGACGATCGCGTGGTGCACGTGATAGGGATCCTGGTCCGGATCGATCCCCATCATCCGGATGCGGACCGTCCCCGCCTCCTCGTCCACGTCGTCGACGCCACGGACCACCCAGGGGCCGGAGGTGAGCGGGCGACGTTCGCCGGTCGCGAGATCCACCAGGTCCAGGTGGTTCCACCCGGTGCGTTCGGACATCCAGATCGCCCGGTCGCCGTCCTGCATCACGTGAAGGAAGGTCTTGCCGGCGTAGTCGACGAAGGTCGGCGACCGCTCCTCGATCAGCGGGCGAATGGTCGAAGCGGCGGCGTCGATCTCCATCAGTCGTAGTGCCTGGTGGCCCCGCTGGTTGTGCAGGAAGCGGAATCGTCCGCCATCCGGGTGCCAGGAGAACCGTCCGATCGACCACGGATCCGGAAGCTGGTCGTCTTCGGGTTGAAATCGACGCCCGGTGCCGATCTCGAACATCACCGGTCGTGGGTGATCGATGCGGTCCCCGGGCTTGCGATAGGAGAGCGTCTCGATCCGAGGCTCGGTGCGATCGTCTGGAGACACGTCGATGAGATTGACGGGGTGATCCTCGCCCGGCTCCAGCTCGATCGCGAGGACGAAGCGTCCATCGGGAGAGACGCTCCAGCGCCTGGTCCACCGGCGTTCCGGCCCCGGGTCCCCGGCGAGGCGTCGCTCGTCACCGTCGGAATCGCGGATCCAGAGTTCGCCATCGCGGATGAAGGGTGATGGTCTCGGGCGGGTCGTCACCGATCCCCCGGTGCGTGCGCGGCCGGCCGACTTCCGCTTCGACTTCGAATTCGCGACGATCTGACGGAACGTCTCCAGCGATTCTTCGTCGACGATCACGGGACCGGCCCCGCTCGTCGCGCGGAATCCGACCATCGGCTCACCATCCGCGTCGAGGATGATCCATGCATGGCCGGCGAAGGTCTGTTGCGACCGTCGGCCTTCCGGGGCGATCGAACCGTAGCTCCGTCGATCACCGGACGTGTCGATCCAGACGAGCTCGAGGTCGCGTCCGGTTCGATTCTCCACGCGAACCTCCATCGACTCGCCACCACCCCTCGAGCGACGCGGGTTCGCGATCGGATGTCGCGCGGGAGCGTCCTCGTCGCGTCGGGAGACTTCACCCGTCGTCGGATCGACGCGAAGTCTGGTTCGACTGCCGTCGATGTTCCTCGTGAATTCGAGCGATCCGTCCTCGAGCCAGGTCGGGTCGATCCGCTCGTTCGTGATTCCTCGATCAGCGGTATCGCCGATCGCAGAGCCGGAAAGCAGCAGGAAGAACACGAGAAGTCGGCACGGCGATGCGATGTGATGGGGATTCATTCTCGAAGCGTAGCGGCGGCTGGTCGCCGACGGAACCGCATTCACGCGTCGGAATCGCCCTCCTCGGGGGCTGCTTGTTGGTTTTTTCGAGGCGATTGGTAGGATGACGCTCAGGCGGTGGCGGATTGGACGCTGCCGCGCCGACGCGGGCGCACCCGAAGACCGCGTCGGTTCCTCCACTCGGGTATCCGGACCGTGTCTCGATGATCAGCATCTACGTCGGCAATCTTTCCTACAACGTCAGCGAAGACGAGCTTCGCGAATACTTCCAGCAGCACGGTGAGGTGCAGCGCATCCACCTGGTGACGGATCGCGAGACCGGGCGCCCGCGAGGCTTCGGATTCGTCGAGATGGACGACGACGGTGGTCGCGCTGCGATCGAAGCCCTGAACGGGAAGGACTTCCAGGGTCGTCCACTCACCATCAACGAAGCACGTCCTCGCGAGGAACGTGGTGGCGGCGGTGGTGGTGGCGGTTTCCGCGGCGGCGGTGGCGGCGGAGGTGGCGGCGGCTACCGCGGCGGCGGTGGTGGCGGTGGTGGCGGCGGCTACCGCGGTGGCGGTGGCGGNGGCGGNGGCGGCGGTTATCGCGGCGGCGGTGGNGGTGGTGGTGGTGGCGGTTACGGTGGTGATCCGGGTGGCGGCGGTGGCGGCATGTTCGAAAAGGACAGCGGGCGTCGTGGTCGAGAACGAGGGAGTCGTCGCAACGACTGGTGACCCCTTCGCATGACGAGACATCTCCGATCGCCCGCATGTCGAGCATGCGGGCGATCTTCGATTCCCGGGTGAGTTGGATTCCGCATGGATTCCGCCCCCGGAGGATCGCCGGATCATCGTAGAATCAGGTCATGCAAGACCTCCGACTCGACCGACGACGTTTTCTCGCGGCCTCGGCCGCGGCGACCATCGCTCCATCGCTCGCCGGCGCGGGTTCGTCCGGAAGGGACGACGATCCGATCATCCTCGGTGAGGGCGTGAATCGCTGGCGATGCGAACACGACTGGCTGGTCGCTCCGGATGGAATTCAGTTCGGTGACACGCATGGACTCGCCCAGGATGCGGCGGGACGGATCTACGTGGCCCACACCGTGGGGGGCGGGAGCAGCCGACGATCCGGAGTGTGCATCTATTCGCCGAAGGGTGAATTTCTCGGTGACTGGGGTGCGGATTTCGCCGGCGGTGCGCACGGGATCGACCTTCGGAAGGAGGCGGACGGGGAGTTCCTCTACCACTGCGACACGCGTCGACGCGCCGTCGTGAAGACCGGACTGGATGGCGATCCGGTCTGGACCGCGGGTTGTCCCGTGGAAAGCGAGGCCTACGACCAGCCCGGGCAGTGGTGTCCCACCAATGTCGCGTTTCTTCCCGATGGCGACCTCCTGGTCGGCGACGGCTACGGTCGATCCTTCATCCATCGATATTCCGCGGACGGCCAGTGGAAGTCGATCTTCGCCCGTCCCGGCAATGGGAAGGGCGAGGTCGCCTGTCCCCACGGACTCTGGGTGGACCCCCGCGGCGACGAGCCGACGGTGATGGTCGCGGATCGAAGCAACCGTCGACTGCAGGTCTTCGATCTCGACGGGAAGTCCGTCGCCCTGCACACCAAGGGGGTCCGGCGCCCGTGCGACGTCGACTTCCGCGAGGGAGTGATGCTGGTACCCGATCTGGAGAGCGTGGTCACGCTGTACGACGAGCGGAACCAGCCCATCACCATGCTGGGTGACGGGCATCCCACGAATCTCCGTGGGAAGCCTCGAAGCGATTTCCGACCGGGGAGATTCGTGCACCCCCACGATGCGATCTTCCTGCAGGATGGCTCGATTCTCGTCGCCGAGTGGGTGCCGATCGGCCGGGTCACGCGACTCGTGAAGTTCGATGACTGAATCATCGGCGGGGGCGTCGCGGAATCACCGCACGGCCTGGCTCCTCGTCCTCCTCTCCGCCTGCTTCGAAATGGCCTGGGCTTCCGGCATGCCCGCCACGGAGGGATTCTCCCGGCCCGGCCCGACCGCGCTGGTGGTGGCGGCGATGATCGCGTCGTTCCTCCCGCTCGCGCGTGCCGTTCGCGTCCTCCCCATCGGAAGCGCCTACGCGGTCTGGACCGGACTCGGGGCGACCGGCACCGCGATCATCGGGGTCCTCTGGCATGGTGAAATCGTCTCTCCCGGCCGGATCGTCGGAATCACGCTGGTGATCCTCGGCGTGATCGGGCTCCGGTGCGTGAGCGGCGAGTCGTCCACGAGCGGGGTGATTCGGTGAGCTGGTTGGTCCTGTGCATCGCGGGATGCTTCGAGTGCCTCGGTGCGATCGCGCTCAAGTCGAGCGATGGTCTTCGCGATCGGCGGTGGTCCGTCGCATTCGTGATGTGGATGTCCGCCAGCATGTTGCTGCTTTCGATCGCGGCGGATCGGATCCCCATCGGCACCGCCTACGCGGTGTGGACCGGAATCGGTGCGCTTGGCACCGCGTCCTACGGCATGGCGAGGCTCGGCGAATCCCGGGCTGGGCTTCGGATCCTCTGCCTCGTGGCGATCGTCGCCGGCGTCGTGGTGCTCCGGGTCACGGATTCGACGACGCTCGAAGCGGGATCGGTCGATCGAGGGGATTCGGCGTCGAACGTCCGGTGACCGGGGGTCGACTTCAGGCGAAGATCGCTTCGTGGACCTTGCCGTGCACGTCGGTCAGCCGGAAGTCCCGGCCGGCGTGATTGAAGGTCAGGCGTTCGTGGTTGAGGCCGATGGCATGCAGCAGGGTGGCGTGCCAGTCGTGCGTGTCCATCACGCCGTCCACCGCCTCCCGGCCGATCTCGTCGGTCGAACCGTACTGGAAACCGCCCTTCACGCCTCCCCCGGCCATCCACATCGTGAATCCCTTGGCATTGTGGTCGCGGCCGTCCGCACCCTGGGCATAGGGCGTGCGTCCGAACTCCCCGCCCCATACGACCAGTGTCTCGTCGAGCATGTTCCGACGCTTGAGATCCGCGAGAAGTCCGGCGATCGGCTTGTCCACCGCGTTGCACCTCGCCGCCAACGCGGTCCGCATGTTGCGATGGGTGTCCCAGCCGCCGGCCTGGATCTCGATGAAACGAACGCCTTCCTCGGCGAAACGCCGGGCGAGCAGGCATTGCCGGCCGAATTCGTCCGTTCCCTCCTGTCCGATGCCGTACATCTCGAGCGTCCGTCGATCCTCGGCGCCGAGATCGACGACGTCCGGGACCTCGGTCTGCATGCGGAAGGCGAGTTCATACTGCTTGAGCACCGTCTCGACCGCGGGATCACCCTTCCCGCGACGGCTCCGGTCCCGCTCCAGTCTGCGAAGAAGCGCCAGCTGCTCCTGCTGCACCGCCGAACCGTTTCGCTCGCTTTCGAGATGGTCGATCGGTGCGTCCGACCCGCGTCCGCGTCGGTTCGCGACCCGGATCGGCGTGCCCTGGTACGTCGCGGGGAGGAAGGCGTTGCCGTACTGGTTCGCCGACGATCCGGGGTTGACGGTGATGAAACCAGGGAGGTTCTCGTTCTCGGTGCCGAGTCCGTACAGGGACCACGCGCCCATCGACGGCCGCACGAACTGGAAGGACCCGGTGTGCAGCTGCATCTGGGCCTGGGCGTGGGCCGGGATGCCCGCCTGCATGCCGTGCAGCAGGCAGAGATCGTCGGCGTGGCGGGCGACGCCGGGGAAGAGCTCGCTGATCGGAAGGCCGCTCTCGCCATGTCGTTGGAACTTCCAGGGACTGCCCAGCAGCTTCGCGTTCCCGCGGTAGGTCCGGCCGTCCCTTGCGGTCAGATCGGGCTTGTGGTCGAAGGTGTCGAGGTGGGAGGGAGCGCCCGACATGTAGAGGAAGATCACGCGCTTGGCTCGGGCCGGATGGTGCGGTCGTTTCGGTGCGAGGGCGTCGTCCCGGGGGATTCCGGCCTCGGCACCCGTCCCGAGCAGTCCGGAGAAGGCGAGCCAGCCGAAGCCGTACGCGAGCGACTGGAGGGTCTCCCGGCGAGAGGCGAGCGGCGTGATTCGATTGTTGCAGAGATCCATGGAGACTCCTTGCCGGGGTCGTCGAACGGGTGGACTCAGTCGATGGTTCGGAATTCCGCCGACTGGAAGAGCGTCTGGCACATGGCCGAGTAGGCCGCGAGATCCGAGTCCGTGCGAACCGGGGCTCGGCGATTGCCGCGATTCCGATTCCGTCGTCCGGTCGCTCGTCTCTCCGCGGGCGTGGCCGACGCGATGCGCTGGCGGTCGTCGTCCTCGCGAGCGTCGTCGTACTCGCGAAGGAAGTCACGGCAGGCGATGAATTCGTTCGTGGTCGGGGATCGTCCGAAGCAGATCCGGAAGGCGAGATCGATTCGATTCGAAAGCCGCTCGGTTTCCGCGATCACGCGTCGTGCGGTGGCGTCGGCCAGTCGCGTCACCTCTTCGCTGTTCATGAGGAACAAGGCCTGGGTCGCGACGTTGGTCCGGTCGCGGGTGCCGGTGACGAAGTTGGGCTCTGGAAAGTCGAACACGGCGAGCGACTCGGGAAGATGGCCGCGGATGACCGGCAGGTAGACGCTTCGGTGGTTGGCGAAGGAGGCGCCCGTCTGGAGGATCGCCCGGTCGAAGAAGCCGGCCCGCAACTGGCCTTCGAACCCGCCCGCGGCGGATCCATCGGGAACGCTCGTCTCGAGGATCCCACCCGCCGCGAGCATCGAGTCCCGGATCGCTTCCGCCTCGAGTCGTCGCTTGGGCATTCGCCAGAGCGCGACCTCGTCGGGATCCGCGTCGGCCTGTTCACGACTCCACTCGGAGGACATGCCGTAGGTCCGCGACAGGACGATCTCCCGGATCAAGGCCTTGGTGGACCACTCGAAGTCCACGAGCCTCCCTGCGAGGTGATCGAGCAGCGCGGGATTCGTCGGCTTCTCCCCGCTCAGTCCGAAGTTGTCGGGTGAGGGCACCACCCCCCGTCCGACGAGGTGGGACCAGACCCGGTTGGCCCAGACCCGGCTGGTCAGGGGATTCCGTTCGTCGGTGATCCACGCGGCGAGCTGGAGTCGCCCGCTCTCGTCCGAGCCGATGGACGGCGTCCAGTCCGACTCGAGGACCTGTACGAATCCTCGGGGCACGGGCGCGCCGCGACCGTCGAGTTCGCCTCGTTCGAGGAACGGAGCGTCGCGCACCTCGCCCTCCACGACGCCCATGCAGACGAAGTTGTCGATGGTGGGACGTCCCGCCTCGTCGAAGCGGGCGAGCGACGACTCGGAGATCCTGACCTGGCCTCCGGCGTTCCGAGCCTGCTGCAGGGTTCGCTGCTGGGCGGGCGTCAACCGGTCCCGGGCCGCCCGGGGGTTCCTGATGCCCGAGGCCCGGAGCTCCGCGCGGATGGCTTCCGCGGCTTCGATCTGGCGGGCGGCTCGGTCGCGTGCGGCGCTGATCAGCGGCCTGAACCCCGACGGCACGGTCGCGCCGTCGGAGAGGTCGGCGCCGGCGGGCAGTTCGATCAGTTCGGCACCATGTCGGTTGCCCGGACCTTCGAAGGTGCCGAAGCGGGTCTGGGTGGACGCGAGGATNCCGGCCATCGCGTAGTAGTCGCGTTGCGGGATCGGATCGAACTTGTGGTCGTGACATCGGGCGCAGGCGACCGTGGTGGCCAGCATCCCCTGGGTGATCGCGTCGATCTGCTCGTCGATCACGTCGAGCTGGAACTGGGCCTCACCCTGCAGATTGTGTCCCTTGGTCCCGATCGCGAGATATCCCGTGGCCACGAGGTTTCGCGCCGCTTCGTCCTCCGTCCCGGCCTCGAGAAGATCGCCCGCGAGCTGGCGGGTGATGAAACGGTCGTACGGNACGTCGTCGTTGAAGGCCTCGATCACCCAGTCGCGGTATCGCCACGCATGGGGATACGCGATGTTGTTCTCCTTGCCGCTCGATTCGGCGTACCGGGCGACGTCGAGCCAGTGACGCCCCCATCTTTCGCCGAAGCCGGGCGACGCCAGCAGTCGATCGACGACACGTTGCCGCGCGAGCGGAGACTGGTCGGTCTCGAAGGCCTCGATCTCCTCCGGGGTCGGGGGAAGTCCGACGAGATCGAAGGTGACGCGACGCAGCCAGGTGTTCGCGGCGGCGGGTCCCACCGGATCGATTCCCCTTCGATCGAGATCCGCGAGGACGAATCGATCGAGTTCGCTGAGCGGCCATCCGGGATCCGAGACCTCCGGGGCGGGGATGCGTTCCACGGGCCGATAGGCCCAGTGCGTTCGGCCGGCCTCGATGTCGCGTTCGGTCCACCGATGCTCCGTGCCGGGGTCGACGTTCACGGCGGACTTCGAGGGCATCGGTGCCCCGCGGCGGACCCACTCCTCCAGCAGCGCGATCTCGTCATTGGAGAGACGGCCCCGGGGCGGCATCTCGAGTCCGGGATCGTCGTAGCGAACCGCCTGGATCAGCAGGCTCGCGTCGGGGTTCCCCGGGACGATCGCCGGTCCGGTGTCACCGCCGATCAGGAGCTGGTCATGGGTGTCGAGCCGGAGTCCNGCGCGGACNCGACTTCCATCGTCGCTGTGGCAGTTGAGGCATCTTCCCAGGAGGAGGGGCCGTATCTTCGCCTCGAAGAAGTCGAGGTCCTTCCGGTCGAAGGTCGTCGACGACTCCATCATGGCACCCATCGCCATGGGATCACCGCCGGCCATCGAGGCGTCCTCGTTCGAGGTCATCGGTGCCTGGGCCAGGGCGATTCCCGCGGTGGTCGCCACCGCGAAGCATCCGCTCATCGCGTGTCGTGGTGCGCGGACCGAGGATCGAATCGAGCGGTTCGACAAGGGCGGGATACTCCGTTGGGTCAACGCGCAGTCGTCGGAGCCCATTGCTTTCGCGGCTCAAAAAAACGGATTCGAACGTCCGATGGAATCGGTGATTCGGCGTTCCGGGCGTGATTTCGGGGCCCGTCCGGTCCCGGATCCATCCCTCGAGGCCGCCGGGATCAGGGGCACGGGCCCCAGGCCGCGAGCAGGAGGCCGAGATCGGCCCCGTTGACGGTGCCATCGCCGTTCAGGTCCGCGGAGGGGTCCGGAGTGCCCCAGGCGGCCAGCAGGAGACCGAGNTCGCCCCCGTCGACCTGCCCGCCGCCATCAAGATCGCCCGGGCAGTCGGTCTTCGAGCAGGAGCGGGTGCTCAGCGTGAAGTCGTCGATCGCCGCCTCGACGACGGATCCGTCGCCGAGATCCGAGGCGATGAATCGAACCAGCGCGAGGTTCGATCCGGAGAGATCGACTTCGATTTCGAAGAAACGCCATTCCGCGGCGTTGTCCGCGATGGTCGCGATCGTCGTCCAGGTCGTGCCGCCGTCGATCGAGATCTCGACCGGCATCGCGTCCTGGTTCGGACTCGCGCCGGCGTCGTTCCGATACCAGTAGGCGAAGGCGACGGTTCCCACGTCGATTCCGGAGGTGTCGATCGGGGGCGTCACGAGGGTGGTGGATCCACCATCGACGTCGTTCTCGCCGAGGCTTCCACCGACCGATCCCTGCCCGGTCACGAAGCAGAAGGTGCCCGGATCGCTGGCATCGTCCTCCGGCTGGGCCGCGGTGCCGTTGGGATCGACCCGGACCCAGATCCCGGTGGTCGCGTCGTCGCCGGGNACTCCCAGCGTCCAACCGAGATCGNTCTCGGCGTCGTCGACGAATCGNATCTCCTCGTCGANGACTTCGACGGCCCACGGGCCCGTCTCCGACTGGAAGACGATCGTGTTGCCGCTCGTCGTCTCGATCAGGAAGTCCANCTCGATCACNGCTCCGCATTCGGCGGCGGGAATCGTGGCGAGGTATCGATCAGGCCCCGACGGCGACATCGATTCGGTGACCAGGGGGCCGTCGTCNATCCGGGTCCGCACCGCGGCGGACGTCGGGTCCAGCTCGGTGAAGGCGGCGCTGATCGACACCACGACTTCGGTCGGCGTGTCCACCGGGACCACGGTGGGAAGCCCTTCCGGGAAGTCGATGAGGGCGTTGGTGCCCACGAGTTCCTCGCCGACGTAGAGGAACGACTCGAGGATCTCCTCGCCGCTCGGGATGATCTGCTCCGGAGGGAGGATGAACCCGAATTCCCCGGTGTCCCGGAGCTCGTAGGTGAACGCGTAGACACCGGCGTCGTCCCACGCCCAGTCGAGGCTGGTGCCGCTCGCGAGATAGAGATCGTGGGCGGGCTGCGGCGCGAAGATCCGGCCGTTGATCGACTCGATCGCTTCGGCGATCCCCTCGCCCAGATTCCGGTGGATCTCGCCGGCCGGNCCTTCCGGCTCGGTGGCGTCGTATCCGTAGGGCCAGAGCACGAGCTGGGAGTAGCAGTGCACGTCGAAGAAGATCGAGGTGTTCGGGTTCGCGGCCACGTCGTCACGAATCGCCTGCGTCTCCGGTTCGCTGAACGGGGCGGTGCCGCGATAGGTGTCGCTGCCGGTGTTTCCACTGGAACCGGGTCCGCCCCATCCCGCGGCGAAGTTTCGGTTCCAGTCCACGCCGAAGGAGCCGTCGCCGTTGGCCTTGCGGGTCTTCCGCCAGAGACGGTTCGAGTCCCAGGTGAACTGGTAGCCGTCGGGGTTCGCCAGCGGGACGATGTGCCANGCCAGATCGTCCACCAGCGGGGTGATCCGCTCGTCGGCGCCGTGACCGTTCACCAGCGTGTCGGCGAGATACGAGATCGTCGCGGGACTGATCCATTCCCGGGCGTGGGCGCCCGCGACGATGTAGATGCCGGGAACGCTCGCGGGGTCGGCGGCCCCGCAGATCGTGTAGGCGCGGATCTCCCGGCCTTCGATGGATTCGCCGATGCTCCGGGAGGAGACGAGATCCGGTCGGCTGGCTTCGAGCGCCTCGTAGAACGCGAAGAGCTCGTCCTGCTGGTGGTATTCCTCGAAGAAGCCCACGCCGGCGATGCCGTCGCGGTCGATGCGGCTTCGTTCGGCCTCGAGCAGACGCTGGACGTCGGGAATCATCACCTCGAACTCGATCCCGGTCCGACCGAGGGTCGCGATCCGGTCGAGCGGCAGCATCACGTCGATCGAACCGAGACCGATCGATTCGGACCAGACGTCGCCGCCGAGTGCGAGCAGGGTGCGGAGTTCGCGAAGCGTGTCGACCTCTGCCCGGACGACCTGATGCGCGTCGTAACGGGTCAGTTCCTGCGCCGTGCCGATGCCGGTGGCGAGTCCGAGGGTCGGGATTGCGGCGGCCAGCGTGATCGAGCGGGTGATGGACATCTGGTGGGACTCCGGGGTGACGCAACCCAATCTAGACCGATGGGGAGGTGTTTGGTTCTGGAAACTGGTCGATCGACGTGGGATACCGCGGCTCGGGGACCGAAAACCCGAAGCGGAGGCGTCGGGATCCAAAACGACGCGGGCCCGGTCGGAGCGTGGCGTCCGGCCGGGCCCGCGTCGTTCGGCACCGGAGGGCTCAGAGATCCGGGCGGATCCANGTCTTGAACCGCTCGAAGTCGATCTCGGATGCTTCGTTGACCGGGATCTCGTGGGCGTTCACGATCTCGTTGAGCTTCGGATTGGCCAGGGTGATGATCCGGCTGGAGCCGTCGATGAACGACATCGCGAGCCGGTCCTGCGGATCCCAGAACGCGGGNAAGTCCTTCCACCANCCGACGGGGTGCAGGGTGTCGATCACCCANCCNCCNCGGTTGTAGTNGTCNNCCCANCCGGNGTCGTGCTCGGCGATCGTGTACATCGTGTTCGCGGGGTTNCGNNCCTTGCTGATCCGNTCGACGGTCNNNCCCCANGCNNCGTTGGGGTTGTCGGGNATGTCGCNGATGAANCCGTTNAGNGANTANCTCCGNANNCGNCCNGTNGGNTCNAGCGGNGACTGNTAGGCNCGAACGTCCNNNACGTANTCGNAGAGNGCNCCNTCCTTNANNGCCNNNTCCGTCTCNTCGAGCNNNCCGTCGNCGNTCNAGATCNCGAAGNCNCGGCTGNCTNGGCNCCGGTGTTGTAGCTCTTCACCCAGAAGAGNTCNCGNTTCGGGTTCGAGATNCCCGGNGGGTATTCCTGGCTNGCGGGGCTCATGAACTTGCCGTTGTTGTCCTGGCTCCAGCTCACGAGNCCNAGCTGGAGCTGGTGCTGGTTGCTCATGCACTGGGTCAGACGNGCGCTGTCNCGNAACGANCCCACNGCGACGAGNAGGAANCCGATGATCAGNGCGATGATNCCGATGACCGCGAGGAGCTCAACGAGCGTGAAGCCGGAACGGAAACGGCGCCGGATCGGCATGGTGTCGTTGAAGTCGTGCAAGGCGGTCATCCTCGAAGAATGTTCCATGAGTCGGCCTGTTCAGCTATTCGGTTCGTTGGATCACCCGGTGTGACGACCGGTGAATTCGGAACAGGAACTGCAATCCATTCCACCCCGGACGTAGTCTAGACGACGAAAAGATGGGTGACGCATCGATTTCGTCGTAATGCGGTTATCGGTCATCGAAATCGGGTCTTGATCCACCGAAAAGCGGGTTATCGCTTTCAAACGGGCCCCAGAATATCCTCGGTGGCGTCGGAGAGCCTGCTCCAGGAATCGAGCAGATGGGTCTCACCGCACCGGGTGCTCGCGATGGCGAGATCGCGAAGCCAGCGCCGCAACCAGGTCGCCGGGGACGCCGGCTTGAGGATCTCGCGGGGATCGATCGTCTCATCGAAGGCGTGGACGAGGTCGCGGAATTCGGTCCCATCGACGATGCGGCTGCGTTCGTGCGGATCGATCACGGTGATCCGCCGATGCGTTTCGTCGCGGATCGCCACGAGGAAGCGTCCGGGGACGTCGACCCCGAAGACGTCGAGTCCGATTCGTTCGGCCGCTCCGCAGTAGGCGAGGGCGCAGGGGACGGGGAGGGCCGGCGTACCGTCGAGAATCAGGTCGAAGTCCATGGCGTCGGGGTGTACCGCGACGTCTTCATGGCATCCGATGCCGAGATCGTCCACGACGGCCTCGTGGAGATGGGCCATCAGGCCCTCGGTTCCGCGGGCTCCGACCGCGTTCGCCCGACCGGCGAGGTGCGGGACCCTGCATCGGACCCGGTGGGCGATCGCTTCAAGCCGGGTGTGGGCGGCGTCCGGATCGATCGTCGGTCGACGATGCGCCGCGAGCGACACCACCGCATCCACGAGATCGCGATACCGATCGAGTTCGGTGAGGGAGGCGCAGTATCTGGAGGTCCAGTCGGTCATCCGGGACGTTTTCCGAGGAGAAGCGGGGCGGGTAGGATCAATCGGCCGTTTCGCGTCGAATCCAGCAAGAATCGCCGATGCGAACCGCAGAGTCTCGGTCCGGGGGCCCGGAGCGGCATTCCGCCGTTCCATGGACGACACCCGAGGCGTCGTACAGGACCCATGCACGAACTCCCAGCGACGACATCCCCACCCGGTCCCGATCCACACCACCTCGTCGTGGCCGGCGTGATTCATCCCGGGGAAAGGGACGTGCGGTGAGTGGTGTCGAGATCGGACTCCACGGCGTGGCGAAGACCTTCGAAGGGTCGATGGAGGCGGTCGCACCCATGGATCTGAAGCTGGGTGCGGGTTGCGTCACGGCGCTGCTCGGTCCCACCGGATGCGGAAAGAGCACGCTCCTGAGGATGATCGGCGGCGTGGAGACGCCCACCGGGGGGGCGATCGAGCTCCAGCCGAAGCCGCGGATCGGGTTCTGCTTCCAGGAGCCCCGCCTCCTGCCCTGGCGGAACGTCCTCCGGAACGTCGGGCTTCCGCTCGAACTCGACGGGCGCTCGTCCGAGGTCTGTCGGCGGGAGGCGCAGCGACGCCTCGACATGGTCGGACTGGGCGATGCCTCGGAACTCCTGCCCGCCGCGTTGTCGGGGGGCATGCGGATGCGTGCGGCGGTCGCCAGATCACTGGTGGCCGATCCCGATCTCCTCCTGCTCGACGAACCGTTCGGATCGCTCGACGAGGTGACCCGGTTCCGGCTCGACGAGGAGGTCGCGGAACTCGTTCGAAAGCGTGGGATCACCGTGGTGCTGGTGACGCATTCGATTTCGGAGGCGGTGTTCCTCGCCGACGAGGTCGTGGTGCTGTCTCCGCGTCCGGCCCGGATCGTCGAACGCTACGAGATCCCGTTCGGCGATCGCGTCGCCTCGCTGCGCGGGACCGAGGCGTTCGCCAGGCTCCAGGCGGAGATCTACGACTGCCTCCGGGGCGGCATGATGGAGGATGCACCATGAGTCGCCCGACCGGGCCGCTGACCACCGCATGGCCCCCGGTGCTGGTGGTCGCGATCCTGCTCGCGATCTGGCAGCTCGTGGTGGTCGTCTTCTCGATCCCCGAATATCTCCTTCCCACCCCGATCGAGGTGGGAAGGACGATGGTCGAGCAGTGGCCCCGGCTCATCGCCGCGACCGGTCGGACCGCCACCGCCACCCTCGCCGGGTTCGGCGCGAGCGTGGTCCTGGGCGTGGTGGCCGGAAGCCTGCTCTCCCTCGTCCCACTCGCCCGCCGCGGGGTCTACCCGCTCACGCTCCTGCTGCAGATGGTCCCCCTCGTCGCGATCGCGCCGATGCTGGTCATCTGGTTCGGCATCGGTCTTCCAAGCGTCATCGTGGCGGCGTGCATCGTGTCCATCTTTCCGGTGATCGCGGGAACGCTCGACGGACTCCAGTCGGTGGATGCCGGACTCGCGGAGATGTTCAGGATCCACCGGGTGGGGCGGATCCGGACGTGGTGGAAACTCGGACTTCCATGGTCGATTCCCAGCGTGATCACGGGACTGCGGATCGCGGCGGGCCTCGCGGTCATCGGTGCGATCGTCGGCGAGTTCGTGGGAGCCTACGGCGGGGAACGGGCTCCGCTCGGGGCGATCATCACCAGCGCCCTGAAGCAGAACCAGACGTCGACGGTGTTCGCCGCGATCGCCATGGCCTCGGCGCTCGGCTTCCTGCTGTTCGGGCTGGTCAATCTCGGAGGCTGGATCCTGCTCCGCCGCTGGCACGCGTCGGCGCAGTGAACGGACGAGTCGGCGATACTCTCCACCGACGGTGGACCCAGGAGCAGGAACCATGAATCTCAATCGCTCGTTTCGGAATGGTGGTCGCGGGAATCTCGCCTGGCTCGCGCTGGTGGCGGGACTGATGGTCGGATGCGGCGACTCCGGTCCGCCCGAGGATCCGGATGCGCTGCGTCGCGTGACCGTGCAGCTCAACTGGTTTCCGGAGCCCGAGTTCGGGGGCTTCTACGCGGCGAAGGAGCGAGGGATCTTCAAGGAGGCCGGATTCGACGTCGAACTCATCAAGGGTGGCGCCGAGGTCCCCGCCCCGCAGCTGGTCGCCAGCGGCAACGTCGACTTCGCGGTGGTGTCGGCACCGCAACTGGTGACCATCCGGGCCCGCGGTGGACGTGCGACCGGGGTGTTCGCCAGTTTCCAGATCTCCCCACGCTCGCTCCTGGTGAAGCGCGACGCTCCGTATCGATCCATCAAGGAACTCTGGGAGAGCGACGCGACGATCATGGCCCAGGACGGACTGGTCTTCATCCGCTGGCTCAACAGCATCTACGACGGATCGAATCTCTCCTTCGTCCCGTACTCGGGATCGCCCACGCTCTTCGTCGGCGGCAAGGTCGGTTCGATGCAGTGCTTCGCCACCGCGGAACCCGTGCAACTCGAGGTCGATGGAGTGATGACGAGGGTGTTCGTGGTGGGTGACACCGGATACAACCCCTACGACGGCGTGCTCGCGGTCAACGATCGCCTGCTCGAGGCCGATCCCGACCTCGTCGCACGGTTCGTCGAGGCGGTCCGGCGGGGCTGGGACTCCTATCTCGCCGATCCCGATCCGATCAACGACGTGATCGCCACGTTGAATCCGGACCTCAAGTCGAACGTGCTCCGTCTCGCCGCGGCGAAGCTGCCCGCGTTCGTTCGATCCGACGAGACCCGCGAACACGGACTCGGCTGGATGTCGGGCGAGCGATGGGACGAACTCGTCGAGCAGCTGGAGACGCTGGGCGAGATCACGAAGGACGACGCGTCGGGCCTCGGTCGGATCCACCTGAACCCCGGAGTCGCTTCCCGATCGAGCGATTGAACCCGCATCGCCGGGACACGAGGGGGATGACGCTCCCGATCGCACGTACGATTCCGGGGTGCCCGGCGAGCGAACCATCCTGCACGTCGACATGGACGCCTTCTTCGCGTCGGTCGAGCAGCGCGACGATCCGTCGCTGCGCGGTCGCCCGGTCCTGGTGGGGGGTCGCGGTGGACGCGGGGTCGTCGCCGCGGCCAGCTACGAGGCGCGTCGTTCGGGCTGCCGATCCGCGATGCCGATGGCGGAGGCGCTGCGACGTTGCCCCGACGCGGTGGTGGTGAAGCCCTCCTTCGATCGCTACGAGGCGGACTCCGCGAGGATCATGGAGATCCTCGAGACCGCATCACCGATGGTGGAGCCGCTGTCGATCGACGAGGCGTTCGTCGACGTCACGGGTTCACGACGACTGCTCGGGGACGGTCCCTCGATCGCGGCCAGCCTGAAGGGGACGATCAGGAGCGAGACCGGACTCACCGCGAGCGTCGGCGTGGCCCCCTGCAAGTTCGTCGCGAAGATCGCATCGGACCTCGAGAAGCCCGACGGCCTCACCGTGTTCGAATCGGCGGGGATCGCGACCAGACTGGCCTCGCTGCCGATCCAACGGATGTGGGGAGTGGGGCCGAAGAGCCGGGCACGCTTCGAGGCCCGGGGCATCCGATCCTTCGGTGATCTCCAGGGATGGTCGCCGGAATCGCTCGCCGCGACGTTCGGCGACGCGGCCGCTCGATTCCACGCACTCGCCCACGGCATCGACGAACGCCCCGTGGTCGGGGACCGGACCGCGAAGTCGGTGGGGCACGAGCAGACCTTCGGGGTCGACCTCGGGGATCCGTCCGAGGTCGAGGCGGTCCTGCTGCGTCACGTGGAAAGGGTGGGGACGAGGCTGCGCCGCCGCGGTCGCCGGGCGAGAGCGGTCGTGATCAAGATCCGCGACGGCGCCTTCGTCACCAACACCCGGTCCCACACCCTCGATCGCGCGACGGATCGCACCGACGTGCTGTGGGAGACGGCGAGACGGTTGTTCCGGGAGTGGGCCTTCCGGCCGGTCCGCCTCATCGGCATGTCGGCGGAGCGGTTCGAGGACGACGACCCCGGGCTCTTCGCGGGGGTCGACGACGAGGAATCGCGATCGCGGCGGCTCGATGCCGCGACGGACGCGATCCGCGGTCGATTCGGCGGCGAGGCGATCGCCCGCACCGCGGCCTCCTTCCCGCCCCGGGACGCCCGGGACCGGAGCGAGGGCGAGGAGCGCCCCGACGCCTCATGAAGAACGCCGTCGCCCGGGGGGCGACGGCGTTCGAGACATCGGATCGAGCGTCGGGATTCATTCCGGCGCGAGCATCTTCAGGAAGACGATCCGCTCCTCGCCGTCGCGTTCGACGAGCACCTGGACCTCGTCGCCGGGTCCCAGTTCGGCGAGTCGGCTGACCAGTTCGGCACGCGACTTCATCGGGTTCTTGTCCCACTTCTTGATGATGTCGCCGGGCTCGATGCCGCCCTTGTCGGCCGTCGAGTCCGCCGTCACGTTGACCACCTCGAGACCCGCACCGTCGGCCAGCTGCCTCGACCTGATCCCGAGTCGCACGCGGAGGGCGCGGGGCCGGGCCGGTCCGGGCGCCCGCGCGGATCCGCCGTCGGAGTCGCCGGTGCCGAATGCGAACCGCTCGGGTCGCTTCGCGGCATCGAACGCGAGCTCGTGGAAGAGCTTCACGGTCTTCACCCCGGCGGTGCGATAGATCTGGTCCGGGGTGTCGTCGGGCGTGTGGTAGTCGTCATGGAAGTCGGCGCAGATCGCGAAGAGGATCGGGATGCCCTTCCGGTAGAAGCTCGCATGGTCGCTTCCGCCACCACGCATCCCCTCCTTCAGCACCACCTCCAGGCCGCACTCGTCGAAGAACGGCTGCGCCCAGTCGCGCATCCCCTCGCCGGTGTCGACGCCGGTGACGCTCAGGCCCTGCTCGTTGACCCGTCCGATCATGTCGAAGTTGATCATCAGGGCGACGTCGTCGATGTCGTGGGGCGGATTGTCGACGTAGAACCGGGATCCGTTCAGTCCGCTCTCCTCGGCGTCGAAGGCGGCGAACATGATGGACCGGAGCGGCTGGTCCTCGGGCAGTTCGTCGTAGGCGGCTCGAAGGCTCTCGCCGAGCATCATGAGCGCGGCGGCTCCGGACGCGTTGTCGTCGGCGCCGGGGTGAAGATTCCCGGAGCCCCTCCGCGAGCCGAACTCACCCATGCCGAGATGGTCGAGATGCCCGCCGATCACGATGTACTCGTCCTTCAGGTCGCCGCGGCCGGGAAGCACGCCGAGCACGTTCTCGGCGTAGCTGGGGGTCCGCTCGATCCGTCCGGCGGCCGCGACCGAGCCGTCGAACTCGACGATGGTGGTGCCGGCATCCGCGAGCTTCCGCAGTTCGAGCAGCGATCTTCCCTCGGGATCGCACGCGGCGGCGAGGTCCTCGCCCGCCTCGGGGGTCATCATGAAAACGGGGATGCCGTCGATGACCTTCGAGGTGCCTCGCATCAGCTCGCCGGTGCGGGGATCGTCGGCGCCGGGGGGGTTGATGAGGATCACGCCCGCGGGGTTCCGCTTCGCCAGCGCACCGAACTTGCTCGCGAAGGTCGACTTCCGGGACCATCGCCTTTCGTTCCAGAGGCTGTTGCCGTCCTCGTCCATGGGCTCGAAACGCAGCACGACCGCGATCTTCCCGCTGAGGTCGGTGTCCTCCTCGAAGGACTGGTAGCCGTCGTTCCCGTCGTCGATCGAATAACCGACGAAGACCATCTCGCCCTCGACCTCGCCGTCCTCGCCGAGTCCGGTGAACTCGAAGTCCTCGCCGAGTTCGAAGACGACTTCGCCGTTCGCGCCATCGACCACGAGGGACTGGTCCTCGAACTCGGTCTTCGATCCGAGCTCGAACGCCTGCTTCCAGCTTCGCTCGCCGGTGTCGGGATCGACCATCCCCGGCTCGAGACCGGCCTGCTCGTACCAGTAGATCACGTAGTCGCGGGCGTATTCCATGCCGGGCGTGCCCGGGAGCCGACCGCCCATCCAGGGACTGGAGAGGATCGTGATGTGATCGTTGAAGATCCGTTCCTCGGCGGGGACCTCGATCATCGCCTCGCGGATCCGGTCGCCTTCCTCGGTCGCGAGCGCGGCGGCGGTTCCGGCGAGGCCGAGGGCCAGCAGTGCCGGGGTGATCAGGAAGCGGGGGGCTTTGATGGGGTNCACGGTGTCTTGACTCCGGTTCTGGGGGGTCGACCGTTCGACGGGTCGGAAGGGTGGAGCATAGGGGCCGGTCGCGGGTCGAGTCGGGTTTCGACCGCCGATCCCCGGNAGAACGCCNGGAGATCGCCGATTCCGGCTCCGATCCAACCGACGTCCCCGAANNCGGTTGCACGTCGCGAAGNACACCGGGGAGGCGTAGACTCCGTCGAATGGGCACTCACGTCGTTCATCATCTTCGGTCCGTCGGGGCGGGGATCCTGCTTCCGGCGGTCCTGCTCCTCTCGTCGGTCGCGGCGGCCGCGATCCATCCCCAGGATGGTCCGCACGTCGACGTCAGGATCGCGATCGAGGACTCCGAGGTCCTGGTCCGGCTCGAGATGAACCTCGTGTTCCTCGATCACATCGTCGATTTTCCGAGGGAGGAGCCGGCACGGATCTCCACGATCGAATGGCCGGCGGTGGAACCGCTCCTGCAGGAATTCTTCGCGCGTCGGCATCCGCTCCGGATCGACGGCAGCGTGGTCGAGCCGTCGGTCGAACGGCTCCAGATCAACGATCCCGATCTCGCGCTTCTTCCCTTGTTCCCGATCTCCGGTGAACGCGGCCTTCGAAAGATCCGGTTCGAACTGGTCTATCCCACCGTGCAGAAGCCCTCCACGGTCGAGCTCTCCTGGAGGACCTTTCCACCGGACATACTCACGGATCCGGTCGATCCACCGCCCCTCGACATCGCGGCCGAACTCGACGCGGAAGGCGTCCGCAAGCCGCTGCTCTTCAGCGAGGATCGCCCCGGAGTGACGTGGAAGGCGATGGGCGAGTCGATCGAGGCCCGGCTTCTCGAGGTCCCCGGGTCGCCGGTCGATCCACCCACCTCGGTCCCGATGCTGGCCATCTCGCTCTTCGCGGCCGGAGGCCTCGTCGTGCTCGCGGGGGTGGTGACGAGCCGGACCTCCGGATCGCCGCTGGCGTTCGCGGTCTCGGTGGGGATCGAGGGCGTGCTCCTGATCGCCGGCGTCGCGGTCCTGCTCACCGGATTCGGCACGATCGATCTGGGGGGCGGCCCTCGCGCTCCGAGCGCCGTGGAGGCGGAAGCGATCTTCAGGCCGTTGCACACGAACGTGTACCGCGCCTTCGACTACGTCGAGGAGGGGGACATCTACGACGCGTTGGATCTCAGTGTCGAGGGCCCGTTCCTCCAGAAACTCTACCGGACGATCTTCCAGAGCCTCGTGATGGAGGAGGAGGGTGGTGCGGTGGCGAGAATCTCGGACGTCCGTCCGATCGATGTCGCAGTCGGCGGCATCCGACGCGAGGCGGGAGACGACGGCGTGGTGCGATCGACCTTCGAGGTCGATTGCCGCTGGCAGGTCGAGGGCATGGTCAGTCACTGGGGCCACAGTCACCGTCGGATCAACGAATACGTGGCCGAATGGGACGTCGTCGACGGGCCGAACGGATGGCGGCTCGTCGATGCGAGGATCACCGAGCAGGATCGACTGGAATCGCCGGACGAGGATCACTTCGGCGTCGGCGACCTGTTCGAGATCTGATCCGGCGGATCCCGGATCCTTTCCTCGGTCACTCGAGGTCGACGCGTTTCCCGGGGGCCGGGTCGGCGAGCGCCGCGTTCCTCGATTCGTCGAGCCGGCCGAGGTGCCAGACCGTGATTCGTCCGCACGGGAATTCGATGGCGTCGCCGTCGTCAACGACCAGCGCCCGAGTGGTCGACGTGAGCAGCAGAAGCACGCCCGCGACCCCGAAGACGGTGGCGATGGCGAGCCCCGCGCCTCCGGAAGCCCCGGCGAGCGCGGTTCCCGCGGCCGCGTCGAGCGCCGCCATCGTCGAGCCGAAGAGACTCGTCCCGATCAGCGTGAAGATCGCGTTCAGGAGCAGCAGTGCCCCGAAGACGAGCCGGACCGGACTCGTGCGACGTTCGATCCCGATGGATCCGATCCGTTCGGGATAGGCGATCCGGATCGACTGCGTCATCAGATCGGGCAGGATCGCGGCCACTCGGCGGTTGGTGCAGATCAGCCTGCCGCGTCGTCCGAGCATCGCCGCCACGAATGATTTCCGACTCGTGTCGAAGAACGACTGGCTCAAGGTGAACACGTCGACCTCGCCGGGCAGACGCTCGACCAGCACGCCGTGCTCGACCAGCGCAACCGCGTTCGCCGAAGCACGAGCGAGATCCAGTTCGTGGCCCGAACCCGCATGGTCCTCGACGGAACGCGACGGGGGCGGGTGGGTCGCGGCGTCCCGCTCCGGAGCATCGGTCTCCGGCATCGGATCCCGGACGTCGGTCTCCAGTCCCAGCACCTCCCCGTCGGCGACGGGTTCCGTGGAATCGAGTGTCGATGGATCGGACGACGGGAGGCTCCCTCGATCGCCGAGCCCCGGAATCCGCTCGAACGGACTCCAGGTCCGGCCCATCTCCCGACGGACGAAGTCGCCGGGACCGAGCCGCCGCTGATCCGCGAGCTCACGCAGTTCATCGCTGCCGAACGGCCCATATTCACGACCGTCCACGCTTCGAACGATGTATTTCATGCGCGGGATCTCCTGCTGGATGACCGGACGCGGCCGGCGGGAGGCTAACCGTCCCGTGACGGCGACGCCAGCGGTTAACGTGCGTTGGGCTGGACCCTCGGCGAGGATCGAACCTCGGGGTGGGCCGGTTTCATGGTTCTGCACTCGATCCGCAGCCATGGCAAGGTATCCTCGGGACGTCACCCCGGAGCCTCTCGCGTGCTCGATCTCTCCTTCATCATCCCGACCCAGGACGTCGTCGGGCCGCTCCTCGGCAGCGGCATCGCCGCCGCCGATGGTGGTGACGGTCGGTGGATGCGGCTGCTCGGTCGTCTTCATCCGCTCGTCGTGCACTTTCCCATCGGCCTCGCGTTCTCGGCCGCGTTCGTCGAACTCGTGAACATCATTCGTCGTCGACGTGATGCCTCCCCGTTCGCGTTCACGGCCACCGGCATCGCGGCGGGAAGCGCGATCGTGGCGGCGTTTTTCGGATGGTTGAACGCCGACTACGAGGGCGCCTCCCAGGGGACGACCCTCTTTCTCCATCGGTGGCTCGGCGTCATCTCGGCCGGCGGTCTTTCGCTCGTCTTCCTGGCCGGGATCGTGGGCCGAAGCGGAGTCCGGATCACCGCCTTCAATGGATACCGCTGGGGACTCCTGATCTGCGCGGTCGTGGTGGGGGTCGCCTCCCACTTCGGTGGTGAGATGGTCTACGGAAGGGGCTACCTGACGAAGGTGATCTTCGCGTCGAGCGGTCCGGTGGGTGGGGTGCAGGGGACCGAGGCCGCCGGACCGGTCCCCACCGTTCGGACCACGATTCCCGGCAAGACCGTGAAGCCCGAACCTCGAGAGGACGCCCCGAGTCAGGCCGCCCCGAGTCAGGCCGCCCCGATTGAAGACACGTCGAGGGTCGTCTTTCGTCGTGACGTCCTTCCGATCCTCGATGCGCGGTGCGTCGAGTGCCACGGACCCGACAAGGTCAAGGGCGACCTCCGGCTCGACACCGAGGCCGCGATCTTCGCCGGTGACCCGGAGTGGTGGACCGTCGTCTGGGGTGATCCCGATCACAGCCTGCTCCTCGAGAGGATCCTGCTTCCCGCCGACGACCCCGACGCCATGCCGCCGAGTGGCGATCGCCTGACCGCGGCCGAAGTCAAGACCATCCGGACGTGGATCGCGGAAGGCGGGAAGGAAGAGAAGCCGGAATCCCCGTCGGAGGAGCCGCCGATCCCTCCGGTGAGCGAACCCGCGGATGCGAAGGCCGACGACCCCGCGAAGCTGGCGCCGGCGATCGTCGCCGCGGCCGACAGGCTGCGGAAGCGCGGCGTGCTGGCGATGCGCATCGCGCAGAACACGAGTGACTGGGAGGTCAACGCGAGCCTCGTCTCGCCGCCGTTCGCGGACGACGACCTCGCCCTGCTCGACGGTCTCCAGCCGGTACTGGTCCAGGCGAGTTTCAATCGGAGTGCGATCACCGACGCCGGGATCGAAGGTCTGGTGGGCTTCGACCTCCTGAATTCCCTGCGGCTGGCCCAGACCGAAATCGGCGACGGTGCCGTCGAGTGGCTTCTCGAGCTCGAGGGGATCGAGGTCCTGAATCTCTACGGGACCCGTCTCTCCGACGCCGGGCTGTCGCGACTGGCGGGCATGCCGAATCTGAAACGGATCTACTGCGCGGACACCGCGGTCACGCCTGCAGGCGTCGTCGAGGCCTCGAAGCTCAATCCGGATCTCGAAGTGATCGGCCCGGAGACGTCGCCCGCGGCGGCGGGCGACCCGGCCGGCGAATCTGCATCTCCATGAGTCCGGATCGGCTG
>NYWD01000019.1 GCA_002684855.1 Planctomycetaceae bacterium | reverse complement strand
GCGCAACAATGCTCCCAGTGTGACTGAAATTCCAGGTTCATGCTCTTTCCTCTCGGTCTCCTCCGCAAGATCTTCATTGGCCAAAACTCCAGCCTAATTGTCATAAATAATTGAATAATAGTTATTTAGTTCACGANATACTATACCCCTAAAACCTACATGTAGGTTTGCTATTGCATCTAAAATATTGTGAGCTAATTACAATGTCTGATCTCTCAATTGTTTAAATTCATTATAAATGTTCACATTACCTACAGGGTGTCCCAAAAAAACTCTAAATTAGGAAATTAGCTGAACTTTTTGAACTAATGATATTGTACATTTAAACACACACCTCTGAGTGGCCATTTGTTCAAAAGTTATGCTATAATTTCCTAATTTTTTGGACACCCTGTATGATGATTGATAACTAATTACAAGCTGTATTGCATTGCATAGATATGGTACAAGTCTAATAATGCAAGAATATCTCAACATAAAGTTTGTCAATGACAATATGGTCTAGGAATAAACCTGCGTCTGCAAGTGTGATGGTGTCATCCTTGAGATGATGTAGGACCCAGTCTATGAGGTCATGAATGCCAGAAAATGCCTTATTGCTCTGTAATGAGGATAGCTTTTCAACATGTGGTTTTACTTCCATGGAGCTCATTAGCAAAATTCTACTTTTTTCAGTATCTTCATCCAAGAGTTTCTCATTCAAAGATGTCCTTTGCAAATTAATCAGCATTCTTAGGTAAACCAGCATAGATCTAGCCAAAAACTTTCCTTTATGAGAGATGACAGTGGATGATCCAAGACCAATTGCTCCCAGCAAGTTCTGACTCCAACCTAGGGGAGTATCACAAATGGCAGAAAGGATGTCACACATGTGGAGGATCTGTCTCACTGTCCAGCACTGGTCAGAATTGAATTCATTTTGTCTCTGTAGCAATGTGACTAGATGCCTGTATAGCAAGGGGAGTTTTGCCTCTATTCCCGGTCCAACTGTGACACTGATTAATCTCAGCCAAGTCATTACTGTACTAATGATCATCTGCTCATCCTTGATGGAACCAGCTTGATATCTCCTATAGGTNATGTAGGAGTGCAGAAGAAGGATGTGCCCAGATTCCACCCCCTGCTCCAAAATCTGAGTGATTCTTGTTCCTGTGGGCCAGGAAATGTGACCAAGAACATTTGACCATGAGATTTTATGATCAGCCCCATTTTCCTTGAAGCAAGCCTCCAGCACTGACTCTACCACTGTTGAAGCCATCCTCACATCATTGATGCAAACTGCCGACTGGTTTAATAGAGAGTGAAGAGGACTGGAGCCAGGCTCTTGTTGACTAAGCCAGGATTGTAGAACCATTAGTGAAGAGCCAGGAAGTACAGAATTGGTGTTGCTGTTCAGTAAGGTTAAAAAATCTTTAACAACAGCAGGGCTAGTCTGACAGTCCATGTTGCTGATACCAGTAATATCTTCCAACACTTTTCTAATTGAAGTATGCAGGGCAGGCTGATTATAAGCAAGGAACTTTTTATGTTTACTGCTACAAGAAGACAACAGTCTGGTGCAACATTTGATCCAGATTTTCTGCTTTTTTACAGCGTTTACATTCCGTGACACTTGCTCCTGTCCAAATTCTGCAGCTGATTTAAACAGTCTCAAAGTTGCCTCATCCATGGGATTTCTCTCATGGTACTTGACAACACACCTACAGTCAATACTCATGACCAGCCACTGTGCCAAGGCTTCATACTTGGTGCTGTCAACATAACCCCAGTTCCAGGATTCAGATTCTTGTAAAATAGACAACATCTTTCCTGCTTGTCGGACATTAGGTTCTCCACTCAGTTTGACTAGTAGACAAAGTAATGAGGGGAACAGATTTGTGGTTGAATTTTCAGAAGGCTGGTTCACAATCNGTTTCCATTTGATTTGAACAAAGAGAGTGCCCAGGAAGGCGTGACAGGCAGGAAGGAAATTTGCCATTACTTTGACCATCAGATCTAAATCATGATGAGATGGAAAAAACTGAGTCCAATCAAGTGATGCAAGAACGGGATGAATGACTCCAAATACGTGATCCTTGACACCCAACTGGGCCCAGTTGCTGGCATACATGGTCCACACCCGAGACAGTACAAGGCTGCTTGTATCGTGAGTTAGCAGGACCCCCACACATGAGACAAAGGAGTGGAGCATAGAGGAAGCCATCCCACAGTCCCCAGGTATCCAGGGTGACAACAGTGAATTCTCATTGGTCAATTGCTGGATCCAGGTTGCTGCTGATCGACGCTCGGTGGAACTTAATGGAAATACCCAAGGTCCAAACAATCCCTCAATAGTTCTCCACATCAAGTCCAGGTGCTGTGTTTTAAACACTCCCTTATCTAACTTAATTTGCCCAAGAATAATCTGAAGTCCTATAAGATTGAAATACGCAGCCAAGGCCTCCACATAAGGCCTATATTTAGGGTAGAGGCCATAAAGACCAAATTGAAGCCTTTGTTTCTGGAAATGAAGTTGTATCTCTGCAATGATGTTGGCAGTCTCTTGTAAATTTATATCCTCTGAGGTCAAAGACTTGACAAAAGCCATGATGGAGGCCAATCTTTCCTCCCTGGTCTGGTATTCTATACTGAACTTGCCAGGACTGCGGGTTGTGGTGTTCAACAAGTCTATCCAGAGGTTGGGATCCAATTGGTTCTTTTCGCTCAAACTCAACATTATTTTTAAAATTTCTAAGTAGTGGTATTGATTCTGTTCTCTGAATATCTGGAACAAATGTTTCCTCTGCAGCCCATGAAGCATTTCTCTACTTTGATCTGGATCCGGTCCAGTCCTAGCCAGGGCGGTAGCAATTATACTGAGCAGTTCCGATCGTTCTCTTGCCGATGGCGAGGTTGTCAACCACTTTTTCATATCAAGTTTTGATAACAAAACGAATGGCAGAGCACCATCACCATCCGGAAGATTGCTTATGATGTTATAGATGTGGATAACCTCATTGCTATCATCCACATTGGGAGAGAAGTGCTGCGAGAGAAATGGAGACAAGTGCGGAGATTTTATAAGAACCTCGAGTATCTTGGGAGCCTGACCAGGAGTGGAGGACACAACCACTGATGCCAAAAGTTCGAGGGTGTCTGANATGAAGTTACGGAGGCTGGGACAAACCAACCAGTCCTCAGTGATACAGGATGCTACCTTGTAGAACACAGCCAGAGCAAGGCTGTGATGGATTCCTTTATATCTTTGACCTCGACCTAAGTCCTTTTCATACAGTCTCAGTATTTTGTTGCAAACACTGTTAAGACTGTAGGCAGCTGTCACAAAATTGTGAGAAGGAGGAGCCAATAACCTTGTCTCTACTGTCTCCCAATCTTTCCGATTATTCTCCAATTTAACAGCAATATCATCCTGCGTTTTAGCCTCGGAATACTTTAATAATATCTTGGCTGATCCACAACATTCTATCTTCTCCTTACCACGTTTAGTTCCTGGGCAAGCCTTCTTGATCAGAGTCTCCACCTCTTCATCTTTCCAAAGCATTGGCAAAAGTTCAAGAAAACTACAATTCAAGCTTCCATATGCCAAGGTATTGGAACTGAAATTTCTGGACATTTCATTCATTACTCCAAGAGGAGAGTCAAGAAAGTGAAGCAAAGCCTCCTCACAAACTATGGTGGACATTGGGATTTGGAGGATTGGTTTAGTCTCCCTCTTATTGATAGGAGGAAGAAGTCTGGATTCATATGATTGGAGTCGCTTGATAATCCTCTCAGTTGGAGTCAGATTACTGTCAGAGTTGAATGGAATCATTGTTTCCTTGGAAATTTTTTGTCTGAAATGATTTTTGTCCCAGATATTGACGGACTGACTGTGTTGACAGTGGACTGCATCATTGTCAATATATTCTAGCCACAGTGTACCGTCCCCAGTCAAGATTTGAGCGAGTTTGTCAGGTTCATAGACTGGGGACAAGGCCGGGATGTAAAGTGTACTGTCAAGAATCTTGGATTCGTCTAACCAGATGTAAAATGATTTGTAGATTTTACTCAGATTTTCACTCACTGGATTACTTTTCCTATCTTGTTTTTCCTGATATTCTTGTAAAGACTTGACAAAGTTTTTCATCTTTTTCAAATAAAGACTATTTATCATTCCTGTGAAGAAGCACATTCCTACTCCTCTTGGCTCCTCTCCTTCATGCAGTGGTGTTGGTCTAGACAGGAAGCAATGGAAGAACTTTTGCCATAAAATTGGCTGCAAAGGATGAGAGATGGGAGTGTCTAGTGCCTGTTGGACCCATCGATACACTGGCAGTTGGTTAGACAAGGGGGGTGAAGCTTGACACTTGGAGGCTGCAGAGGCCAAGGATTCCTCCAATGTTTTGTTTCGTGACAATTCCATCACTATCTCTGTCCAAAGCCCCGTATCTCTTATGTGGCAGTCTTCTGCTTGTAAAATAAAGAAGGCAAAGAATGGAAACTTGGGACCGGACGTGGAGAATATCAACTTGTATCCAGAATAGTTGATACCAGTGATCCAGCTAATAAACCCTGAACCAGTCTCGTTGTTGATGTTCTCCTTGTGGATGTTTTTGGCAAACAACAAAGTTTCAGAATGTATGACAGGATCGAAGAAGGAATATGAGCAGAGAATGTCAAGAAGGTACAGGGCACTTGTGTTGCTGGACCAGTCAGGAACCAAGACAATAATTTCAAGCCAAAGACTGATCAGTTTCCTGGGAGACGTTAGGTTGTAGTGGCTGAAGCTGGAGATCATCTTTCTCAGCATGTTACCCATCTCCTGGGCCACTGGCCCCGGAAACTCTCCAGAGATCATGGACTTTGCCATGGAGATGTAGCCTTGGTCAGCAGACATAAGGGCGGTGAGAATGCTGATGAATGTGGAGTTGTCTACTGCTGACTCATCGCATAGGAACAAAGGTACTACATAAAGTAAAATTTCAAGAACATGTTGATGCTTCCCTTCCTCTTGAATAGTTTTTAAAATGCTGAAACCTCGCTCCAATAAATCAGGAAGAGAATGTCCCACTTGGGTAAGACAGAGGCAAAGGTAACAGGCCAGGGGATTCTTGCCTACAACAGCGGCTGCCACAACTGTCTCTATTTGAGGATTGAGGTCATAGTCCATCAGTTGAGAGAATAAAATCTTGTCTCCAGCTAGCAGTGACTGGCTCTCTGTCCCTGACCTGTCCATCATGTGCAGGTGGAGTCTAGACACCATGGTCCAGGAAAAAAAACAAGAACTGTCCCACTGGACCGGCAGAGAAACTTGCCATGGCCAGGTGGGTCATTGCCGCCACACTGCCGCCACCACCAGCACTTATGGTGGGACTGGTTTCTGACATGTGCTGGATACTGGCTGAGACAACGGCGATGCCTGTCTGCGTCTGGATGTGTGAGCTCAGGACTCCATGACTCCAGTCCATGTGGCTGATGATAGTCCTAGCCAGGTGGTTCTCAATACTGGCAACAGACATCCTAAGCCAGGTGTAGATCAGATCCATGTCATCAGAACCTGGCCTCCAGA
>NYWD01000018.1 GCA_002684855.1 Planctomycetaceae bacterium | reverse complement strand
TATCTTACAAAACAAATCACTCGGCAATGCAAAGGAATTAATTTTTCTTTTCACCTAAATAAAAAATTCAACATTATAGAATTGTATTTGGAAAAAAGCACGGATTAATGTGTTTAATGTGTTCTTCGATAATGGGTATTTACATTCTCGTTCTATGTTTATATAGATGTAAATGCTTTTTCTCAGCCGTACTTTTATGTGTATCAGTTTACATAGACAAAGGGAAATCTCATATGAGAGAATTTCCCTTTGCTACATGGAGTTTTTTTTGTCTTTCGTTCATAAACGAAGGTTGGACAAAAGATGTAAACTAACAGATTAAAAAAAAGTTATAACAAGTGAATGTGAATATCAACGGAAGTAAAGAAACGGCAGTGACAAGGCGCAAGAGAAGGGAGAAGGGAGGGGGGGGGATTATTCGACGGAGGAAAAGGGATGTATGGCTAAAAAGGGGGAGGAGAAGCTCCGATGGCAAGTTGATAGATAGATAAGGATTTTTTCTGTCGTCTTGCGCGCAATGTTCACGTGAAGAATGGGCCATCAGAAGGGACCTTTATCGCTTAAATGATGACGTTCTGACTAGAGTTGACTTATGAGATGCTGACGATTCGCCATAAAGGTCTGATTGACTTGTGTGGAGCCTTCTCCCCGCGTAGCTGTTGGTTAGTTGAGGTTTTGATGGCGGGAGTAACGTTGAGTCAAGCGATTAGAATATCTTATCGAGACACAGATTCATGTCTTTCCTCCACAATAACTCTCGAAGATGAAGATTGTTGGAGGACTGTGGAAGATGAGGAGGAGGAGATGGCGGACTTCTTGATAATTCTGGATGATCGACCACTTGGAGGCAGGCCTACGGCGGCTCTTTCCTCCTTGACCATAGCGACGGGGGCGACTGTTGCGGTGGGCCCGACTTTACTCGTCTGCCTCTGAAGAGATGTGAGAGCGCTGTTGGTGAATGAGGAATAGGATTGGGAAGAGAAGTGCGCTTCGTAGTTTGATGAGATGCTGCGGTCCAACAGTTTCGATTCCATGATAAGAAGACTCTGGGGCTTGGCAGGAATATACGCCTTGGCTTCAACGGAAAGGAGACATTCAGTTCTGGCTTTGCCGAGTTCGTTTTCGGCGGTGCAAGTGTAGACGCCCTCGTCGTCCTTTTCCACGCCCACAATCTCCAAAGTTGCCACGCCGTAGTAATAGTTCTCGCAGAATCGGAGAGTCACCGGAAGTGGCGTCCCGTCCTTCAACCACGTGATCTTTGGTGTTGGTTTCGCGTTGAGACAGGCGAGCAGCTTGACTGCTTGACCCTCTTGAACGAATCGGGGACGGAGGAGGAAAGTGAACATGGGCGGGGAATCGGGCTCTTCGATCGTGCGTTGGCTCTCCGCAATCTTTCGGTCTCGTACTGGGGTGGCTTCTTTGCTGAATAGTCGGGACATCTGTTTTTCACGTTGAGGTTCAACATTAAGGAAGCCGAGTTCGGAAGTGGAGCCATAGGAATTGGTGGCAGTGGCCAAATATTCACCAGCGTCTTCGCTGATCTTTGTTCTCTTAATGACGAGTCTGAAGTTCTTTCCTTCGTATTGTTTGAAGTGTCGATGAGAGATTTTGACCTCGACGCCCTCTTTCTCCCACGTGAGGATTGGCGCAGTTGGGGAAACGATGCGACACTCGAACCTGGCTTCGGTTCCTTCAATGACGATGAGGCTTTGTGGTTTAATGACGAATCTTGGGGCTGCTTCGCGTTTATCAAAATATGTGTCGAAGATTTTGTACTCTTTGGGTCTGAGTTTTTTGAGAGAGGAATTGTTGGCCAGTCTTCCGATGGCCGGGAATGCCTTGGGATAATTGTCGAATTTGAGTAAGAGCCTGTCACGGAATTTGTAGTAGCTGGACGGGGGAATACGTTCTGTGGAGCAAATGCCTGCTTGGGTCAACCAAGGATGCTCCAAAGCCTGATAAATATTCATGCGCCTCTCCTTTTCCAAGATGAGGAGCCGGCTAATAAAGTCTTTGCCTTCCGCACTGATATGTCTGAAGGCTGCCGGGTCAAACTCCCAGAAACACCGTTTGACGTTCTTGAGGGTTTCGTTGTCCGTATTTCCGGCGAAGGGCGAGAGACCGGACAACAGGATATATGTCAAAACACCGACGGCCCACATATCGGTATAATATCCGATGGCTTCTCGGTTGACGATTTCTGGCGCGGCAAACTCTGCCGTTGCTATGGAAACCTTAGCAACGACTTCGGGGTCCAATTTGGCCGCCAATCCGAAGTCGATCAACTTTAAATTGTCAGATTTGGAAGACTCGAACAAAATGTTTTCGGGCTTCAAGTCCAAATGCACGATGCACTGATCGTGGATCGACTTGAGGGCTTGACAGATTTGTCTCATGTAGTTTCTGGCTTCTTCTTCTGTCATTCTGAAAGAATCGTCGGTGATTCTGTCAAAGAGTTCGCCGCCAGACAAAAACTCTTCAATGAGGACCATCTCGTCATCCTCCTCAAATGCGTCATGTAGATACAAGAGCTTGGGATTGTGCAACTCGTTCATGATCGCGATTTCGTTCTTGATCATATTTCTTTCCGAGGCATGATGGATGGGTACGAATTTGGCGGCGAAGGATCTTCCGGTTTTCTTCTCGACGGCGCGATGAACAACGCCAAAAGCGCCGACACCAATCTCCTCCAAGATGTCGTACTCCTCATACACAGAGTTGTACTTCACTTGACACCTCTTCCTCTGGAGTTTCTCGTCGATGTTCCACATGAGTTTGTCGTAGTCTTGAGCTTTGGATCCTCGTCCACGAATCTTACGTCCATCTTCGTCTTCCATCCAGGCTTTCTTCTTTGGCGCTTCGAGGATGATCTCCTTCTTCTTGGTCTTGACAGGTGAGGTCGGTTCACTGGCCCCGCTTTTGCCGTAAAAGTTCTCCGCCACGATTCTGAACTGATATTCCGTGTCCGCTTTGAGATCTTGAAGGTTGATGTAGGGGAATCTGGTGGTGCCGGCTTTGGTCCAACCGGCCTCAGGGTTGTTAATCTCAAACTTCTCGACGGTGTAGTGAGTAATGAAGCCGCCGTTGTCATTAGGAGCGCCCCAACGGATGTAAGCGGAAGTGTCCTTGACGTTCTCAACGATCGGAGTGCGAGGAGAGTCCGGACGGTCATTGACCGCAATCTTGATAACAGCCTCGTCGTAACCGAACTTGTTTTCGAGTCTGAGCTTCCAGTGGCCTCCGTCAGCCATAGTAGCGCCCTTGATAGAGAGAACAGCGTGTCTGCCAACAACCACCATGTCCAAATGAGGGCTCTGCTTAGCATCGACTCCATCCAGCTGCCAGGAAGCAGTCGGAGTTGGATGACCAATGTAAGGAATCTTGAGGGTGACATTGTCATTGCGCTCGTAAGACGTTGTATCCTGGTACTTGGGAGGCACCTTGATCTTTGGTGGACCTTCGATTTCGAGGTTGCACATGGTTGATCTGGATCCTCCCGTGTTGGATGCTCTGGCGCTGAATTCGTCGGCCTCCTCGGCGGTGATGTCGTGGACGACGAGAGTGTGCAGGTTGCCAGATTTGGTGATTTGGAATTTGTTGGAAGGATACAACTCTTTGGCACCCTTGAACCAGGACACNTTGGGACGGGGATTGCCTGTGACTTCCACGGTGAAAGTGGCNGACTTGCCTTCAACGACAGTTTGGTTCTCCAATCCCTTGACAAATTTGGGAAGATGTTTNGCATTCGGATCACGAACCGTGATGGGTCTTTCGATGACACAAGGNGCCGAGTGTCCNGCTNGATTNACGGCGATGACNCNGAATTCGTATTCGTGATCTTCTTTGAGATGCGTAATGTTNGCCATCGGGCACTTGACCAGTTGACCACGAGATGCNGGCATCCAGTCGTCCGTACCGACTTCCCGCTTCTCGATCAAGTAGCCGTCGAGTCGTCCACCACCATCGGTTGATGGCGCATCCCAAGACAAGGTCACAAAGTCGCCGCCAACTTCCGTTCCCTTCAAGTTGGATGGAGATGATGGCTTGTCGAATGGATAAGCGGCCTTAATTGCGTCTTTAGTCCTGACAGCGTCTCCGGCTCCGACTTCGTTACAGGCGGAGACACGGAAGAAATAATCGTTGCCTTCCGTTAATCCGGTTGCAGTGAATTCAGGATTCTTGCAATTAGCCGACGCAACCGTCCATGTTGCGGCTGCGAGTCCAGAGGTGACATCACATTTCTCGATGAGGTAGTGAGTGATTGGTTTGCCTCCGGATTCTCTGGGAGGCGTCCAGGCCAATTTGATGCTATCATTCGTCGTCTCCACGGCCTTCACATCGGCCACCTCGCCAGGCACAGCAACAACGGCTGTGTTGAAGTCGACTGTTGTTGAGCCAGAGTCGTTGGTGATGACCACTTGGTATTTGCCAGAGTCTCCTCTTTCTGCGTTGGCAATTTGGAGATGAGCAAAGTCTTCGAAATCGTTCAAAGTCACTCTATCGTCCATCTTAAGTGGTTCTCCATCTTTAAGAACTTGGAAAGTGAAGGGTCCTTTGCCTTCTGGTGCGATTTTGACAGACAACGTTTCTCCCAAATCCACGCTTTTGTCGCCGATCGGCTTGGAGAAGTATGGAGGACCAACGACTTTGAGTCTTGCTGCGGAGGACGCTGCACCGACGAGATTGGTGGCTTCACAAGTGATGCGGACGTTGTGGTCTCCAGCCCAAACTTCCGTCACGATCAACTTCTGCGTCTCTCCCTTTGATTCGATCCTCGTTCGGCCACCACCTGTGACGTGGATTTGCTGTCCTGACCAAAGCCATTTGACAGAATCGACTGGAGGCTCGCCTTTGACTTTGCACACAAAAACTGCCTCTTTGCCGACACCCGCTTTGACCTTCTTGAGAGGAATCTCGAAGACTGGGAAATCTCCGACGACTTTGGGCTTGATTTTGATGGGATGAGTGCACATGGAAGGATCAGACTCTCCCGCCTCGTTGACCGCCTTAACGCGGAATTCGTATTCACCGTTCTCAGTCAAATCCTTGATCTTGGCCTCATTGGCGGCGATAGGTTCGTTGTTGCATTTGATCCACATGCCGGTGGCGACGTCTCTCTTCTCCACGATGTAACCTTTGACTTCGGCGCCTCCGGTTTTGATGGGTGGAGACCACTCCAGTTTGATCCAGTCTTTGCCAATGTCTTGCACGTTGGGGATTCCCGGAGTGGAAGGCTTCGTGACTTTGTTCTTGAGTTTGACCGGAGCGGTGGAAGGAGAAGGCTCGCCAAAACCAGCCAAGTTCTTCGCCTTGACGCGGAATTCGTAGTCGGTATTTGGCTTCATTCTGTCTACGGTGAAGGTATTGTCTTTGGTAATGGCATCGTTGGCAGGCACCCAATTCTGAGTTCCCACTTCCTTCATCTCGACTTGATAGCCTTGGATCTTGCCGCCGCCGTCGTCGATCGGTTTGCCCCAAGCCAACTGCACCCCGTTGGGCTCGTTCTTCAAGACACGCGGAGTGCTGGGAGCGCCAGGTGGATCGAAAGCGTATCCGGCGACGATGCCACCGTCATCGGTCTCCAGTGGTTCGCCGGTGCCGTAAATATTCTCGGCGAAGACTCGGAAGGCGTATTTGTGACCCGGAGTCAGATTGTAGACTTCGGCTCTGGGATATCTGGCAAAGTTGGTCACCTTCTTCCAAACTCCGCATTCGTCGCTTTCGTCCTTCATCTCGACGATGTAATTCGTCACCGGAGCACCACCTTCCTCCTTGGGTGGTTTCCATGACAGGACCATAGAGTCAGGTGTCTGATCAGAAGGCGTGATCGGACCTTGTGGAGGTCCAGGCTTGTCGACGATTCTGACGTTGGCTGTGATGGAGTCTGAGCCAGATGGATTAGTGAGTGTGACGCTGTAGCTTCCGGCATCACTCATGATGGCAGATTTGACGCTGAGGATGACGTAATTGCGATCAACAATCGACGCCACGCGATCCGAAGTCTCAATCTTAACGCCATTGTTGGACCAGGCGGCGGTCGGTGGTGGGAATCCAGTGTATGGAATCTTCAAGACAAACGGATCTCCGGCCAAAACCACCAAATTGCCCAAAACGAATCCTTCGCCGATTTTGGGTGCGGAAGGCGCCGGCACAGCCTCGATGGCGCCGCTGGAGTCCGAAGGCTCTCCGACGCCGGCGTTGTTGACGGCAGAGACGCGAAATTCGTATTCTTTGCCCTCGACGAGGCCTGGCACCGTAGCCTCGTTGTCCTTGACGTCGATCGGGACTTTGACCCATTTGTCGGTTCCCTTTTCCTTCTTCTCGACGACGTAGCCCGTGACCGGGTTTCCGCCATCGTCTTTGGGAGGGTCCCAAGTGAGCGTGATAGAGTCCTCGGTTGTGCCCTTGCATTTCGGAGGAGAGCACTTGCCAGGGGCATCGTAAGGAGGCTTGGCCGTGATAGGCTTGTCCGTCTGTAAGGGCTCCGACAAACCGTAAGCATTCTCGGCGACGACTTGGAATTCGTATTCTTTGCCTTCGACGAGGTTTTTGACGGTGAAATCTTGTTCGTCGGCGCCGACGTAAGGCGCAGCTTTGGACCAAGACTTTTTGCCCTTTTCTCGTTTGAGAACGACGTAATTGGTCACTTTGTCACCGCCGTTGTCCGCAGGAGGCTTCCAAGCCAACTTGATAGATGTCGCGTCCACGTTCTCAGCCTCCAAAGGTCCTTGTGGGGCGGCTGGTGGCGCGAGGACGGTGACCTTTGCGTGTCCAACTGCGGTACCGAGGCTGTTCTTGAGCGTGAGGGTGAATTCTCCGTGATGTTGTCTGGAGGATGGTTGGACGATGAGTTCGATGGTGTCGTCGGTCATCGTCGCGATGACGCTTTCGCCGTCGTCGACCAAATCTTTGCCGTTGACGCTCCAAATCGCCGTCGGCTTCTCAACGCCCTTGAAAGGGACTTTAAGCTTGATGGCATCGGGGGCCTTGACGGTGATGTTTTTGAGTTCGCTGAGGTCCATCGAGGGGCGGCAGGGTTGGTCCACGCATGTGATCATGTCCGTTGGTCGCGACGGATCACCAGCTCCTCTCTCGTTTTCTGCGCGAACGCGGAATTGCAGCTGCTCTCCTTCCTCCACAGGAATGCTGGCGGAAGTGACGTTGGGCCCTGTAGTCTTGACTTCCTTCCAAACGCCATCTGGGCCACAGGCTTCAATCACGAATCCAGTGAGTTTGGCGCCTCCATCATCAAGGGGCTTCTTCCACGACAGATTCACGTGATCCTTGGTCACCTCATCCACCGACAAAGCGCCGGGGGCAGGTGGCGGGAATACAGGTTTCTCTGCGCGCTGCATATTTGAAGGCTTGCTTGGCTCACTTGGACCTGCCGTGTTGAAGGCGACGACGCGGAATTCGTAAAACTGGCCTTCGGTGAGATTCTGCACATTTGCCGTCGTGTCTTTGACGGGCGAAGCCAAAGCTTTGACCCAATCTTCACGACCACGCTCACGCTTCTCAACCATGTAACCTTGGATGGGATTTCCTCCATCGTGTTTGGGCTTTTCCCAAGCGAGGATCATATTTGTCTCGTGATACTCTTGGATTTCTGGTTTTCCCGGTTGAGATGGAGCATCGAAAGGATATTTGACAACTACTCCGTTTGGTGGACCCGTAATTGGACTACTCACGCCGTACACGTTCTCCGCGGAGATCCTGAATTTGACCTTTTCTCCACTGGGCAGTCCTTTGACCTTGTGCTTGCAAGAGGTTGCAACACGAGGACCTTGGACCCATTCGTCAGATCCTTCCACCTGATATTCAACAATGTAGCCATCAATGGGCGACCCTCCGTCGTCTTTTGGTGGTTTCCATTGAAGGGTGACGCTGTCGTTGGTCGTGTCCAAAACCTCCAATGGTCCGATAGGAGGTGATGGTTTGTCATAGACAACGACTTTAAATTCCACTTCATCCTCTCCGTTGCGATTTTTGAGCTTTACTTTTAGCTTTCCGCTCATATCCCGTTTGGCTTTCGGGATCAGGAAAGATACTTGATCCTCTGTGGCGCCCGTGATGGCCTCCTCGGGCGTCTCGCCGTTGAGCTCCCAAATGCATTCTGGCGGCGGTTGACCGCTGACGGGCAGTTTGCACTCAAGTGGCTCGCCAGCGCGGACGCGCAACTCTTTCGTCAGCAGCTTCGGATCGAAGAGGAATTTGGGCGCCTCGTTCATTGGAATCGCGCGAACGTGGCTGGATGGGTCGGATGGTTTTCCGGGTCCGGCTTTGTTGTGTGCGATGACGCGATATTGATACTCCTTCTTCTCAATCACAGATTCATCCTTGAAGTATTCATCGCTGATTGGTTCCTTGTTGACGGGAATCCATCTGTTGCTGCCTTTTTCTTTGCGTTCGATCGTGTAACCGGTAATTGGAGCGCCTCCGTTGTTTACCGGTGGTTTGATCTGGAGTGTAATGTGATCCCTGTCGTGTTCTTGGATGCCTGGAGGTGGCGGTGCTCCAGGGGCGTCATAGGGATTCTTGGCCAGGAATGCGAGGCCTCCGGTGTCCAGGGCGGGGGAAGTGCCAATCGCATTCTCTGCCATAACGCGGAATTCGTATCTCTCGCCCTCTTTCAATCTGGTGACGGTGAATTCCGTTCCTTTGATTTCGGTGGGCACCGAGACCCAGTCACCGCCACTGACTGGTTTCTTCTGAACGACATAGCCGGTGACGGGCGATCCTCCGTCGTCTTCTGGGGGCTTCCACTTCAATTTCGCTGAATCCTTTTTGAGGTCGGAAACTTCGAGAGGACCGACAGGCGCAGTTGGCTTGTCAACCACTTCCACTTGAACGTCCATCTTATCCTCGCCACTTCCATTCTTGGCCATGAGCGTGTATTTTCCGGTGTCTCCTCTTGCGCTGATTGCCCAGCAGAACTGCTCCAGCTACTCGCCTTTGGTCTTCTTGCAGCTGTATCAGAAACTTCTCTAGCTGCAGCGTCTGCAGGCGTTTCCATGGAGTCTTGGTCGATTCCGTCGCCAGATTGTAGTGTGGCCGGCTCATCGTCTAACTGCTTGCCAACTTCCAGGCTCTCAGCTTGCTCGTCCACGTCACCTAATGACTCGGTTTTCAGTTCGGCTGATTCTACAGGTGCAGAAACAGCAGCTTCCGGTCAAGCTGCAGCAAACAAGGAGGCACTGCTGGGCACTAGTAAGAGTGCATCTGCGCCAGCAACAGCAGGCGGTGAGAGCGGAGCTATCCCGG
>NYWD01000017.1 GCA_002684855.1 Planctomycetaceae bacterium | reverse complement strand
GAACATGGTCGCCGCGAAGTCGTCATCGAACCCGCCGCCGTTCCAGATGCGCAGTCCGGCGTCGAGGTTCAGGCTGAGGGTGGCGCCGATGGGCAGACCCACGTCCGCCGCGACACCACCGATCCCGGGCTCGTCGATCGCGAACGGGAAATCGGGGTCCTCGCCGAAGTGGGCCTCGAAGACCCGGAGGTTCGCGACTTCGAGGGTCTCGTTGTCGTGGTCCCATCCGCCGGTCCGGAGGACGCCGCCGTCGTTCCAGACGCCGATGTCGAAGTGCTCTTCGCCCTCTTCGTCCGCGAGGACCGCGGAGGATGCGGCGATCGGGAGCGAAGCGACGAGCGCGAGTCTGGCGAAACGGGAAGCGGAAAATCCAAATCGAGCTGTCATCTCTTGGTACCTCATCTAAAAAGAAACGATGAAAAGGGAAAGTGAACCGGGGAGATCGTGCCTCGGACGCCGATCGGGTCTCCGCAAGGCGGCGGCCCCTCGACGGCTCAGGAGCACACACCCCACGTGGAAAGCAGGAGTCCGATGTCCGATCCGGAGATGATGCCGTCCCCGTCGAGATCGAACTCGGGCGAATTCGTACCGAACGCCGCCAGCATCATGCCGAAGTCGGCGCCACTCACCGCCCCGTCACCGTCGAAGTCGCCCGGGCAGGGCGGTGACGGTTCGAGGGATTCGATCGCCGCATCGACCTCGGCCTGGGAGGCGTCGTAGTCGAAGACGATCGTGAAGGGCTCGCTGTTCGCGATGCCCATCGTGCTGTAGAGGGAGAATTCGATCCGGTAGACCCCGGGGCGGCGTTCCCCCGATTCACCGGCGAGGATCTCGAAGTCGAGATGGCGATGCCAGCCGCCGTTGGGCTGCACCGCGAGGTCGAAGCCGTCCTCCGGATCGTCGTCCACGATCGTCTGGAGCGTGATGAACGAGATGCTCATCCGCTCGGGGACGTCCTCCGGCTCCTCCCAGACACCNAGCTTCATGTCCCAGCGGCGAAGTCCGCTCAGCGCGTCGAAGCCGATGCGTCCGGGCGGGAACGTGCCCGGGAAGGCGTCGAAACCCGGGTTGGACGTGTAGCCGGGGAAACCGGTGTCTCCGAACTCGGCGTAGAAGACCCCACCGGAATCCTCGCCACCGATCGGGCCGCTGACTTCGAGCCGGTCGTCCGCGACGCCGAGCCCGATGTCGCCGGCATGCTGCGCCATCGCCTCGGTGGCGACGAGAAGCACGGGAATCACCAGGAGCCGCATGAGGGCGGGAGTCTTCGCTCGGATTGCGTTGGGCATGAGGTTCGTTTCGTTTCCGTGAGGTCGGGATCTGGTTCGGTNCCGCCTCAACCCCCGGCGGAGGGCGGTCGGGCTGCGGGATCGAAGGCGTTTCGTTGCGCGGACTCGTAGACGTCGGCGAACTGGATCGTGGCGGTGGATCCATCCAGCATTCCGTAGTTCGAGACGGCGAGCGGGTCGAGGATCTCCTCGCCCTCCGCGGCGGAGATCGCGATCTGCCGACTGGCGAGCCGCCACGGCTCGTCGCCCGCGCTCCAGGATTCGACGTGGGGGTGATCACTGACCGCGAAGTCCCCCTCCCGGGTCATGTGAAGGAAGCACACGATCTTCTCGGGNCGACGCACCTTGGTGAAGCGATCCGCGGCGTGGCCGGGCCCGTAGAGCGCGACCATCGGCGAATAATTCCTCGAAAGGTAGTTGTTCATTCCATAGCTGGTCCGTCGCAACGGACCGGCGCCGCCATCCTCCACGCCTCGGCCCTCGCCCCCGACGTCCGACGGCCAGTGGGGGCTGGTATCCAGCGGCGACTTCATGACGATGTCGTCGGTGTAGCGACCGAGGACCTCGGCGAAGCTGCTCGCCTCGTCTCCATACCCACCATGCGGAAGCCCGACATCGACGAAGTGTTCGGAGTTCGTCGCCTGGTACGCGAGATGGGCCACGCCGAGCTGCCGGAGCTGGGAGAGGTCGAGCGTGTTGAGGGATGCGAGCCTCGCGCCGCGAAGCATCGGGATCACGATTCCGATGAGCACCGTGATCACGCCGAGGACGACGAGGACCTCGATCAACGTGAATCCCGTCCGCCGGGGCGGATCGGCCGCACGGCGTGATGTTCGAGCCTGATGGAATCGCGGCATGGAGGACGGATCTCCTGGATCGGATGTGTCATCCTTTCCTATTGACATCCCAGAGTCAACTACTAAACGAGGCATAATGGCACTTTTNTGCCTCCAACCGGGCCATCACGATCGACCGAGGTGGATTGAGGTGCGAGAATGACGGCATGACCTTGCGTCGGACGACACGACAGCTCGAGGCGATCCGCCGGGTGATCGGGGAGGCGGGCCGACCGCTCTCCATCGAGGAGATCCATGCCGCCGCGGGAACCGAGGTGCCCTCGCTCGGCCTCCGCACCGTCTACCGGACGATTCGCCGGCTCCGGGACGACGGCGAGATCGCGAACGTGGTGGTCGCCGGCGCGCCGGATCGCTACGAACCGGCTCACGTGGCCTCCCACCACCACCACCACTTCCACTGCCGGGTCTGCGATCGCTTCTACGACATCGAAGGATGCCCCGGTGGATTGAGCAAGATGCTGCCGAAGGGCTTCNAACTCGAATCCCACGAGCTCACCCTCTCCGGTCGCTGCGCATCCTGCGCCTGAGCGGGTTCGCCTCGCGTCGGAACGAGCCCGCCCGCGGTCAGAGACGCCGCGTCATGCACACGCTGTCCGGGCTCGATCGATACGCGCCGAACGGAGGGCAGACCTTGAATCCCGCCCGGGTGTAGAGCCTTCGCGCCGGCGAAAAGGCCTTGTCCGTCCCCGTCTCGAGGCTGACTCGACGGCATCCTCGCTCGTCGGCGATCGACGCCAGTCGTTCGAGCACGGCCCATCCGACTCCCCGACCCCGGGCCTCGTCCACGGTGTGCATGGACTTGATCTCGGCGTGCCCGTCCTCGAACGGGACCAGTGCNCCGATGGCGAGCAGCAGNCCCTCCCGCCGTGCCACGAGGAAGTCCACGTCGTCCGACGCCAGCGCATCCGCCCCGAGCACCTTGACGTTCTCGGGGAGCGACCATTCCCGCGCGAACTGGAGATGGGCCCGCAGCAGTTCGGCGACGTCCGACTCCCGCGGATCGCCGGCGATGATCTCGAATCCGGTCATCTCGTCGACCTCCCGGGGCGTTGGTCGGGGGGGAATCGGGCCGCCCTTCGACCGCGTCCGACTACTTGCTGGGGCACTGGGCGACGATGTGGCTGACCACCCGACCCCAGGGCAGGCTCTGCATGATGACCTTGCCGGAGCCGCGGATGGTGGCGAGAAACACGCCTTCCCCGCCGAACACCATCGTCTTGAGATTGCCCGCCCGCTCGATCGAGAAATCCAACCCCTGGTCGAACGCGACGACCGCACCCGGCTCGCAACGCAGGACCTCGTCGTCCAGCGTCCGCTCGATCACCGAGCCACAGCAGTGCAGGAACGCCGTTCCATCCCCTTCGATCTGCTGGAGGAAGAAACCGGCGCCGCCGAAGACGCCCGCCCTGATGCGGTTGGCCCGCTTCGCGTTGATGTGGGTCCCCTTCGTCGCGCACAGGAAACCGCTGTGCTCGACCTTGATCGCATTGCCCCAGTCCGGGAGATGGACCGGCACGATGCGCCCCGGACTGTTCGCGGCGAAGGAGACCTTCGCGGGGGCGCTGCCGCCGTTCTCGAAGTGCGTCAGGAACACGCCGGCGCCGGTGACCGCCCGCCCGAGTGCGCCCATCAGCCCCCCGCTCTTCCCGGATCCGTCGCCGATCCTCGCCTCGAAGGTGATTGACTCGTCCATCGCCAGCAGGGTCGACGCCTCCGCGACCAGCTCCTGGCCGGGCTGCAGGGTGACTTCGACCGCCTGCATGTCGTTTCCGAGAATCGTGTGTTCGATCAGCATGGTTCGTTCCTCTCCTCGAAGGTGTGGCGAGCGGTGTCCGGTCGCAGAGTCTAACGATCCGGTTCCTCGAGGAGGCTCGATGCTCCCGCGACCCGGTCCCCCGGATGCTCGACGCCCGAAGCCGGCATCGGTCGCCTGAAGGTCGAATCCACGTCCACGCTCGAATCGAAGAGCAGCCGATGCCGAGATCCGTCGTCTGGTTCAAGCGAGACCTCCGAGTCGCCGATCACGCACCGCTGGTCGAAGCCGCCGGACGCGGACCGGTGGTCGGTCTCTACGTCCACGAACCCGAGGTGCTCGCGTCTCCCGAATGGTCCCCCGGACATCTCGCGTTCATCGAGGACTGCCTCGGTGAGCTCCGGCGTCGACTGGCCTCGCTCGGGTCGGTCCTCCTGGTGCGGCACGGCGCCATGCCCGAGACCCTCGACCGGCTCCACGACCAGTGGCGGTTCGAGGAGATCTGGAGCCACGAGGAGACGGGGCTCGCGATCACCTACGCCCGCGATCGCCGGGTCGCCGCATGGTGCCGACGCCGGGACGTCCTCTGGAACCAACGACCCCAGCACGGGGTGATCAGGCCGCTCGCATCCCGCGACGGGTGGGCCGGCCGCTGGCGTCGAAGGATGTCCCCCCCGCCGCTCCCGGTTCCGAAGTCGATCGAGGGACCGACGACCGACGCGATCGACCTGCTCGCCGCGGACGATGCGCGGTCGATCGAGATCCGCGACGCCGGATCGAATCCGATGGTGGAGGCCCAGCGCGGCGGCGAGCACCGGGCGACCGGGGTGCTCGAATCGTTCCTGCACGACCGCGGCGAGGACTACCAGCGGGCGATGTCGACCCCGGTGGAGGGTTGGACGGCCTGCAGCCGGCTCAGCCCGCATCTCGCATACGGGTCGCTCTCCATCCGGACCGTCCATCACGCGACGCGTCATCGGATCGATTCCCTTCGCGAGGATCCGGCCGCGGGACGCTGGCGACGTTCGCTCGCGAGCTACGAGAAGCGGCTGCGATGGCACTGCCACTTCATGCAGAAGCTCGAGGACGAACCGGAGATCGAGTTCCGGAACTTCAATCGAGCGTTCGACGATCTCCGCGAGGAGGACCGTTCCCGCTGGTCGGACGAGGAGCGAGGTCGATTCGACGCGTGGGTCGGGGGACGCACCGGGTACCCGCTGGTGGACGCCTGCATGCGCTGCCTGGACCGCACGGGCTGGATCAACTTCCGCATGCGGGCGATGCTCGTCTCCTTCGCGGCCTATCACCTCTGGCTCCACTGGAAGCCGGTCGCCGAGCACCTCGCCACCCGATTCCTCGACTTCGAGGCGGGGATCCACTACTCCCAGTGCCAGATGCAGTCCGGCGTGACCGGAATCAACACCGTCCGGATCTACTCGCCCATCAAGCAGGCGATCGACCAGGATCCGGAGGGAAGGTTCATCCGGCGATGGGTCCCCGAGCTCGCGGACGTCCCGGACGAGCACATCGCACGGCCGGAGGGCATGCCGCCGCTCACCCAGCACATGTCGGGATGCGTCATCGGGGACACGTACCCGGCCCCGGTGGTCGACCACGAGACCGCGTATCGAACGGCGAAGGAGCGGATCTTCGACGCCCGCGGAACGAGCCTCGCGAAACGCGAGGCATCCCGCGTGTATCGAAAGCATGGATCGCGGAGCCGTCGCACCGAGCGTCGATGAAGACCCTTTCCGGGGAGTTCAGGATTCGACGTGGAAGAGCTTGTTGTAGATCGTCCAACGGCCGTCGATCCGGAGCATCCCGAAGGTGTCGAGGAAGATCATCCCGAGGTAGGACTCACGGAGACGCACCGCGGCCGTGTCGCCCGCGACCTCGCAGGAGAGGATCTCCAGCATCCGATCGGCCCCGGATGCATCGGGCGAGGGCTGTTGCGCCTCGACGAACCCGGCGAAGTCCTCCACGCTCATTTCATGGAGCCCGTCCGGGAGATAACCCGTGATCCTGGCGCTCGGGTGAAAGACCTCGCGGACCATCGCGGGATCCGAGGCCCGGAGGCTCGCGTAGTACCGCTGGACGCACGCTTCGATCCGTTTCGCTTCGCTCATTTCGAGGCTCCCGCTCGGCTCGTCGTGGATGGTCCGGAACCGGACCGGGACGATGATGCTACGTGAACGGCCTCGATGCGGCACGGCCGAAGCGGATCCCCGGGGCGTCATCGGCGGATGCGGGCGAGCCGACGGTCGCGGATCCGCGGGGCGATCTGCTCGCCGTCGACGAGTTCCGGATGGAGGTCGACGCCGAGCTCCGCGGGCGAGGCGCCCACCCACGCGCTGCGGACGCCCGCGACCCGGACCTCCAGACCCTCGGGATCGATCGTGATCGTGGCATGAAGACAGTCGCGATAGGGACAGGTGCAGGCGATCCACGGGTGCCGCTCGTGGATCTCCGCCGCGTAGCTCCGGTGCCGGTGATCACCCCCGACCCACCGGTAGGACGCGGAGTTGACGTGCAGATGGGTGACCCCCCGGACCCTGACGACCTGATCGATGTGCGAATGCCCGTTGATCGCGAGAACCACGCGGTCCGCCGCCGCCCCGAGGATCTCCTGGATCTCCTCGGCATTGTCGATCGCGAATGCGCCGGCGAGCGGTTGGTGCGAGGCCACGACGACGGGATGCTCCGTGGACTCCAGCTGGTCCTTCAACCATGCCACCTGACCCGGACCGATGAACGAGGGATATCCCCCTCGGCCGACGGGCGAGCCCCGGTCGTTTCCGTCGAGCACGAGAAGCCGGATTCCGCCGATGTCCGCCGCGTAGTGCGGCCCGGGCATTCCGAACCGCTCGACGCAGGTCGACTTCGAGACGCCCTTGTCGAGATCGTGGTTGCCGATGACGTGCAACGCGCGGAGAGGCGTGTCGTTGAAGCGGCGGATGACCGGCTCGTTCTCGGGAATCGGATAGGCGAAGTCGCCGAGTTGGAGGATCGCGTCCGGACGACGCTCGGACATCGCGTCGAGGAACGCCTCGAGTCGGGCCTCGCCGTCGTGCATCAGGTCGTGGTGGAGATCCGCGATGACCCCGATCTCGACGGGTTCGGCGAGCATCCGCATCGCCGCGAGGGACGACCGGGGAAGCGAGAGCGTCATCGACGCGACGGCCGTGGCCTCGAGGAACCCTCGACGACTCAGTTGCCTGGAGGATCGACGTTCTCGATCGGGGCGGGCGGACATCGAGGCCGACTCTAGCAGGGGCATTCACGGCGAGACGCGTCGAGGCGCGAAGAACCCCGGCGCCGTTCCGGTCTCAGGAAGGGTCGGCCACGGCCGGCGGCCGTCCGCTCGCGAAGCACAGCATCCCGATGACGCCGCTGCCCACCACCACGCACAGGGCCGTGAAGGCGGGTGCGAACCCGCCCCCCGCTTCCGCCAGCCACCCCGTGATCACCGGGCAGAGCACGCCGGAGAGCGAGAAGAAGGTCACGATCATCCCGGTGGCGAGTCCCGTCCGTCCCTTGAAGAGGTCGGCGCAGATCGAGTAGTAGGGACTGTTGGGGGCCATCGAGAAACCGATCGCCAGCGAGATGAACATCACCGCCCAGCCGACGGAGTGCACGAAGATCACCGGGATGAAGCAGATCACCGCCAGCGACTGGCAGATCCAGATGAGATGGACCCTGGCGCTGCGCACCGAACCCGTCCTCGCCATGATCGCGTCGGAGATCCAACCCGCGATCGGCATGAGCAGGAGGGCGATCGCCCAGGGCAGCGTGCTCGACCATCCGACGGACTTCAGATCGAGGCTCCAGGTCTGCTCGAGGTACCCGGGAAGCCAGGAGACCGCGAAGAAGAGCACCCATCCGAAGGCGAAGAAGGACCATCCCGTCGCGAGGAGGGTCGGGTTCAGGAGGACCTGCCGGATCGGGATCCGGGGTGCGTTCCCGACCGGGTCGGAGGCGACCTCCGCGGGCGGCTGGCGATAGAGCAGCAGGAACACCCCGCCCAGCAGCAGCCCGATGACTCCGAGCGTCACGAACGACCATCGCCACCCGAGCCCGAGAATGAGCGGGGCCAGCGTGACGCCGCCCACGAGGAGCGCGAGCGGCACCCCGAGCAGCGAGAAGGAGATCGCACGCCCCAGCTCGCCGGGCCGCATCCAGTCGACGAGCGCCCGGTTCATGGCGGGGAAGCCGACGCCCTCCCCGAACCCCAGCATCACCCGCAACGCGAGGAACATCCAGAACACCTCGACGAATCCCTGCAGGATCATGACCGTCGACCACGCGAGCAGCCCGATGCTCCAGACGCGTCGGACCCCGAACCGGTCGAGGAGGAATCCGGCGAGCCCGTTCACGGCGAGGGTGCCGATCGCGAAGGTCGACATCAGGAGCCCGAATTCGGCGTCGGCGATGCCGAAGTCCGATTCGATCGGCCGGATCGCGAAGGAGAGCACCACGCGATCGAGGTAGTTCAGCAGCCCGAGCACGAAGCAGAAGCCCGCGACGACGAAGCGGAAGGAGGACGGCGATCGGGGGTTGCCGCCGTCGGACGCGTGAGGGACGCTTTTCATCATGGAACGATCCTCGGTTCCGTGGAGGGAGAGTCGATTCGAATCACCGGCGGGGATCAGAGATCCGCGAGCGGAATCCCCATCTCGCGCCGCCAGCACGCGATCTGCCCGATGTGGACCCCCTCGTGGGCCGACGTGATGTACGCGATGAAGTCACCGACCCTCGAAAAGCGACGGTGGAGCATCTCCATCCTGCAGGGTGCGGCGAGCTGCGTCGCCGTCGCGGTCGCGAGCATCGGGGAGACCCGCTCGTGCTGGGTCGCGAGCTGGTCGACGAGCTCGGACATCGCCGGATAGTCGCCGACCTCGGCGGTGATCGCGGCGCCGGGGAAGAATCGCTCCGCCCATTCGGGGGGGAACGTCTGATCGGCGCCGAGCTCGAATGCGGCGAGGTCCGCCGCGAGCGCGAGGTGTCCGATCTGCCACGCGGGATGGTTGATCAGTCCGTTCGGTTGTCGGACGCACTGCTCCGGCGCCAGGTCCTCGACGAAGTAGCGGACGTGCCGCAGGTTGAATTCATAGACGAACCGCAGGTGCTCGAGCATGTGATTTCTCCGCGAAGAATCGTACTTCGCCTCCGGATCGGTGTCATACCGCCAGGCATCGTTTCCCCGACCGATCCCATGCGTCGGACGCCGCCGTCTCGGTCCGGCACGGACCGCGCGGCCCCGGAGATCGGCGGAGCGGACGCGACGGTCGTTTCGACACCGCATCGAGGGAATGGAAACCGAGTCAGCCTTCGGACGCGGGCAGGAGGCCGGCGAGCGACTCCAGATCGTCCGCTTCGGACGCCGGCTTGTCGGTCCGCCATCGGAGGATCCGCGGGAATCGCACGGCCAGTCCGGATCGATGCCGAGAGGATCTCTGGATCCCCTCGAAGGCGATTTCGAACACCTGCGCGGGCCGAACCTCGCGGAACGGACCACGACGCCCGGTGGTGTTCGCGCGAATCCAACGATCGAGCGACTCGATCTCCGTCCGGTCGAGCCCCGAATACGCCTTCGCGAACGTGACCAGACGCGCCGGCTCCTCGCGGCGATCCCACACCGCGAAGGTGCAGTCGGTGTGCAGGTTCGCGCGACGACCCGAACCGGGTTGCGCGCCGACGAGGACGGCGTCGAGGGTGAACGGGTCCACCTTCCACTTGATCCAGCCCCCCTCGCCGCCGGTGCGGCCGACGCCGTAGATCGAATCCCGGCGCTTGAGCATCAGTCCCTCCGTCCCCCGCTCGACGCTCGCGGCGCGGATCGCCGCCAGCTCCGACCACTCCGCGAACGGAATGATCGGCGAGACGGCGAGCGCCTTCGAGGGATGATCCGCGAGCAGGCGCTCGAGTCGACCGCGTCGCGATTCGAACGACTCGGATCGAAGGTCCTCGCCGTCGGACTCGAGGATGTCGTAGGCGATGAAGCGTGCCGATTCCTCGCCGAAGAGCGACAGCTGGGGAGTCGGGGCGACTCGACGATTCAGGCGTCGCTGCAGTTCGAAGAACGAACGCGGCCCCGCATCGCCCCAGAGCAGCACTTCCCCGTCGAGCACCGTTCCCGGCGGCAGCCTCGCGGCCGCGAGCAGTTCGGGGAAGCCCGCCCCGATCGACTCCTCGCCCCGGGACCAGAGCCGGACCGAATCGCGGCGGACGATCAGTTGTGCGCGGATCCCGTCCCACTTCTCCTCCGCGGTCCATGCCCCGGGAACGCCGAGGGCGTCGACGTCACCGTCGAGCCCGCGGGCGAGGAAGAAGGGATAGGGACGATCGAGATGTTCGCCCGGCGCGGGCGCGGCGATCAAGCGACGGTATTCCGCGGGATCGGGACGGAACCGGCCGACGAGTCGATGCACGACGAGGTCGAGATCGAGCCCCCCCACGGTCGCCAGCGCCTTCGCGACGGTCTTCCGCTGGACGCCGACTCGGAAGCCGCCTCGAACGAGCTTGTGATAGACGAGTCGCGAGTCGGCGTCGAGCACGGACCACGCCTCGAGGATGATCCGCTCCCGCGAGGCGACGCTCGCACCGACCAGGGCGAGCACTCGATCGCGCATCACGACGTGCAACGGCTCGTCGGTCGCCGAATCGGGCGCGGGCAGGAGCAGCGCGACGGTCTCCGAGAGATCGCCGACCGCGGCCCGGCATTCGTCGAACAACCAGCGGGGATGCCCGGTGTGGCGCAGGCAGAGGTCGCGAAGGATTCCAGTCGCGCCGGTGCCCTTCGGGCGATTCCCGGTGAGGAGCGCGACGACCCAGGCCGCATCGGAATCCGGTGCGGAATCGAGGTACCGGACGAGCAGCATCGTCTTCTCGGCCGTGGAATTGGTGCCGTCGAGCGCGAGATAGAGGTCGGTGAATCGCTTCATGGCCCGTCCCCGGGCACCTCGCCCCGCCCGTCGCCGGGCAGGTCCGCCGGCACGGGACTCGTCGGCGGCGATTCGCCGACGTACCGGGTCGGCACGACGAAGGTCTCGAGGCCCATCATCTCCCGCACGTACCGGGCCAGCACCTCGCTCGACCCGTGGGTCACCCCCACCCGACTCGCACCACACTCGCGGATCGTGGAGATGAGACCGTCCCAGTCGGCGTGGTCGGAGAGGACGAAGCCGCGATCGACCGCCCGCCAGCGACGTCGTCCCCGGACCTGCATCCAACCCGAGACGAAACCCATCCGAACCCCTTCGGGCCCGTTGAATCGACGGATCCACGGCGTCCCGGTGGCCGAAGGCGGGCAGACGATCGCACCGCCGCCCGCGAGCGTCGCTGCCGAATCGGCGTCGGCCCGCAAGACGTCGGGAAGTTCGATCCCGGCGCGGGTGTAGACCGAGTTCGGACCCACCAGCGAACCGTGCACGCCGATCGGCCCGATCGACGGGTCGAGCCCGGCGAGGATGCGTTGCGCCTTTCCGAAGGCGTACGACAGGAAGACCGTGGTCCGACCCGCGGCGGCGTTCTCCCGCCACCAGGCGTTCATCCGACCGAACACCGCGCGGGGGTCGGGCCAGCGATAGACCGGCAGCCCGAAGGTGCTTTCCGTGAGGAGCGTGTCGCACGGCACGACCTCGTACGGCTCCACGGTCGGATCGGCCTCGCGCTTGTAGTCGCCGGTGACGCAGAGCACCTCGTCGTCGCATTCGATGCGGATCTGGGCCGAGCCGAGGACGTGTCCGGCGGGATGGAGACTCACCCGGCACCGTCCGAGGTCGACCGGCTCGCTCCAGTCGATCGGGGTCCCCTCGAGGTCCTTCGAGAAGCGGACCCGCATCACGTCGAGCGTGCGTTCGGTGGCGAGGTACCTCCCGCACCCGGGCGTCGCGTGATCGGCATGGGCGTGGGTCACCACCGCGAGCGGGACGGGTCGCCATGGGTCGACGTGAAATCCGCCGGCTTCGCACCAGAGTCCTTCGGCGGTGGGTTCGAGAAGCATGTTCGGGGACACGCCCCGATGCTAGGCGATTCACGCCTCGCCGCTCCGGCCTTCGGTCCCGACCCTGCCGACCTCGGGACCGACCGCGTGGGGAAATTCCGCTCGATCCTCCATCGAGTCGCGAACCGCCCGCCTCACACCCTCGTATCCCGCGGCGGGGCATCAGCGACGATCGGTCCGGGCTCGGCCCACGCGAGCGATGGACGACGTCGAAGGAGCATCGACATGCAGCGAAGAACAGAGACGGCGACCACCCTCCGCGGGGCGGGGGCGATTCTCCTCGCCACCCTCACGACGACGGCCGGTGCGGCCCGGGGCGCCGAGAACCTGATCGAGAACGGTTCCTTCGAGTCGGGATTCGAGGGTTGGACGACCACCGGCCCGGTCTCGATCGGAAACGACGCCCACCAGGGCGCCCAGGCGGCGCGGCTCGCACCCGGGGTCGGCCAGACCGCGGAAGTGGCCCAGTGGATCGATGGCCTCACGCCCCGCGGTCGCTACACGATCGCCGCCCGCATCCGGACCACGGATCGCCTGGTTCCCCCGATCCTGGGGGTTCGAAACGGCGCCCAGATCGGAAAGGCGCACGGATGGGTCGCGGTCGACGACGAGAATCGATGGCTCGAACGTCGATTCGAGGTCCATGTCGACGACGACGCCACCGCGTTCGAGGTCTACCTCCAGGGTTGGCAGACCGACCGGGACGCGATCGTCGAATTCGATTCGGTCCGGGCCTGGGAAGGCCGACAGCCACCGCCGGAGGCGGATCCCGGCGAGCCGCCCTGGGCGGAGGCCCCCGTGATCACCATCGTCCCCGACGCGGGCGACTCGCTGTTGCGCAACCCGGGCTTCGACGAGATCGACGGCGGCGCCTGGGCGCTGGGGCTCAACGCGACGATCGAGGAGATCGATTCCGTGGCGACGCTCCGGCTCCTGTCCACCGCGGACACGTCGAGGACGTCGCAGCCGCTGGACGTGCTGCTGCCGCCGGACGGCCAGTGGACCATCTCCGTGGACGTTCGAACCGATCCGGACGTCGTCGGGACGGTCTACTTCACGGGTGCGGACGAGTTCCTCGTCACCCGCTCGTTCACGAACACCGAATGGGAGACGATCGAGCTCGACATCCAGACCGGCGACCGGTGGCTCCGCCAGGGGAAGCTGACCCTCGAGAACTGGAAGAACCAACCCGGGTCCGCGTGGTTCCGGGACGTCCGGTTCACCGCCCGGGGCGATGAATGGTCGCCGACCGTCGAGTCACCGCCCGCGCGGACTTCCGAGGTCTTCTTCGACGACTTCTCCGATGGCACGCTCGATCCCGATCGCTGGCTGGTGTCCGGCAAGGCGTGGGGTGGCGACAACGGTGGCGTCGCTCCCGACAACGTCATGCTGGTCGAGGACTTCGACGACGGTGAACCGATCATCGCGCTCCGCCTCGAAGCCCACGGGGACCTCTATTCCGGTGATCTCGAACACAACGGTCGTCGCACCCGGGTCGGTGCCGCGGTCGCGACCCGCTCCTACTACGCGTCCGGTCGCTACGAGGTCCGCGCCCGGGTCGCCCCGGAGTACGGGACCTGCACCGCCTTCTGGCCCTTCCACTACATCGATCATCGCATGGGCGAGGCGGAGTACTGGCACGAACCGAATCCCCGTCGCAACACCGAGATCGACTGGGAGTTCCCGACCGACCTCGCGGGCTCGGACACCGGAAACTTCGACTTCACCAAGGCCCGGACCAATTCCTGGGGCGGGCAGTTCGGCGGCGAAGGCGGCGAACACAAGGGACGGAAGGTGCTGACCGACGAATTCGGCAAGCCGCTCGACCTCGCCCGGGAGGCCCGCGACGGTCGGTATCACACCTTCACGATCGAGTGGCGATCGGGAAGCGATCTCGGCGACGAGGCGATCAACCGGACCGACGTGGGTTCGGTCCGGTGGCTGCTCGATGGACGACTCGTGGACGAGCTCCACGACGTGGAGTTCGGACAGGGCAACGTGCCCTTCCGCGCCGCCCGGTTCTGGCTCGGCACCTGGTTCCCGGCCGCCGGATACGCCGGGGACGTCGGCTGGACCGGCAATCCCGACTTCGACACCACCGCGGCGCACATCGCGTGGGTCCGGATCACGCCGTTCGAAGAGCCCCGCGATCGCTGGGTCGACGAAACCGTTCCGAATCTCGCCTGGGCGGGACCCGACGAGTACCCGGATCCGGTCGATCCCATCGAATCGATCGCGGCGGACATCAACCTCGACGGGCGGGTCGACGGCGGGGACCTCGCGATCCTGCTCGCCGCGTGGAACACCGCGCTGGCCGAGGCGGACCTCGACCAGTCGGGCCTCGTGGACGGTGGCGATCTCGCCCGCCTGCTCGCCGACTGGACGATGCCATGACGGCGGCGATCAGTCGACCAGGCGTCGATACACCTCGGGATCCGTCGCGCCCTCCGTGCCGAACAGGAGCACCCGACTCGACGGCGACAGACCCAGTCGACGGGCGAGGTCCGGGTCGGCCGCCGCCGCCATCAGTCCGGCGAGACCGGCCACCGCGGATTCACCGGCGACGATCGACGACTCCCGGGCGAGGCGTCGCATCAGGGGGCCGATGGACTCGTCGCCGATCGTGAGGAAGTCGTCCACCGCCGCATCGATCACCGGCCAGGCGATCAGGGACACCTCGCCGCAGGACAACCCCGCCATCACCGTCTCCGTGGTGATGTCGACCGCCTGCAGGACTCCCGCGACCGCGCTGTCGTGGAGACAGGCGGCCGAGTCCGGCTCGACGACCACGAACCGAGGCGACGTCGTCCGCGACCGGGACCAGAGATCGACGCACACCGCCGCCGCCATCCCCCCGCAACCGCCCTGGAGGAAGACGTGCGTCGGTGACGCGTCGAACGGCCACTGGTCCATCGCCTCGCTCGACATGACGGTGTAACCCGCCATCACCGATCGAGGAACGTCCTCGTAACCGGGCCAGGAGGTGTCCGAGACCACGAGCCAGCCGTTCAGGTCGGCGTCCCGCGCCGCCGCGCGGACCGAATCGTCGTAGTTCCCGGGGACCCGGCAGACCGTCGCGCCGAACGCCTCGACCGCCGTCTGCCGCCCGATGCTCACCCGCTCGTGCATGTGGATCACGCACCCGCAGCCGAACCGGTGCGCCCCCCAGGCCACCGAACGCCCGTGGTTCCCGTCGGTCGCGGCCGTCACCGTGATCCCCGCCGCCAGATCCGGGTGACGAACCCGTGCGACGTCCTCGAGCGTGACGGGATCTCCGGTCGCCTCCTCGAATCGTTCACGAAGGAGACACTGCACCGCGTACGCGCCACCGAGCGACTTGAAACTCGACAACTCCGAACGGACGCTCTCGTCCTTGTACAGCACCGCCGCGATTCCGAGCTCGTCGGCGATGCGGGCGAGCGGGCGGAGCGGCGTCGGCCGATGGCCCGGCCAGCCGGAGATCGTCGCGGCGGCCCGACGACGCATCGACGCGGGGATCGAATCCCGGACCACCTCGGGACAGGTGGCTCTCGAGGGACTCCGATCGACGTGATGGCACTGCCTGATGGAGATGACGGACTCCCGACGAGGAGATGCGAATGTACCCCGCCGCGGGGCGGATCGGCGACACCAGATCCCGCGGGACTCTCCGGGGTCGCGGCCGGACTACTTGCCGGACGACTTGCCGGACTTCGATCCGGCCTTCCCGGAGTCGATGCCGACCGCCTTTTCAATCGCCCCGGCCGCCCCTTCGATCAACCGCTTTCCTTCGCCCTTGACCTCGTCCAACCGGCCCACGACGTCGACCATGCCCTTACCCAGGTCGAACTGGACGCCACCGAGATCGACATGACCGACACTGCTCAAGCCGCCCTCCATGGTGGACAGCAGCAACGACGGGATCTCGGTCGGCGCCGCCTTGGCGGCGGACACCACGATCGCATGGAGAATGATGGTCGTCACCTGTTCGAGCGGGACCCCGTTCTCCTTGCGACCGACGTCGCGGACGAGGATCCGGTCGATGGTCAGCTTCGTCGGCTGACGCTCGCTGGTGACCGGCTCGAGGCTGAAGGTGACCTTCACATCCTCGATCAGGACCTGGTCGATCAGGAATTTCCGCTCGTCGGCATCGGTCGCGTCCGAAGGCGCACCACCCGCCGGCGGTGATCCCGAAGCCTGGTCGATGATCGTGCCGAGATTGCTCCCGTTCAGTCGTTGAACCAGGTTCAGGTCGATGTCCTTGAGCGTGAACTCCCTGATCTCGATGCGATCCGAGAACAACGATCCCAGCGCCACGCCCAGCAGACCGTGCTCGAGCGTGAGGAATCGCCCGTCGTACCCCTTGGGATTATCGATTTCCAGATCGGAGACCGTGGTCTGCTCGTCGAACAGACTGATGCGAAACGAACCGAGCGTGGTATCGACCCCGAGCGACTCCGTCGTCGCGGTTTCGATCCTCGAGGCGATCGTGGCGTTGATCGTGAAATACAGCACCGCCACGCCGGTGACCAGGAGCGCGATGACGACGGCGAGACCGCGAAGGACGAATTTCTTCATTGGAATCAGGATCCGGAACGGGAATCGGGAATGAGCTGCGCACCATCGTCATCGAAAACCCCGATCCACGTCGTCTGACTCCGTCTCCGGTTCGGCCGATCACCGTCAACGGCCCTCCCGGACATCCGGAAAGGTTTCCTTTTTCACCCCGATCACCGACCATGCACGGACCTTGGTCGACGAGTCGGGCCCCCTCCGAGCCGTCGACCGAACGCATCCCGAGGACGCCCGCGTGCCTGAATTGCTCGTCGCCACCTTCTATCGATTCATCCGACTCGAGCGTCACGCCGCGTTGAAGGCGCCCCTGGAAGCATGCTGCGAGGCGAACGAGGTTCGCGGGACCATCCTGCTGGCCTCCGAGGGCATCAACGCGACGATCGCGGGAACGCGACGGGGCGTGATGGCGGTCCTCGAGCATCTGGCACGAGACGAACGCCTCGCCGATCTGACCTGGAGGGAGTCACGGGCGGAGGTCCCGCCGTTTCGAAGGATGCGGATCCGGCTCAAGCGGGAGATCGTCACCATGGGCGTTCCGGACATCGACCCGGCCCGCCTGGCCGGGACCTACGTCGAACCCGCGGACTGGAACGCGTTGATCGACGATCCGGGCGTCATCGTGATCGACACCCGGAACGACTACGAGGTGACGCTCGGCACTTTCAAGAACGCGATCGATCCGGAGATCGCCGCGTTCCGCGAACTCCCGAAGTGGCTGGAGGCTCGAATCGACCCGGCCCGGCGACCGCGCGTCGCCATGTTCTGCACCGGCGGAATCAGGTGCGAGAAGTCGACGGCACTGCTCAAGCAGGCCGGGGTCCACGAGGTCTTCCACCTTGAAGGTGGGATCCTCAGGTACCTGGAGGAGATCCCGGCGGAGGAGAGTCTCTGGGAAGGCCAGTGCTTCGTCTTCGATGAACGCGTCTCCGTCGGTCCCGGACTCGAAGTCGGCGGGCTCGAACTCTGCCGGGCGTGCGGTTGGGCGATCGAAGCGGAGGGCCGCAGATCCCCCCGGTATCGAGCGGGTGTCAGCTGCCACCGATGCAAGGGGACCACGACGCCGGATCAGAAACGTCGATTCGCCGAACGCCAGCGTCAATTCGAAGCCTCGCGGAACCCGACGAACGCGTCCCGGGCACCTCCGGATGGCGGAAACGCTTGAAGCCCGGTGACACCGATGCGTCCGACGCATGACCGCTCGTCGGAGTCCCGGTACGCTGGCCGCATGCACATCCTCATCATCAACTTCAATCTGAACGACATCACCCGCAGTGAATACGAGGCGGTCTGTGCGGAGGTCGCCCCCGAATTCGCGGCCATTCCCGGCCTCGTCTCGAAGAAGTGGCTCGCCAACGAGGCCTCGAACACCTACGGCGGCGTCTACCTCTTCGAGAGCGAACAGGCGATGCTGGACTACCAGGATTCCGAGCTGTTCCGATCGGTCGCCGGGAATCCGGCCTTCGTCAACGCCTCCGCGACGCCCTTCGAGATGCTCGTGGCGCCTTCGAAGGTCACGGGCATCTCCTGATCGAACGGAGCGACGGATGCATCGGTCGACACGCGGACGTCCTTCGAGTCCGTTCGCGGTCGACCCCGGAGGCGCCCGCCGATCGCGATCCTGCCGGAAATGCGGTCAATGCATCCGAATCGGGGGCCTATCGTTTCGCGGTGGCGCCATCACGACAAAACCTGGCCATCGTGTCGCGGATCGTCACCGGGGCCTTCGTCTGCATCGCGTCGATGTTCGCGATGCTGGGCCTGCTCGCGCTGCTCGGCTTCTTCGGCCTTGCGGATGCGGCCTTCGAGGAGAAGATCGCGATCGGAGGATCATTCATCCTCGGCGCCTTCACCAGCGGACTGGTGGCGATCATCCTCTTCGCCCTCGGGACCGAGGTCGGAGGCCCGGCCCCGAACCGATGCGTCCGATGCGACTACGACCTTCGAGGCGTCGACGGGTGCTGTCCGGAGTGCGGCCGCGATCAGCCTGATTCGTCGACCGACGTCCGAGCCGAAAACTGATCCGACCCGCGATCGCCTGCCGAAGATGTCGAGGGACGCGGAGGGTCGGTAATGCAGGAGCAGATCGCGACATGGATTATGGCGGCCGCGAGTCTCGCGGCCATGGTCCTGCTGTTGATCGCGATCTACACCTGGCCGCGAGGCGGACGTCGCCGATGCCCGGGAAGCCGTGGCTGGGAGAACCTCTGGAATCCAGGTCGCTGGATCCGTCGGAGCGACTGCTGGCACGATCTCCACGGGCTCCGTTCGTCGCCCGAGGACGAGGTGCGATGCCCCGAATGCGGACGTTCGACGCCGATCCGGGGACTGCTCCGGGACGGACGGCGACTTCGGGTCGGCCTGGTCGGAATCGTGCTGGGCGTGATCGGGATCGGATCGCACCTCGGCATCGCCCTCCACTCCGGACGGCCGCTTCGATCGGTGCCCACCACCGCCCTGGTACTCCTTTCCAACACGTCCGCGGGCGGGTACCGATCCACCATCCGTCGCGAAGTCGACGAACGCCTGGAAGAACGGTCCATCGTGGGATTCGACGCCCGCCGACTCTCTTCCGCCCTCGTCCGTGATCTTCGGGCCGATGGCCAGACGTGGAACGCGCATTCCGCGGTGGAGGACCTCTACGGGATGTGGCCGGACTCGCGACACGCACTGGAGCGGGAGCTCGTCGCGGGCGATCGCCAATCCCGGAAGATCGCGGCGAGCATGCTGCGGAGGAAACGCGCCACTCCTTCGGAACGCCTGCTCGAGATCAGCGTCGACGATCTCGCCGACGACGCCGAACTTCACAGGGTGTCCGCGCTGCGAAGCAACCACCGGCATGCCGCGTACTACCTGATCGACCACTATCGGCACGCTCGGAGCCTCGTCCACGAGGCGATCACCTCCGACGATCCGCAACAGTCGCTCATGGCGATGGTGATCTGCGGATTCGCGGAGGACCCCTCCGCGATCGAGCTCGTGGTGCCCCGGCTCGTGGCCGACCTGCGCGACGGACCGGGCAACGCCCGCCTCGCGGCGGCGACCCTCTTCCGGTTCGGACCCGCCGTCGTCGAAGCATTGCGTCGACACGNGGAGGACGACGACCGGCAGTGTCGAGAGGCGATCCGCTCCATCATCGAACGCCTCGAACATCCCGATCGGACCTGGGACCAGTGCGAGAACCGGATGCCGCGGATCTCCTGGACGACGCACGATCCGCTTTCGCTCGACTTCTGGGAGGCGAGCTCGCCGTGATGACCGGGATTCCCTCCCCATGAGCCAGATCGATCCCGTGATCGACTTCATGATGGGACTCGATCGCACCGAGATCCTGTTCTGGGCGTCCGTGGTGCTCGCGCCGATCGGCGCCTTCTGGTACCAGTACGAGGAGACCGAGGANTCGTGGCCGGTCCTGCTCGGGTGGACCGCCCTCTGGACGATCCTGTTTCCCGTCGGCGTCCTCCTGCTCTTCTGGCAACTCCATCGCTATTCGACGCTGGGCTCGCGGCGGGATTGAACCGCGNCGCCGGAAGTCCGTGGAACCGCCCGGACGACCTGGAACGGGTAGGCTCGANCTCCGGTGCGTNTCGAGGACCCGTTCGAGACGCGTCTCCCGACACCCCGCCGGAGCNCCCGATGAACGACGTCGGCCGTACTTTCAGACCCGGATCCCGCGACGCCCGTGAACCAGGCGCCCGCGGGTGGCGGCTCGGGCTTCTGGCCGTCTTCATCATCCTCGCGGCCGTGCCGACCGGGGCGAAGGGGCAGGCCGAGGGACACGAGCGCTCCGGTGACGGACATCGATCGACCTCGCCGCCGATCCGGGTCTACATCCTGATGGGTCAGTCGAACATGGTCGGGTTCGGTCGAATCGGCCCGGTGGAGACCGAAGGCACCCTTGAACATCTCGTCAAGACGAAGGGCGAACGGCCGGACCTGCTCGACGACGNGGGCGACTGGCGGGTGCGCGACGACGTCTGGTGCGTCCAGGTCACCGCCGGNANNCGNCGCGGNTGGCTGGAGCCNGGNTTCGGCGCCCGNCCGAACCTGATCGGTCCCGAACTCGGATTCGGCATCGCGGTCGGTGATCGTCACCGGGAGCCGATCCTCCTCATCAAGGCATCGCAGGGCAATCGAAGCCTCGGGTGGGACATCCTCCCCCCGGGGAGCGAACGCTTCGAACACGGCGGGCGAATCCACGCGGGCTACAAGGACAATCCGTCTTCATGGACCAAGGACGATCCCGGCACGCCGGTCGACTGGTACGCGGGCAAGCAGTACGACGACTTCGTGACCGACATCCGGAAGGTCCTCGACGACCTCTCCGACCACACCCCGGCCGCCGACGATCATCCCTGGGAGATCGCGGGCTTCGTCTGGTGGCAGGGCCACAAGGATCAGAACCCGGCGCACGCAAGTCGATACGAGACGAATCTCGTCCGGCTGATCGACNGTCTGCGTCGGGAGTTCGACGCGCCGGACGCCCCGTTCGTGCTGGCGACGATCGCATTCGACGGCTGGAGACTCGCGGGGGCCGGCCGGACCGTGGCCGACGCCCAACTGGCGGTCGACGGTGAATCGGGACGGCATCCCGAACACCAGGGCAACGTGAAGACCGTCGAAGTCCGCGACCATTGGCGCGACTCCACGGCCTCCCCCACCCGTCAGGGGCATCACTACAACCACAACGCCGAGACCTACCTGCTGGTCGGCGAAGCNCTCGGCGAGGCGATGNTCGCGCTNGAACCGCCNCCGANGAAGGACACCCGGACCTTCATCCCNGTNCCCGATGANCCGACNTATCACGTGCTCGAGGGGTACGACCCGAAGTGGCAANGCCAGATCCGGGANGGCGTCGAACTGGCGAGGTCGTTCTGGGGNAGCTACGGNCCCGCNCACGTCTTCGTGGNCGGNNCCGAAGATGGCGAGNCGATCNCGGAGNCGTCGCGCGAGGCNTTCCTCGAAGACNACTGCCGGTGGCGGACCCGNGGNACCGGACGAACCACGGCCGAATGCCGGNCGCANGCGACCGAGCGTTTCATCGACGTCGCGGAGCGCGGTGATTCGGAAGCCTATCTCTCGTGGGTCGAGGAGTTCGAGCAACCCGAGGCCGAACTCGTCTTCATCAACGTCCATCAGTGGCACCACGACCGGGACGAGATTCCCGATCCCGTCCTTCGTGGCATCCACGAGTACACCCACGTCTTCCAGAAGGGCTTCGCGACGATGCCGACCTGGATGATGGAGGGCGCCGCCGTCTTCTCGGAGGGGTGGCTTCCCTGGATCGACGGAAGATGCGGGTACGAATTCATGGCGGACCGGATGGACCACCTCATGGACCGGGCCCTGTCGGTGGACGATCCGGATCTCTCCATCGCCGACATGGAAGACATCGACACCGCACCGGCGGCCGTCCGGAAGTACTACCGGGAGCTTGCGTACGACACCGGCGCGTGGGCGGTCGTGTTCCTGATTCACCAGTCGCCGACGGCGAGCGTGACGGCCTTCCGCGACGAGTTCCATCCCATGGTCACCGAGTTCGGATGGGAACGAGCCCTCGCGAACTGGCTCGACATCGAGGACGTCGAGGTGTTCTACAAGGGGTTCGATTCCTTCATGAAGGCGCCACGCAAGACGCAGATGACGGTTCTCCGCGAACTCCAGCCCTGAGCGTCGGATCGCCCGTCAGGGACATTCGCCCCAGGCCGCGAGCAGCAGTCCGACATCGCCGCCCCCGGTGGTGCCGTCGCCGTCGAGGTCGCCCGCGGTCGTCTGCCAGGCGGCGGCGAGCAGTCCGAGGTCCGCGCCGTTGACCCGGCCGTCCCCGTTCAGGTCCGCGGGGCAGGGTATCGGTGTCGTGCAGCCGTCGAAGAAGTCACGAACGTACTGACGCTGGACGGGGTTCATGCCGTGGCCGGCATCGCCGCGCAGATGGACGACCCGTCCGTCGAGGTAGTCGTAGACGAAGACGTTGCTGCGACCGATCCGCTCGCCGGACCCGGGGATCGGCTCGCCCTCGTAGCCCTGGCTTCGCGCGATCTGGAAGGCGGAGTCCCGGGCCGCGAGGAAGAAGAGGCCGCCCGGCCCCGGTCCGCCTTCGTACCGGATGACCGGATCGTTGACGTTGCAGACGCCCAGATAGCGACGCCCCGGCATCGGTTCGACCTCGACGTCGTAGCCGCAGAAGGGAGCGCTCCGCTGGGTCGCGCCACCAGGGCGGAAGAAGGCGTCGCCGTGCCGTTGGGCGGTGGTGAGCTGCGAGACCACCGCGGCGATCCGATCGATCCCGGGATCGTCGTTCTCGAGCAGGATTCGATTCGCGAGGGCGGAGCCGTTGGAGGTGCCGAGGATCCGGATCCGGTTCGGGTCCACGTTCTCGAAGGCCTGGAGTCGATCGACGAGATCCGCGATCATCTCGAGATCCGGGGCGTCGCTTCCCTCGCCGCAGATGTTCCAGCTCGACGCGTATCCCGACGGCGCGACGAGGGCGTGGCACGGGAGTAGCCCGATGAATCCGGGCAGCATGGCGGCGCCGTTGCCGCCGTTGCCGTGGAGCAGGATGCAGCCCGGGAACCCGCCCGCCGGCGGATCGCCGGCGGGGACGTGGATCGCCATGGGATATCGCCACCCGTCCGGCTCCTGCGACCACTCGAGCGTGATGTCGATGGAGGTGTCCGGCCGCAGGACCTCGCCGGCGGCGACCGAGGCCGGAACGATGCAGAGCGACGAGATCGCGATCAGGCGGGTGGTCAGGGTCATGCAGTGGAGGATACGGGATGGTCCGCACGAACCAGCGCTGGATCGGGGGAATCGGATCCCTTCGTCCGAAAACCCGTACGGCCGCTCAGGTGGTCGCCGCCCCGTACCGCGCGCGGTAGGCAGCGATGCGATCCCGGTCCTCGGTGCCGAGGCGGTCGTCGAGGTGCTCGAGGATCTCGTCGAGGTCGACGATCGAGCGGGTCGCCATCGAGAACTCCTCGGCGAGTTCGTCGAGTGCGTTCCGATCGGTCGCTCCGCGTTCCATCCGGTTCACCGAGACGATGAGACCGGCCAGGCGAACGTCCGCCGCCGCCCGAAGCACCGGAACCGTCTCCCGGATGGAGGTCCCCGCGGTGGTCACGTCCTCGACGATCAGGACCCGGTCTCCATCGCCCAGCTTCCGCCCGACGATCACGCCCCCCTCGCCGTGATCCTTGGCTTCCTTCCGGTTGAAGCAGAACTCGACCTCCCGACCGCGCTCCGCGAACGCCGTCGCGACGGCCACCACGAGCGGAATCCCCTTGTACGCCGGGCCGAACAGGACGTCGAAGCCGTCCGGGAAGGACGCCTCGATGGCATCCGCGTAGGCGCGCCCGAGCGTCGCCATCTGCGTGCCGGACCGGTAGAGCCCGGTGTTGACGAAGTAGGGGGTGCGGCGACCGCTCTTGGTCGTGAAATCGCCGAAGGTGAGCACGCCCACCTCGAGCATGAAGTCGATGAATCGTCTCTGGAATTCGTGCATGTCGGACGGATGGTATCTGAACCGTCCCTCACCGAAGCCGTCGGTCAGGTCGTCGACTCGTGATCCACCGCGGACGGGGATGCCGGCGCATCCCCGCGAGCGGAGGCGTCCGGAGGATGACCCGGAGCCTCGACCTCCCGGGGCCCGGTCACCGGGGATCCGACCGATGCGGATTCGGCCGGCGAGGATCCCCCATCGCGATCGGCCGCGTTCCTCGCATGCCTGGCGAACGCCGCCGCGACCAGCTGCCGCGTGAACCCCTCGTGCCCCGCGGGATCGAGCGAAAGACAGATGTCCGCGGCCCCGTAGTCCGCGGGCGGGTAGTAGATCCCGCAGTTCGCGTTGATCTCCAGCATGTAGGGGGTTCCGTCCTTCGCGACCCTGAGATCGCATCGGCCGAAACTCGCCGCCTTCAACTCGACGAAGAATCGGGCGCACTCGTCGCGAAGCCTCGCCGCGAGGACCGGGTCCTTCACCGGAAACGACTTCAGGCCGTCGTAGATCACCCACTTCACGTCGGCGTGCTTGAACTCCTCGCCCTCGGGGAACTCGTACTGGGCGGGGGTGTAGGTGATGGGGCGCGCCGGATCGTCGGGATTCTCGGCCACGAGCACCGTGCACTCGATCCCGTCGATGTACTCCTCGATCAGCGCCGCACCGTGTCGGGACATGATCTTCCGAGCCTGGATCCGCAGTCCCTGGGGCGTCCGCACCCGCGAACGGCGGCTGAGATCGACGCTCGCGTAGCTGCTGTAGTGCTTGACGAAGAGCGGGAAACGGAGCGTCGTCGCGGCTCGCTCCACGTCCTCCGGCGTCGAGGCGACCACGTACGCCGGCGTCGCGATTCCAAGTCGCGCACAGGCCTCCTTCATCTCGACCCTCGTGGGCTCGTAGCACTCGGAAGTCGCGCCGGCGAACGGCACGCCGTGCTTCTCGAGCGTCTCGATGACCTCGATGCCGGGGATGTTCTGGTCGGCCGCCCCGTCGCAGAGGTTGAAGAAGAGATCGAAACCCCGCCTGATCAACCGCTCGACCTGACGGACCGATCCCTTCTTTCCCTTCAACGTGGCCACGTGCCATTCGGCCTCCGGAATGAACGGACGGGGATCGCACGGCCAGTCGTCCTCGGGGAACGGATCCGCATCCAGGTTCTGGGTCGTGAGAAGACAGATGCGCAGCGGTGGATCGTTCGTTTCGGACACGGGACGGATGCTAGCAGAAGGCGAAGCGCCTTCCGAAGCGGAACGCGCGCCTCGCGCAGTCGTGCCGCCAGCATCTCGCCGATGCCGTTCCTCGCGAATCACCCCGACGCCGCGAACATCCGTCCGCCGCACGAGTTGACGCACGAGGACGCCATCGATCCTCGCTCCGGAACGGCCGACCGGGTCGAATCCGTCGAGCGTCGCCTGCGACCGAGTGCCGTCGACCGACGGGCCAGGCCGCGCCGGCGATCGGAGGATCCGGTCCCGGCCGACCTTAAGTCGGTGTTTTTTCGATTTTGGACCACGTTTCCGATGGATTCATCCGATTCCACCCTTCGACGTCGATGTCCTGCGTACGCCTGTCAGACCGCAACACCGCAGACCGAGGACGATCCGATGCGACCCCTTCGAAGACTGATTGAACGGTTGAGCCGGGGTCGCTCGTTCGTTCGAAGCCTTCCCGCGGATTTCGACCATGCCCGGCTGGTCGTCTCTCCCGACGCGGCGCTGAAGTACCTGAAGCCCGGCGATTCCGCGTTCAGCACCGACCTCCTGAACTTCGCCCGGGAGTTCGTGACGTCGGGATCGAACGTCTGGGACATCGGCGCGAACGTGGGCGTGTTCACCTTCGCGGCCGCCGCGAAGGCGGGTCCGACCGGAAGGATCCTCGCCGTGGAGGCCGATCGATGGCTGGTCGGGCTCCTCGAGCGGGCCGAACGGATCAATCGAAGCGCCGGACTGGTGGTCGAAGTGCTTCCCGCCGCGATCGCGGACCGCTCGGGATCCGTGAAGTTCAACGTCGCGGAGCGTGGCCGCGCATCGAACTGGATCGAATCCGCGACCCAGCGGACGACGGCGGGCGGCTCGCGAAGGACGCGGACCGTGCCGACGCTCTCCCTCGACACCCTGCTCGACGACGGCCCGCGGCCGGATGTCGTGAAGATCGACATCGAGGGCGCAGAGGTCCTGGCGCTGCAAGGCGCGACGAGGCTTCTCGGCGAGGTGAGGCCGATCCTCTACGTCGAAGTCGGCGACGAACAGGCCGACGCCGTCAGGACGATCCTGAAGGACGCGGGCTACGGGCTCTTCGATGGCGACGCGGCGGTGGAATCCCGGACGAACCTCGATCGTTGCGCGAGGAACACCCTCGCGCTGCCTCGCGAGGACACCGGGTTTCCGTGCGACCGGTCGACGTGATTCCGGACCGGAAGGCCACCGCTACATCCAGATCGCGACCAATGCCATCACCCCGGCACCGACGATCGCACAGGCGTATCGACCGTGACGATCCGAATCGACCGGGAAGAACTCCTCGCGGACGATGTCGAGCGCCGCGATGTAGAGGAACGTCCCGGCCGCGATCGCCTTGAACCACGCCGTCACGACCTGCATGCTGCCGGCGTCGAACGCGAGATCCGCGAACATGCCGAGCAGCACGCCCACGCTCGTCGAACAGGCGAAGAAGAGCAGGGCGGGAATCGCCCGGCGGACCTCCACGTTCGCACGCTGGAAGGTGGTGCCCAGCGCGAATCCCGCCGATCCCTTGTGCGCGAGGATCGCGATCAGCAGCACCAGGAACGACGACTGCGCCTGGTCCGTCCCGAGCGCGACTCCGGCGATCAGGGAGTGGATCGAGAGCGTCGCCAGCAGGAGGTACGGCGTCGCGGTGGACGTCGACGCGGTGTTGAGGAACGCATCGGACTCCGGATCCTCGGTGACGCCGCCGTCCGCCGAGGAACCGCGCGGCACGATCCGCTCGACCGCGAGCACCAGCAGGAACGCGGCGGTCGCGATCGCGTAGGCGATCGGATAGTCGAGATCCGGGTGGATCGCCGCGAAGTCCCCCACCGCGTCCCCGAGCAGGTGGATGAGGCCCGCCGCCAGCAGCACCCCCCCGGCGAACGCGTTGCCCCTGGACAACGCGACGGGCGAGACGCGTGCGCCCATCACGAGCGGCAGGATCGCACCGCCCCCTCCGACGAGGAAGATCACGACGATCGCGACGATCTGGATGGTGGTCATCGAGGATGCTCCGAAACCGCGGCCGAGCGAATCGCGCCGACGCATGCCGGGGCGAGCCGCGACGGTACGCTACCGCCCGGGCCGTCGCTGGTGCAACGGCGCCACGGAACCGAACCGCGAATCCGCGCACCCGCCGGACGATGGAGTCCCACCGATGAAGATCAACCGCATCCTGGTCCATCAGGTCGACCTCCCCCTGCACGAGGGTCGGTACAGCTGGTCGGGTGGCAAGTCGGTTGACGTCTTCGACGCGACGATCGTCCGGATCGAGACCGACGAGGGTCTCTCGGGGGTCGGCGAGGTGACGCCGCTGGGCCCCGTCTACCTGCCCTCCTACGCCAGCGGCGCGCGAGCCGGGATCGCGGAGGTGGCCCCCGCCCTCCTCGGCCTCGATCCACGGGAGACGGACGTCGTCGGCCGTGCGATGGACGCCCGGCTCAAGGGCCATCCGTACGTCAAGAGCGCCATCGACATGGCATGCTGGGACCTGCTCGGGAAGTCCACGGGGCTCCCGCTGG
>NYWD01000016.1 GCA_002684855.1 Planctomycetaceae bacterium | reverse complement strand
CGACGCCGTCCGCGCGGATCCGTCTCGCCGTTTCGATCATCTCGGAGAGGTCCGGAGACCAGCGATCATTCTCCCGCTTGAAGCCCGTCACCCAGAGCGCCCGCCAGTCCGGACGTCTCGACTTGACCGCCGCGATCACGTCGGCGTCGAACGAGATCACCGTGATCATGTCGACCGCGACTCCCGATCCATCGACCGCTTCGATCAGCGCGGGGACGATTCGCGTCGAGTCCTTGACCTCGATGACCACGCCACGTCCCTCCGGTACCACCTCGAGGATCGCCTCGAGCGAAGGCACCCGCTCACCGACGAAATCGCCGTCCCGCCAGCGGCCCCAACTTCCCGCGTCGAGCCGCTGGAGTTCGGCGAAGTCGATCTCGTCCACGCGTCGCGGGTCGCCCGTCGTCCGCCGGAGATCCGCGTCGTGGATCGCGACGATCACGCCGTCACGCGTGCTGCGAAAATCCCCCTCGACGGCGTCCGCGCCCTGGTCGAATCCGGCGCGGAACGCCGCAAGCGTGTTTTCCGGGGCGTCCGCAGACGCGCCTCGATGCGCCACGATCGCGGGCCTGGAGTTCGGGGGGGCCGCGGATTCCATCGCCAGGGTGCATCCGGACGCGTGGCACCACGCGCAGGCCGCGAGCAAGAGCAGACGTGCTTCGGACATGCTGGAAACTCCCGCTCGAAAGGTCGAAACCGTACTCGGAATCGATCACCTCGGTCCCCGCGTGCTAGCCTTCGTCCATGTCCCGCATCGACTATCGGCTTCCCTACCCCTCGCAGCGCGAACCCGTGACCGCGAGGAACATCGTCGCGACGAGCGTGCCGGTGGCGGCCGCGGCGGGTCTCGACGTCCTGCGCCGGGGCGGGACGGCCGCGGATGCGGCGATCGCGACCGCGGCCTGCATGACCGTGGTCGAACCGACGACCAACGGACTCGGCGGCGACGCGTTCGCGCTCGTCCACGACCGTGCCGGCGGCGGGACGGGAGTGACGGGATTCAACGGATCGGGCCGAAGTCCGGCGGGACTGGATGTCTCCGCGTTCGAGCGTGAACGACGAATTCCACGGATCGGCTGGAAGCCGGTGACCGTTCCCGGAGGCGTCGCCATGTGGGTCGATCTCTGGCGCGCCCACGGCCGGCTGCCCTTCGCGGATCTCATGGCGCCGGCGATCGACTACGCCGAGAACGGCTATCTCGTGGCGCCGCAGACCGCGGGTCTCTGGAGCCGCGCCGCCCGTGGCTACGCGGATCGGGCGGACTGGAAGGACACCTTCCTCTTCGACGGCGCGACACCGAAGGCCGGACAGCTGGTCCGGTTGCCCGGCCATGCACGCACCCTGCGCGCGATCGCGGAGAGCGAAGGCGAGGCGTTCTACCGGGGGGAGATCGCCGAGGCGATCGAGCGATCCGCCCGATCCGAGGGTGGATTCATGCGGGCGAGCGACCTCGCGAACCACGAATCCCTCCGCGTCGATCCGATCGGAATCGACTACCGGGGAACCACCCTGCACGAGATCCCGCCGAACGGGCAGGGGCTCGCCGCCCTGGTGGCGCTGGGCGTGCTCCGGCACTTCGACATGGAGGAGATCGATCCGGACGGCGCGGATGCGCTGCATCTCGAGATCGAGGCGGTGAAGATCGGCTTCGCGGACGCCCATCGGCACGTGGCGGATCCACGCTTCGTCGACGTGCCCCCATCGGAACTCCTCGCGGCGGACCGACTCCGGGAACTGGCGGATCGCATCGATCGATCGAAGGCGCAGCGCTTCGACGCCGGAATCCCGAAACCCGGCGGAACCATCCTGCTCTGCACGGCCGACGACGAAGGCCGATGCGTGAGTCTCATCCAGAGCAACTACACCGGNTTCGGTTCGGGCGTGGTGATCCCCGNATGGGGGATCGCGATGCAGAATCGAGGGGCGTGCTTCCACCTCGCGGACGGTCATCCCAACCGAATCGCGCCGGACAAGCGCCCGTACCACACCATCATCCCCGCGATGGCGACCCCGACCGATCCGGCGGCATCGCCCGCGGAGGGACTCATGGCCTTCGGCGTCATGGGCGGNTTCATGCAGCCACAGGGNCACCTCCAGGTCCTGAGTCGGGTTCGCGACCATCGCCAGAATCCGCAGGCGGCGCTCGACGCGCCGAGGTTCCAATGGNCCAGTGGCGTCAACGTGAGTCTCGAGCCGGGTTTCGATCCGGCGGTCCGCGANATCCTCGCCCAGCGCGGGCACCGGGTGAAGCAGGCGGAACGACGTTCCGTGAGTTTCGGACGAGGCCAGGCGATCCACGCCATCGAAGGGGGCTGGTGTGGCGGCAGCGATCTTCGCGCCGACGGGCAGGCGGTCGGCTTCTGACGCACGCGAAAGGATCGAAGCTCGCTTGTTCGACCGCCCGGGAACGTCGATTCACGCGTCNTCGAGCCCCGAACGGGGTTTCTCCGGTGCTTCCGATCCGATCCGACGTCGAACATGGAGGTCGAGGTTGGTAGAATGGAGCCCTTTCCTCGACGGGANCGAGGCGTCATCGACCCTCCCCTCGAGGGGGGACGCCGAGCCGGGGAAATCGACCCCTCGGCGTTCATGAACAGCCTTCCCGACCGGCCAGCCGGTCATCCCGGAAACTTCCGTCGCCGGGCGATCCCGCCCCCGTCGTCTCGTCCCGCCCGACCGCTCCACGGACCCCTCGACCATGCCGATCACCAACGCACTCACCACCGAGATCAAGCGGATCTCGATCCTCGACGAGCACGGTCAGTTCGACGCCGAACTCGGCAAGGATCTGATCCCCGATGACGATCTGGTCCGCCTCTACGAGGAGATGACCCTCTGCCGGAAGCTCGATGAGGTCGCCTTCAAGCTCCAGCGNTCCGGCCGGATGGGAACCTATCCCCAGAACATGGGCCAGGAGGCCAACTCGCTCGGTGCGGCATACGTGCTCAACCAGGACGACTGGCTGGTCACCTGCTACCGCGAGAACTGCGGACTGTTCCACCGCGGACTCCCCCCCGAGAAGATCCTCCTCCACTGGATGGGCGACGAGCGGGGCAACAACATCGACCCCTCGCTCTGCGTGACGCCGATCGCGGTTCCGATCGGCACCCAGATGCTGCACGCCACCGGCCTCGCGTGGGCGAGCAAGTACCGCGGTGAGAAGCGGGTCGCCTGCACCTTCTTCGGCGACGGCGCGACCAGCGAGGGCGACTTCCACGAAGCGATGAACTTCGCCGCGAACCTCGACATCCCCGTCGTCTTCTTCTGCCAGAACAACCACTGGGCGATCTCCGTCCCGGGTCGCATCCAGTGCTCCGCCCCGACCGTCGCCCAGCGGGCGATCGCGTACGGGATGGACACCATCCAGTGCGACGGCAACGACATCTTCGCCGTCGTCTACTGCATGCGGAAGGCCGTCGAGATGGGCCGTGAACACGGCCGTCCCTTCTTCGTCGAAGGCGTCACCTATCGCCTCGGCGACCACACCACCGCCGACGACGCCCGTCGCTACCGCGACGAGGAGGAGGTCGAGNTGTGGCGCCAGCGTGATCCGCTNATCCGGGTCCGGGGCCACATGAAGGAACTCGGGATCTGGGACGACTCCAAGGAGGCCGCCCTCGCCGANAAGGTCGAGGCCGACACCGCCGGCATCGTGGAACGCGCCGAGAACATCGACGCCCCGGACAGCGACGACTTCTTCAACGCGATGTACGCCGAGATCCCGCCGGATCTCGACCTTCAGCGCCGCACCCGACGCACCAGCTCGATCGGGCAGGATCCCTCGCAGATCGAGTCCCCGCAGGCGACCAACGCCTGAGGCCGGAAGGCAGCACTCTCACGAATCCCCTCGGGACGACCTCGTCCCGGTCCCAGATGGAACGCAATCGATGGCCAGTCTCACCCTCGTGCAAGCGATCAACCTCGCCCTCGTCCAGGAGATGGAGAAGGACGANCGCGTCCTCCTGCTCGGAGAGGACGTCGGCATCAACGGTGGCGTCTTCCGCGTGACCGAAGGGCTCCAGAAGCGNTTCGGCGACCACCGGGTCGTCGACACCCCGCTCGCGGAAAGCGGNATCATCGGAACCTCGATCGGGCTCGCCATGGCGGGTCTCCGACCCGTGCCCGAGATCCAGTTCGACGGCTTCCTCGGACCCGCCTACGACCAGATCTGCTCCCACGCCGCCCGGATGCGGACCCGCNCCCGCGGCGGCCTGACGGTTCCGCTCACCATCCGCGTCCCGGTCGGCGGGGGCATCCACGCACCGGAACTGCACAGCGACTCGCCCGAGAACATCTACATCCACCAGCCCGGCCTGAAGGTCGTGATGCCGAGTTCCCCGTACGACGCGAAGGGGCTGCTGATCGGCTGTCTCCGGGACCCCGATCCCTGCATCTTCTTCGAGCCGAAGCGGATCTACCGGGCCTTCCGGGAAGAGGTTCCCGAGGACGAATACGTCCTTCCGCTCGGCAAGGCCCGGACGGTCTGCGAAGGCGAGGATCTCACGATCGTCAGCTGGGGTGCGAGCGTCGTCCAGTGCATGCAGGCGATCGANAAGAGCGAACGGAGCATCGAACTCATCGATCTCCGGACCCTCTACCCGTTCGACATGGAGGCGGTCGAGNCGAGCGTGCGGAAGACGGGGCGCTGCGTCATCGTCCACGAGGCCCCCAAGACCGGCGGGTTCGGCGCGGAGATCGCGACCCGGATCATGGAACGGTGCTTCCTCCACCTCGAAGCCCCGGTGCAGCGCGTCGCGGGCTTCGACACGATCATGCCGTACTACAAGCTCGAGCTCGAATACCTNCCCGACACGGAACGCATCGGTCTCGCGATCGACGAGATCTCCGCGTATTGATCGCGATTCCCGCAGAACCCCCGATCGACCCTCCAGCGCATCGAACTCCGGATCCACTCCATGGCCGCCACCAAGCAACCCGCCGACAAGTCGCACTTCATCCTTCCCGACCTCGGGGAAGGCGTGCATGAAGCCGAGCTCATCAGCTGGAAGGTCAAACCAGGCGAGCAGGTGAAGGAGCANCAGACGATGGCGGAGATGGAGACCGACAAGGCGTTGGTCGAAGTCCCGAGCCCGTGGACCGGCGTGATCGACGAGCTTCGNGGGAACGAAGGGGACATCATCAACGTCGGTTCGATCCTCGTCACCTACAAGGTCGCCGGCGGATCCGGGACCGCTCCGACCGAACCGGCCGACGCTCCGGATCCGGAGTCCGGATCGAGCGACGAATCGAGCGAAGGGGACCAGGGAACCGTCGTCGGCACGATGAGCGGCACGCTCGAGGTGAGCAGCCGCTTCTCCCGCGATCCCGAACACGAATCGACCGGCAACGGCGTCGTCACCTCGGGCAAGGCCATGGCGACCCCCGCCGTTCGCCGGGTCGCTCGCGAACTCGGAATCGACATCGACCACGTGCCGGGAACCGGTCGTGGCGGTCGCGTGACGGCGAGCGACGTACACGCCCACGCCTCCCTCGGTCGCGACGGTGCTCCCGCGGCGAACGTGAACACCGACGCCACCGATGCCGCGGTGGTCACCGCGGCGAGCCTCGCGGCCGCTCCGCGGGATCTTCCACCCGTCTCCGCCGACGGGATCAAGGAACGGATCCCGTTCCGCGGCGTGCGTCGAAAGATCGCGCAGGCCCTCGATCTCTCGGTCAAGACCGCGGTCCACTTCACCGTCGTCGACGAGGTCGACGTGACCGAGCTCGAGGTCAAGCGGCGGGAATACGCGAAGGTGCTGGGCACCCGGCTCTCGCTGCTCCCCTTCATCATGACCGCCACGTGTCGCGCCCTTCGCAAGCATCCCGCGATCAACGCGAACGTCGACGACGCCCGCGAGGAGATCCTCGTCAAGGACGTCGTGAACCTCGGCTGCGCGGTCGACACCGATCACGGCCTGATGGTCCCGGTGATCGGCAACGCGGACCGGCTCTCCCTGGTCGAGCTGGGCAACGCGGTCGCCGACGCGGCGGAGGGCTGCAAGAACCGGACGATCCCCCGCGAAAGCCTCGCCGGAGGGACCTTCACGATCTCGAACGTCGGCAGCTACGGCGGACGATTCGCGACGCCGATCATCAACTATCCGGAGGTCGGCATCCTCGCGGCCGGACGTTCCTTCGAGAAGGTGATGGCGAAGGACGGCATGATCTTCGCGGGAACCGCCCTTCCACTCAGCCTCTCCTGCGACCCCCGCGTCGTCGACGGCGCCGAGGGGGCGAGATTCCTCAACACCGTGAAGCGCCTGCTCGAGGATCCGGGTTCACTCCTCGCCTGATCCGAAGATCGCGGTTCGAAACCCCGTCGGACAGCCGCGGCGTCCGAGCGACGACCGAGAGAACGCCCACCGATGCTGGATCCAGACGACCGCGATCGCGAATCCGGGGAAGCCGACGACCCCCTGCGTCGGACGCGCGCCGAGAAGGCCCGCACCGATCTGACCCGACTGGGGCGGCCCGACCACGGCTTCGTGAACCCGCCGATCACCCGGGCCTCCACCGTCACCTTCGAGACCGTCGCCGAGTTCGAGGAGGCGCTCTCCTGCGATCTCCAGAACGGCCCCTACACCTATGGCCTCCTCGACACGCCGACCGAGCGCTCGCTCGCGCAGGCACTGGCCTCGCTCGACGGCGCCGACGGCGGGATCCTCGTCGAGAGCGGGCTCGCGGCGGTCGGCGTCGCCCTCCTCGCCTTCGTGGAACAGGGTGATCACGTCCTGATGGTCGACTCGTGCTACGGGCCGAGCCGGATCATCTGCGACGGGCTGCTCGCGCGACTCGGCGTCGAGACCGAGTACTACGATCCACGAATCGGTCAGGACGGTCGACCGGGAATCGACTCCCTCCTTCGTGAGAACACCCGGATGGTGTTCATGGAATCACCGGGATCCGTCACCTTCGAGATGCAGGACGTTCCCGCGATCACCGCCGCCTGCCGGTCCCGTGAAATCACGACCGCGATCGACAACACCTGGGCGACCCCCCTCGGTCTCCGGCCGATCGAACACGGGGTCGACGTCGTGGTGCACGCCCTCACGAAGTACGTGACCGGGCATGCCGACGTCATGCTCGGGGCCCTGACCGCCCGCACGCGTCCGATCTGGGATCGATTGAAGACCACCGCGATGGACCTCGGCCACGGTGCGAGCCCCGACGACGCGTGGCTCGCGCTACGCGGCCTTCGGACGCTTGCGGTCAGGCTCGACGCCCAGGAGAAGGCCGCCCTCCACATCGCCCGCTGGCTCCAGACCAGGCCCGAGGTGAAGCGGGTCCTTCATCCCGGACTCCCCGAGGACCCGGGGCACGCGATCTTCAAGCGCGATTTCGATCGCGGTTCCGGACTGTTCGGCCTCCTGCTTCATCCCGTCGAGGACGAAGCCGTCGCCCGGATGCTCGAAGGGATGCGACACTTCTCCCTCGGCTACTCGTGGGGCGGCTTCGAGAGCCTCCTGATCCCCCAGCATCCACTGACCGAACGGACCGCCACCCCGTGGACCGAGACCGGGACGCTCCTCCGGGCCTCGATCGGACTCGAGTCGGTCGATCACCTCGTCGCCGACCTCGCCGACGGTCTGGATCGCCTTCGCGACTGATTCAGCCCGCGTCGGCGACGGGAGGATCGTTTCCTCCGAATCCCCTTCTTCGGGCGTCCGGCTCAAGAGTCGTCGGCCTCGGCGAGCCGACGCTGCAGGAAGGCCTTGGCGAAGGTCCAGTCGCGACGGACTCGCGAGACCGGAATCTCGAGGATGGAGGCCGTCTGCTCGTTGTTCAGTCCCATGAACCAGCGAAATCGGGCCGTCTCGGCCGCGTTCACGTCGATCTTGTAGAGCGCATCGATCGCACCGATGAGGCCGCGCGACGCGACCTCCTTGGCGCGATCGTAATCCGCGAGTTCGCCGGCCAGGATCGACAACGAGATGGGGATCTTCCCGCCACCTCGCTTCTGTGCCTTGAGACCCCGGGAACGGTCGATCAGGAACTGCTCCATCGACCTGATCGCGGCTCCGAAGAAGTGGCGACGACTGTCCCAGCTCGCCGGAGCGCTTCCGGAGATCCGAAGAAAGATCTCGTGCACGACCTCGGTGGGCTCGAGACCGTTCTCGCCGGCACCGCGCCGCAACGAGTTGCGGGCCATCACCCGGAGGTCCTCGTAGACCATCACCCACATCCGGCGCGCCGCTTCGTCGTCGCCGGACAACGCATCGTTGAAAATGGAGGTGAGATCAGACAGCTTCGCCCCATCACGTGGTGAGTCTGGGATGATCCGGAGGAGGAAGCAAAATAATCACCGACCACCCAATTTATCCGCCACAAACCGACAATCCACGGTTTCTTAGACGAGTAATCACACGGGGTCGGCTTCAAGCGGAAAGGCGATACGAATGAATTTCCAACCGTGGAAATGGCGAATGCTCCGGGCCGGCGGACTCCGGCTGGATGGCGGGGGCATGTTCGGAATCATCCCGAAGGCGATGTGGTCGGAATGGACCGAGCCCGACGAGCGGAACCGGATCGGTCTCGCCACGAACTGCCTGCTCCTCGAAAGAGGATCGCGCCGGGTCCTCGTCGAGACGGGGTGCGGGGACAAGTGGAACGCACGATCGCGATCCATGTACGGACTCGACGGCCGGACCGTCCTGGACGCGCTGCGTGAAGAGGATGTGGACCCGGACTCGATCGACACGGTGATCACCACCCACCTCCACTTCGATCACGCCGGCGGCCTGACGACCTGGGATGGCGCGGATCCGAACGAGATGATCGCATCGGGAACGTCCCCGCGTCCGGTCTTCCGCAACGCCGAGATCGTGGTGCAGCGACGCGAGTGGGAGGACGCGATCGCGAATCGAAGCACCATGACCCGGACCTACCTCCGATCCCACCTCGATCCGATCGCCGATCGGGTCCGCCTGATCGACGGCGAGGAGGAGGTCCTGCCCGGCGTGCGGGTCGAACCGCTGATCGGTCACACCTGGGGCATGCAGGGCGTGTTCATCGAAGTCGAGAACGGCGGGCTCGTGTTTCCGGGCGATCTCATGCCGACGATCCACCACGCGCACCCCTCGGCCAGTCTCGCGTACGACATGCTCCCGTACGAATCGATGCGGACGAAACTCGGGTTTCTTCCTCGAGCCGCCGAGCACGGCTGGACGGTGGTGCTCGATCATGAACCCGATCGACCCGTCGTTCGAGTCGTGGAGGAAGCATCGGGCCGATTCGAGATCGAACCGATCTCCTGATGAACCTGTTCGTCGTGTTTAAGACCCGGAAGCCGCGTTTCAACGATCGTTTTACACCGACCTCGGTGGTTTCGGGAACCTGACCCGCGGCGAGACCGGTACTGACCGGATGGAGAGGCGCGTCAGGGCATCCGGATGCCACGCGACCGTCCCGAACCCCTTCCCGGAGCGTGAAGACCATGAAGCAGATCATGAGAATCGGTGCCGTCGTGTCGACGATCGCCGGAGGCCTCACCACTGGCGTCGTCGGACACGGAACCCTCTCGGACCCCCCCAGCCGCATCTATCGCGCCTGGGAAGGCGGATGCATGACCAATCCCGATCCCTTCCTGCAGGGACTCATCGATCAGGATGCCGATGCCTGCTGGAACTGGAACGAGCTCGTGAACTTCGCGCCCGCCGACTCCTACGACCAGTTCGATGTTCCCTATCACGAGATCATTCCCGACGGTCGCCTGGCCAGTGCGAACAATCCTCGCTTCTTCGCGTTCGACACGGTCAGCGACCAGTGGCCGACGACTCCGGTCGAACCCGGTTCCTTCGAGATGAAGATCTTCGCCTCGACCCCCCACAATCCACTGAAGATGTACGCCTTCGTGACCACGCCGGACCACGAATGGGGGCAGGAGCCGCTGTCCTGGTCGAAGATGCAGCAGATCCCGGTCGGTCCGATCTCGCTCGAAGGCAACGAATACACCTTCAGCGTGACCCTTCCACCCAGGGTCGGCAAGCATTCGATCTACGTGATCTGGCAGCGCATCGATCCGGTCGGAGAGGGCTTCTACATGCTCGCCGACGTCGACTTCGGAGTCTGCAGCGAAACCTGCGACTGCATCAGCGACCTCGATCTGAACGGACGCGTGGACGGCGGGGACATGGGTCTCATGCTCGGGGCGTGGGGTGGCCCCGAAGGCGACGTGAACAACGACGGGGTGACCAACGGCGCCGATCTCGGACTGCTGCTCGGAGAATGGGGTTCTTGCGGTCCGGACTGCGACGGAGACGGCGTCTCGGACTACGACGCGATCGCGGCGGGCGCCGCGGACTGCAACCTGGACGGGATTCCGGACGACTGTCAGGAACAGGTCGACTGCGACGGGGACGGCATCTGGGACGCGTGCGCGATCGCCGCCGGCGATGTCGAGGACTGCAACACGAACCTGATACCGGACAGCTGCGAGATCGCGGACGGATCGGGCGACGAGGACGGCAATGGCGTGCTCGACGAATGCCAGCTCGACGGGTTCACCTACACCTGGACCGTCAACGACGACTGGGGGGCGGGATTCACCGCGGATCTCACGATCAACAACGACTCGGGACAGTGCCTGAGCGGATGGGAGGCTCTCTTCGTCGCGAAGACCTTCACCGTCGACTCGGTCTGGAACGGCAAGCTCGTGCCGCGCGACGACGGGCTGATCCGGATCGTGAACGAGACCTGGAACGGCGACGTCTGCCAGGGCCAGTCCTTCACCATCGGCATGCTGTGCACCGGATCCCCCAGCCCGCCCGCGGATCTGATGCTCAATGGGAGCCCCGTGGAACCGGCTCCCTGATGGTCTCCGCCGGATTCGATCCACGACGCGACCACAAACCGAGGTGCCGCCTTGCCCAGACCCCGGGCGAGGCGGTACCTTGCGTCCATGCACCGCCTCTACAAAGCACTGGTGGCGACGATGTTCGCCCTTCCCTTCAGCGACGCCGCCGTCGCGTTCGCCCAGAACGCACCTCGGGATCCCACCATCGGAACCCGCTCGTCCGTCTGGATGGGCTACTTCGTGGCCGCGGTGTTCGCCGGAATCCTCCTCGTACTGACCCTCTTTCCCTCGAAGCGTCAGCACGAAGACCTCTGAATCCGTTCCGATCCCCATCGGCCGGTCCGTCGCTCGTTCGCCCGCCGGCGATCGTGTCCATCGCCCCAGTTGGAGCAAGCGAATGTCATCTCGCAGCATCAAGGCCCTGCTGGTCCTGAACGGGTTGCTGGTCGCATCGGTGGCCGCCATCACCTTCGCGCCGACCGCCGATGCACAGCAGCGATATCGCGGCAAGTACGCGATGGTCGCGGGTCGGGCCCAGGGCTCCTCGCCGTACATCCTCTACATCGTCGATCAGAATTCACGACAACTCGTGGCGGTGCGATACGACGCTTCGAAGCGGATTCTCGAGGGCATGGGTTACGCCGACCTCGCCGCGGACGGAGTGGTCGCTCGACAGGGCGGCAAGTGAACAAGTGCCGGAAGGAGATCGACACATGAGCGACGACATGAAACGACCGCGAGAATCAAGCGCTCGGGATTCCATCAGCCCTTCGGCCGCGATCCTCTGGGCCTCCGCCTTTCTCATCGCGACCCTCGCCATCTTCCAGGCCGGGCGCCTCTCGCCGAACCCGGCCTTCGCCGGCATGGCGACGACCACCGACGAGGGCTTCTCCCTGGTCACCACCTCCAGCGGGAACGGGCCCAAGGAGAATCCCTACGAGTTCCTCTACGTGATCGACTCGAGCGACGAGAGCCTTCTCATCTACTCGATTCCGAATGCGAACAACCCTTCCGCGAGCAAGCTCGTCCTGATGGGCGGCGCAAACCTCCCGAGGCTCTTCTCCGCCGGTCGCGGCGGCTGATCGCCGTCCGAACCACCGGATCCGGAATCCTCTCGAGCGCGTCGCCTCCAACTCGCTCCCCTCCCACCCGAGCCGTCTCATGCGACATCGAACCGTCGATCCCGTGATGGTCGCTCGTCGCGCGGCCGAGTTCACGACCCGATCGATCAAGACCGGATCCAAGGCCGCGGGCCTCCGACTCGCGACCTCGATGGTCGATCTCACCACGCTGGAAGGCGCGGACACGCCGGAAAAGGTCAGGAGCCTCTGCGACCGGGCGCTTCGTCCCCTGCCGGTCGAAGCGACCCCGCCGATCCCGGAGGTGGCCGCGGTCTGCGTCTATCCGAGCATGGTGAAGACCGCGAGAACGCGGCTCGGCGGGGATTCGAATATCAAGATCGCGAGCGTGGCGACCGCGTTCCCGAGCGGACAGGCCCCCCTCGAGACCCGTCTTGCCGAGGTCAGCGCCGCGGTCGAAGCCGGCGCGGACGAGATCGACATGGTGATCAACCGAGGTGCGTTCCTCGCGGGGAGATACGACGAGGTCCAGGATGAGATCGCGTCGATCAAACGGGCCTGCGGATCCGCTCACCTCAAGATCATTCTCGAGACCGGCGAACTGGGATCCCTCGACCGCGTGCGGCTCGCCTCGGATCTCGCGATCGAGGCCGCCGTCGCAACCCCGAACTCGGATTCCGGGATCGAAGATGGGGAGGTCTTCATCAAGACCTCCACCGGCAAGATCTCCCCCGCCGCGACGATGCCCGTCGTGCTGGTGATGCTGGAGGCGATCCGGGATCACTTCGACGCGACCGGCATCCGAATCGGAATGAAGCCCGCGGGCGGGATCCGAGCGGCGAAATCGGCCCTCCATCATCTCGTGATGGTTCGCGAAACCCTCGGAACCGCCTGGCTGACACCCCGTCTGTTCCGATTCGGCGCCTCGAGCCTCCTCGACGATCTCGGCCGTCAACTCCTCCGCCAGAGCACCCGCCGATACACCGGATCCGGAGACGTTCCCGGAGCCTGAACCCCGGCGAGTCCCGCCGTGGGAAACCCCCAAAAAATCCCGTTCACGACCCCTGTATGTCGTATATACGGTTGGAAAGGTACGCCGATTCTCGTACCATCTTGATCTCCAACCGGGCTTTGAAGGTCCCACCGCTCGTGAAGAGCCATCTCTCGGGGACCTTCATCCGGAATCAGACCGCTCCTGCCCGGGAACGGTGTTCGATTTTCCAGAACCGTACGGTCATCCCCGCATCTCCATTTTCGTGCCCACCGTCGTGAAAGAACCAGACTACATCCAGGGCTACCGGGTCCTCAAGCACATCGGAAGCGGTGCGGCGAGTGAGATCTACTGTGTCTGCAAGGGCGATACCGGTGAGGTGTTCGCCCTGAAGCACGTGCTGCTGGACGAAAGCGACAAGGACGACCGGTTTCTCGTGCAGGCCGAGAACGAGGTCAAGGTCTCGAAGAAGCTCACGCACTCCTCGATCCGCCGCATCCTGAGCGTCGACAAGATCCGACCGAAGGGCTGGACGCGCACCGAAGTGGCGGTGCTGATGGAACTGGTCGACGGACAGTCGATGGACAAGCTCGTCGACCTCGACGTGTTGTCGAAGATCCGGATCTTCCGCGAGGTCGCCGACGCGCTCGCCCACATGAACGACAAGGGCTTCGTCCACGCCGACATGAAGCCGACCAACGTCCTGGTCACCGAAGACGGTTCCGTGAAGGTGATCGACCTCGGCCAGGCGCACCCGATCGGCAAGGCGAAGGAGCGCATCCAGGGCACGCCCGGATACATCGCGCCCGAGCAGGCCGAACTCGAACCCCTCACCGAGCGGACCGACGTCTACAACTTCGGGGCGACGATGTACTGGATGCTCACCGGCCAGGAGGTCCCCACGCAGTCCGCGGGCGGGCGAGGCGGCTCTTCGGCCTCGGTGCCGCCTCCGGCGCACACCATCGCTCCGGGGATTCCGCCCGAACTCGGCGAATTGATCACCACCTGCGTCGAGCCGAACCAGTACGCCCGCTGGAAGAACATGCACACCGTGGTGCGAAAGCTCGACGCGGTGATCGAGGACATCCAGAAGAAGCGGGCGGGCTGAATCCCGTCCGACCGCGAACTCAGTGCGTCGCACCGAGATCGGTGCCGAGCACCGGGATCGTGGACTCGTACCGGTCGTCCTGCCAGACCCGGAAGCCGCCCCTGAACGCGTTCGCGTTCTCGCCGATCGTGACGTAGGACGGTATCTCGCGGGGGTGCTTGGAGATGCGTTTCGAATTTCCACCGCCGAGACAGATGACGTCCGGAAGCAGGCCCTCCCGGAGGAGGTCGACCATCTCCCAGACCTGCTTTCGCCACGCCTTGGTTCCCAGCTTCTCGCGGCTCGCCTCGCCCACGTGGTCCTCGAACGACCGCTCGTGCTTGAAGGGCATGTGCCCCAGCTCCATCGGCATCACCACGTGATGGGCGATCATGCAGGATCCGAGACCCGTTCCGAGTCCGAGAAAGAGCATCTTGCCCCCTTCGTAGCTCCCCACCGCCTGCATCGCGGCGTCGTTCATCAACCGGATCGGCGTCCCTTCGAAGGCGCCGGCGAAGTCGAAATCGCTCCACCCGGGCCCCAGGTTCACCGGGGACTTCAGGATCCGCCCCGCCTTGATCGGCGAGGGAAGACCGATGGTCATCACGTCGTACTCGTCCGCGCCCCGCATCTCCCGGACGGCCGTGACCATCTGATCCGGGGTGAATTCACTTCCACTGGGCGATCGTCGCTTGGCCTCGGGATCCTCTCCCGAGACCAGGGACTTGATGTGGCTGCCACCGATGTCGACCGAGAGGATCCGCATGGCTTCCTTCCATGATCACTGGAGACCCCGACACCGGACGTGCCGGCATCGGATACGAAGACCAAGGTAGCGGGTCGGGATCCTCAGGTGCGGATCACGGCCGACGGGTACCATCGGGACCGACCCGCCCCACGGCGGACCTCGGAGGACCCGGATGACCGCGAACACCGACTGGACCTACGCACCCGCACCCGAGCGGATCGATCCCGGGATCGCGGATCGGCACCGGCTGTTCATCGACGGCCGCTTCGTCCCGAGTCGGGGACGCCGGACCTTCGAGACGGTGAACCCGGCCACCGAATCGGTACTCTCCCAGTGCGACGAGGCGAACGCCGCGGACGTCGACGCCGCGGTCGCGGCGGCGCGGGTCGCCTTCCGGAAGTGGTCGAGGATCCGTCCCCAGGAACGGGCGAAGCATCTCTACCGGATCGCCAGGCGCATCCAGGAGCGTTCGCGGGAACTCGCGGTGCTCGAGACGATGGACGGCGGAAAACCCATCCGCGAGAGCCGGGACGTCGACCTCCCGCTGGTCGCGCAGCACTTCTTCCATCACGCCGGCTGGTGCGACAAGCTGCGATACGCGTTCCCCGGGGCCACGGATCCGAAGCCGATCGGAGTCTGCGCACAGGTGATTCCCTGGAACTTCCCCCTGCTCATGCTGGCGTGGAAGATCGCTCCGGCCCTGGCGTGCGGAAACACCGTGGTCCTCAAGCCGGCCGAGACCACGCCGCTCACCGCGTTGCGCTTCGCGCAGATCTGCGAGGAGTGCGAGCTTCCGAAGGGCGTCGTCAACATCGTGACCGGTGCCGGCGAGACCGGGAGGCTGCTGGTCGAACATCCGGATGTCGACAAGATCGCGTTCACCGGCTCGACCGAGGTCGGAAAGCGGATCGCCGCGACCAGCGCCGGGACCGGAAAGCGACTGACTCTCGAACTGGGCGGCAAGAGTCCGAACATCGTGTTCGCCGACGCCTCGATCGACCAGGCGGTCGAAGGGATCGTCCAGGGCATCTGGTTCAACCAGGGCCACGTCTGCTGCGCCGGCAGCCGGCTCTTCGTCGAGGAGGCGGTGCTCCCCGAGGTGCTGTCGAAACTGGAGAGGCGACTCTCGACCCTGCGAGTCGGCGATCCGCTCGACAAGAACACGGACGTGGGCGCGATCAATTCGGGAGCACAGCTCGCGACGATCCGCGACTATCTCGAACGGGGCCGTGCGGAGGGGGCGACCATGCACGAGCCGGTCGCCGATCCGCTTCCCGAGAAGGGCTACTGGTGCCGTCCCTGCTTCCTTTCCGGAGTGCAGCCGAGTCACGTGGTCGCCCGCGAGGAGATCTTCGGTCCCGTGCTCGCCGTGATGAGCTTCCGCACCCCGGAGGAGGCCATCAGTCGCGCAAACGACACTCGCTTCGGGCTCGCCGCCGGCGTCTGGACCGACAAGGGCAGCAAGATCTTCGAGATCGCGAGTCGCCTGCAGGCGGGCGTGGTCTGGCTCAACACCTACAACCGGTTCGACGCGACCAGTCCGTTCGGCGGCGTCAAGGAGAGCGG
>NYWD01000015.1 GCA_002684855.1 Planctomycetaceae bacterium | reverse complement strand
GGCGGATCTCGGCACGATCTCCGAGCTCGACGATCCCTCCGTCGTGCCAGTGCCAACGATCGTTTTTCGTCCCAAAAATCGTGTGAAGCGGACGACCGTCGACCACGAGCTCGAAACTTCCCGGGGCACCGGACGCCTTCCACGGCGCCACCCAGTCACGGGTACGGACCCACACCCGGTGCGGGCCCGGTTCCGGGACCTCGATCGAGGTGGATGCGTCGGCCACCGGACGCCCCATGCCATGTGCCAGGAGGTACGGCGAGCCCATCAGGTCCATGAACTGCTGATCGAGCACCCAGCCGCCGAGGTCCGCGAAGCTCTCCGCCTCGACAAACAGAACATCATGCTGTGCCGCATCTTGCGCCGCCGCGGATCCGGAAAGCAGGCCCATTCCAATCGCCAGCCGAGCGAGCTCGAATCGCATCATGCCCTCCTCGAGGAAACCCTGTTCACCCGCCACCGCCGAATCGATCCACCGCGGTCCCATCCCCGACGGAGGCCGGCCCCGGGCGGATCGGAACGGCAAATTCCGCGCTTCGCNGTTCGCCGCCGAGGGACCACGACCAGCATACGGTGAAGGCGAAGGCGCGGAAATCTTCCAAAAAACGAGTCCACTTGGTTCGTTCTGAATCCACGAAGCGACTCTCCTCGATTTCCCAAATAAGAATTTGTTCCATACCCTCTGGCCGGNCCGTGCACGTGCGCGGAACGTCTATCACTCGAGTGGAGTCAAGGATATGCAGACCGCAATGGTTCTTGGAGACATGTCGAACACCTTCAAAGCCCTCCAGGCAGGGCTCACGGTGGAAGGCATCACGATGTATCTGTTCTGGCTTGGCATCGTCGGCATGGGTGCCGGCGCCGCCTACCTGTTCATGATGCAGGGTTCGCTGACGAAGACCTACAAGAAGGTCGCGATCGTCGCCGGCATCATCTGTGCCGTCGCCTGCTTCCATTACTACCGGATGGCCGGCATCTACGTCGAGAGCCTCGCGATGGCGATGACGCAGAACGAGGACGGCACCTGGACGATCGGCAAGCTCGCCGCCTTCCCGACCGCCTACCGATACATCGACTGGCTCATCACCGTCCCGTTGATGGTCCTCGAGTTCCCGCTGCTCCTCAACCTCGGCAAGAAGGGCAAGCCCATGTTCTGGGGACTCGGCGTGGTCTCCCTCTTCATGCTCATCTTCGCGTGGGTCGCGGAAACCAGCCCCCTCGGTGGCGGCAGCTGGTGGGGCTTCTACATCGTGAGCTGCCTCTGCTGGGTCGCGATGGTCGGAATGCTCTACGGTTCGGTCACCAAGGCCGCCGGGCACCTGCCCGCCGACTTCCAGGGTCANCTGGGCACGATGAAGGCGTTCATCCTCATCGGCTGGATCATCTACCCGATCGGCTTCCTCCTCGCCCTCTCGGGCAACGAGAGCATTCGGGAGATCGCCTACAACATCGCCGACGTGATCAACAAGGTCGGCTTCGGCGTGGCCTGCGTGGTCGCGGCGAAGTGCCTCGGCGATCACGAGGAGCGTGGCGAACTCAAGGCGGCAGCCTGACCCTACGTTCCATTGGAGGCGATCATGAGCCCGATCGCTCTTCATCAGAATCCCGATCTTCGGGACGACCTCGACCCGCCGGCGGATGCAACCCATCCGCCGGCGGGCGTCGTCGCTTTCCGTGACCTGCCTCTGCTCCTCGTTCGCGGGGNGCCCTGGNTGTTCCTGATCGCGGCCGCCGCGCTCGGCGCGCTGGACCGCGGGCTCACCCAACGATGGGACACGATCCCGTTCCTCGTTTCCTTCCTCTTCTTCGGAATGCCCCACGGGGCCATGGACTGGGTCGTCGACGGCCGACTCCGGGACGCCTCCTCGCGGCTCCCCAGGTTCACCTGGTACCTCGCGTGGATGACCCTCGCCGGCGTGGCGCTCGCGCTGATGCCGGTACCGACGGTCATCGCCTTCTTCGTGCTCACCGTCCTCCACTGGGGGCTCGGCGATCTCGAAGCCACCGCCCCCGGAACCAGCGGCCGATTCCTCCGGACCATGGCGATCTCCGGCCGCGGGCTCCTCGNNCTCGGCGTGGCCTTCGCGATCTCCCCGGTCGCTTCCTGGGCGCCCTTCTCGCTCCTCGTGGGCGGCGGGCCCGATCCCACTGCGATCGGCGGGGCGGCACGGGTCGCCGGCATCGTGGCGTTCGCCTGCGGAGGCCTCGCCACGTCGATCTGGATCGTCCATCGGTGGCGGACCGGCGATCGACGGGCCGCGATCCTCGACGGGCTGGAGGCCGGGCTGGTCATCGCCGCCATCGCCCTCACGGATCCGCTCTTCGGCATCGGGGTCTACTTCCTCGGCACGCACTCCCTTCGTCACGCCCTCCGGCTCGCCTCGACGCCGGAGGTGCTCCCGGCCGGCCTTTCCGGCGCCTCCCTCCTGAAGCGCCTCTCGTGGGTGCACCTGCTCTCGATTCCCCTGCTCCTCCCCACCCTCGTGATGCTCCTCGTCTGGTGCCGGCTCCAGTTCGGAGCACTCGGCCCGGACGACCTGACCGCGACGATGCTGGGATTCTTCCTCGTCACCACCCTGCCGCACCACATCCTCGGACTCCGGCTTCCCATCCGTGGCGCGAGTCGAGACTCCGACGGGATTTGCGATCGGCCCCGTCCGCGGGTCCAATGAGGGGATGACACTCCGACAGTTCGCATCGTTCGTCGCCCTCGCGTCCATCACGACCGGAGGCTGCCGGTCCTCGCCCGACGCCGCCTCGAGCGGGTCGAGCGGTCCCGACGGGGCGCGGCAGCTCGACCAGGTGAAGTCGATGGCCGGGACCTGGTACCTCGCGGACGCCTCCGAGGAGGATGCGCCCACCGCGATCTATCGCGTGGTCGCCAACGAGACCGCGGTCGAGGAGCGCCTCTTTCCCGGCCAGGCGAAGGAGATGATCACCATGTATTTCATCGACGACGGCCGGCTCACGCTCACGCATTTCTGCGCACTCGGCAACCAGCCGACCATGGCGGCCGTGGCCGGCGACGACGACGAGATCAATTTCGAGTTCGTCGCCATCACCGACCTCGATTCCCCCGCCAGCCAGCACATGCACGAGCACACGCTCGAGTTCCACGAGGACCCCGACCGCGTGGATTCGACCTGGATCCTGTGGAACGACGGGATGGAGGCGGAGCGCCGCCGCTTCCCGCTCCGACGGCGAACGTCGACCGACGACTGAACGACGCGGATCGACCGCCGACCCCCCGGAATCGACTGACCCGGATCGACGCGGATCCGACCCGCCGCGCCGATCGGCCGGTCGTGGGAGCGTTCAGTCTCCGCGCTTCCATGCGGAACCGCCGGTGTCCTCCGCCGACGGCAGTCCCGGGCGATCCCGCCACGCGGGGTTTCGGAAGAGATACAGGATCATCGGAGCGCCCACGATCGTCACGAACGTGCCGAGGAGCGTGAGGGTGAAGGCCGATCCCTCCATCGACATGTCCTTCGTCGCCGGAGGCCAGAACATCACCACGATCCCGGCGACCGCCGTCACCCCGCCCCCACCCGCGACGACCAACAGGCCGACGACCCCGCCGGGGATCATGAAGGCGCGTGGAACCGACGGCTGCTTGAACCGGAGCACGATCACCGAGAGGAACATCAGCACGTACATGACCAGATAGACCTGGGCGGAGGCGATGGTCAGGAAGTAGAAGATCCGGTTCAGATCGAAGAAGAGCATCAGCAGACAGAGCACCGAAACGACGATGGCCTGGAGCAGCATCACGTTGCGCGGGGCGCCACCGGTCGTCGTCCGCTGGAAGACCGGAGGGATCAGGCCGTCTTCCGCGGCGACCCGGAGCGATTCGGTCGGCCCGATGACCCAGACCATGATGTGCCCGATCATCCCCGCGAGCGCGAGGCCGGCGAGGATCGCCACCATCCAACCCCAGCCGAGCGGATCGAGGACCTTCGAGAAGACCTGGAGCGTTCCCGCGGCGAGGTCGATCTCCCCCACCGGGACGAGCACCGCCACGCTCAACGCCCCGAGCACGGAGATGCCGAGCACGAGCACGCCCGAGAACAGCAGGGAACGAGGGATGGAACGCTGCGGATCACGGACGTGCCGGAAGTGGACCGAATTGACCTCGAGGCCGGAGAGGAAGGAGAAGATCGCGACCACGCCCACGAACTCGCCCACCGAATCGATCCGCGGCACCAGCCCCGACCACTCGAGCGGGATGGCCGACTCGCGACCGGAGCCGAGCCACCAACCCGCGAGCCCGATCGCGAGGAAGACCGGCAGCAGGGTTCCGACGTAGAGCAGCGCGGTCGTGATCCATCCGCTGATGCTCAGACCCTTGAAGTTGACGAGGGTCGCCGCCCAGAAGATCCCGAGGCTGACGACGACCTTGAACCAACCGACATCGTGCATTCCGGGATCGATCACGTAGGAGAGCGAGACCGCACAGACCGCGAGCACCGTCGGATACCAGACCAGGATCTGGACCCACTGGCACCAGATCCCGACGAACGCCCATCGTTCGCCGAGCGCTTCGCGGATCCAGCGATACACCCCGCCATCGTGGGGCCAGCCGACGCCGAGTTCCGCCGCGACCAGTCCGACCGGCAGGAAGAAGCAGAGGGTGAAGAAGGCGTAGTAGGCGACGAGCGGCAGCCCGAAGGATCCGACCTCCGGAAGGCCCTCCAGCCCCACCACCACGGCGGCACTCATCATCGCGAGGACGAAGAGCGAGATCGGACGACGTTCCTTCGATGCATCCGGTGCCATGGAGGCAAGACGGTATCCGATCCCCTCGGGAGGCGGACACCGCACGGATGGCGTTCGGCGGGGATGCGACCTCGCGCCGGATTCCGCCGCGGGAGACCAGGTGGCCCCCCGGCCGGGTCACTCGCACGGCCCCCACTGGGCCACGAGCACCCCGATGTCGGAGCCGCCCACCACGCCATCGCCGTCGAGGTCGTAGACGGCACTCGACGTGCCCCACGCACCGAGCAGGAGTCCGAGGTCCGCGGCGCCGACCCCGCCGTAGCAGTTGAAGTCGGCGCGGCATCCCTCGCAGTACGGAACGATCAGGTTCCCGCCCTCGTCGACGTAGCTCGAGGGAGGCACCACGTCGCAGCAGCCGGCGACCTCGCACCCGGCCAGCGAGGGGGCCGCGTCGATCTGGTTGTACATCCCGCGCCCGTAGAGCCCGGCTTCGTTTCCGGTCCAGAAGCACTCGCGGTAGACCGGGGAGGCATCGGTCCCGTTGAGACAGCCTCCACCGACCAGGTCCGCTCGATTGCCGATGAAATGGCATTCCTCGAAGAGGGGTCCGCTCTTCGCGCCGAAGATCCCGACCCCACCGCCGAACACCGAGGCGACGTTGCCGATGAAGCGAACCCCGTGCACCGTCGGGCCGGAGTCGACGACCAGGAGACCCGCGCCGAGATCGATGTCGCCGCCGAGGACCTCGAGCGCCTCGATCCTCGTCGCCCGCGTCTCGCCGGATCGACAACTCAGGATCCCGGTTCCGCCCGCGCCCACCAGTCGTGCCACGGGACGACCGAGCCGATCCGTCTCGCCGCGGAGGGTGATCGCCCGGCCGCGCAGATCGATGACCGCCTCGACGACGTGATCACCCGCTTCCAGCAGGATCTCGTCGCCGTCGGACACCGTTTCGTCGATCAGCGCCTGGATCCGGGAGGCCGGCCCCGCCGGGACGGTGAAGACCTCGGCCCCGACGCTCGGGGGCGCGAGGAAGAGGAGGCAGACGGCGGGAATCCCGATCCGCAGGCCGAGATTCTTGGTCGATCGGGACTTCATCGAGGCTCCTCCCGGACAGGTCCAACCTAGGCAGTTTCGATTCGTGATGCACGGAGGATTCATGCAAACGGCACGGGGATCGCGACGACCACCGGGCATTCGACCCGCGGAGCGACGCACCGGCACCGGTCGTGACGATCATCGTCCGCCCTCCGCGGCCACCCGAGACCCGCCCCGCTTCCACCGACCCCCGAGCGAGGCCATGCCCTCGCGACATGGGGAACCACCTCCGGCGAATCCTCGGTGCCCCGGATTCCCGGCCGAGCCCTGTCCCGCGATTATGGGCCGCGACGTCCGGTTCGCGAAACGCGACTCGACGACGATATTCGGGCCGAGGAGGGGGGACGGACATCGCCGGACCGGAGACGCTCATCGAGATCAAGGGAACAAGGTCCACGAATGGGAATTTCCATTCTGAAATCACGGATTTGGGGGTACGGTATTGATGCGAATCCCGCACCCAATCGATTTCGGCCGAGTCCCCATGGCCGACCGGATTCCGCCCCTCCCCTGAGAAAGGATCATCGACATGTATCTTCGTCCCCTGATCACCACCGCCGCCATCGTCGTCTCCGGCGCCGCCATCGCCGCCGGCGACAAGGAACCTGACGTGTACGCCGGTGGCTACGCCCTCGCCGTCCTCCCCGAGGAATTCGTGCTCGCGGGCGCGATTCCGCTGGGCGTCAACTTCGACTTCCCCGGAAACCCCGCCGTTCCCGTGGTGAACGCGGGCGCCGTCCCGTGCCTCGATCCGATCAACTTCGGAGTCGTCGGGTTCATGGAAGCCACGTCGGTCGACAACGGCGATGGAACCTATTCGGTCGGCTTCGAGACCTTCACCGCGGACGGATCGCCCTTCGTCACCGACGGCATGAACACCCTGGTCCCGACCCCCTCGGGGCTGCAGGAGGCGACGGATCTCGTGATCGACCTCGGCAACGGCTACGAGCAGCCCGGGTTCCCGGTCGACGGCGTCGCGATCTGCGGCGACGAGGGCGACATCTTCATCGGGGTCGAATACTACTTCTACCGCACCGACGGCAGCGAGAATCGCGAGTTCGGCGACACCACCGGTGCCTACATCGGGCCCAGCGGCTTCAACTTCGCCTGGGGCTACGACATCGCCGACGCCCGCACCTTCAATCGAGCCGGATTCATCGCCACCTTCGCGGCGGTGTCCTGTGCCGGAGACGGCTGCTTCGGCGACCTCAACTCGGACGGCGTCGTCGACGCCGCGGACATCGGCCTGCTGCTCTCGGCGTGGGGTTCCTGCGGCAAGGCGGGGCCCGGCTGCTTCGGCGACCTGAACGAGGACGGGGTCGTCGATGGAACCGACATCGGCCTGATTCTCGGTGCCTGGGGCCTCTGCTCCTGACACCGAGCCGTTCGATTCGAAACGGATCACGAAGGCCCCGCTCCGGCGGGGCCTTCGTCGTCTCCGGGACGAGACGTCCCCGCATTCTGCTAGCCTCACCCACATGGGCAAGCCGAAGAAGCGGAAGAACAAGCCGGGCGGCGGTTACACGCCTCCCCCCACCGATCCCACGGCCGTGATCGCGTCGCTTCGCGAAATTCGAACATCACTCGATCCCGAACGGACCGGCCCCGAGTGGGGCACCGCCCAGAAGGCGATGGTGAAGGCCGGAATCGAACCCACGCTGGTCGCACGAGCGGTCGTCGGTAGGGACCTCGAGATGATCGACCGGTTGATCGACCACCTGGAGGATCCCGAGCGGTCCGTGGAGCCACCGACGCCCGAGATCGATCCCGGCCCGGAAGTCCCCGCGGAGGTGCTTCGTGACGCGATGNGGGCCTTCCGCAAGCGGGTGAAGCTCACGAAGCTCGACCACGAGTCCAAGCTGGCACGAAGCCCCCTGTCGAGCGGCAAATCGGCNGACTTCGAGGCCATCCTGCCACCGAANCAGTTCCCCCCCGAAGTCTGGCGNAGCCTGGCCGAACGCGGCGACCTCGAATCCACCGGTGGNGGGTTCTACCGGATCCCNGTCGCGAGACGGGAATTCTGAGTCCGCCCNATGACCGCNCGGGGGCATCGGACGAAGGAGGCCNGATCACGAATCGTCGGCNGCGAACGCGACGCCGACGAGCGAATCGGCCGTGGACCCGCTCACGCTCGCTGCGACCGACGCCGGACTCNCCGAGGTGGGGGTCGGACGCGAGACCCCATCCTCGACCTTCGCCGAAGTGCGGATCGGGGNCCCGCCGACGCGGGNGCGGGCGTCGACCTCGATGGCAGCGACGAGCCGTTCGTCCAGACCCNCGATTTCCGGATCGACCGCGAAGGAGATTCCGATCCCGAAGATCAACGACGTGATCTTCACGACCGCGAGTTCCAGCATCAGGCGTCCCCGCCGCCGACGCGACGCCGATCGACGCGCGAACACCCCGTTCGACTTCCAGGCCATTCCCTCACTCCCCTCGAGGCCGCACGGGCCACGAGGGTCGTTTCGACGTCATCGAGGGACCACTCCAAAACGACATGAACCGACCCGAGGAGGTCGATTCGAAGCATGCGGTCTGGAAGGATTCTGAGGCCTCGGTCCCGCCGGTCAGGGCCCGGTATCAAGCGAAGGGGGCCAGTCGGATCAGTTGGGGTTCACGGTATCCAGCTGCTCGAACAGCATTTCGACGAGGGGGTCCGTGAGGCCGGCCGCGAAGTAGATGATGATGCCGCAGAGGACCAGCGCCGACATCATCCACTCGAGCGACTCGATCCCCTTCTCCTCGCGATGGAACGCGAGAAGGAGTCGTTTCGTTCGACGGATGGATGCGAGGAGACGCATGCCTGGCCCCTTGGCGGCGGAGAGACGAGTCGGTCCCGGCCTCCCCCCGTCGGAGGAGGCCGGGACCTTCGATCAATCAAAGGACGGCATGATCAGCCGGCGTCGACGGTGACGGCGCTGATGATCGCAGCACCCTTCGTCTGGACGTCTTCCTTGATCGTGGTGAGGCTCGCGGCGGCGCCGCCGGCGACGGTCAGGCCGGCAACGGCGAACTCGACGGGTTCAACACCACGCTCGTCCTTGACAAAGTTCAGGATCCAGTTCATGTCTAATCTCCTAGGAATGAGACTTGTAGCCGGCGGGACACCCCGCCGCGCGTACGTCCTAATGGTATCGCGGCCCGAAACCGCCGCAAGTGTCTAACCCACAAGTATTTCAATTTCAGGATCCCGATGCGAACCGGACCCTCGCCGCCCTGGCGATGGCGAGATTCCTGTCCACGTCCTGCTTGCTCAGCACCCGTGACCAGAGCCGCACCGCACGCGCCTCATCCCCCTCCAAGGCCGCTCCGAGGGCCGCGTTGGCCACGTAGTCGGCGTCGACCGGATCGGCGGTCAACGCCGCGTTGAAGTCGGCGGTCGCCCCGGGAAGATTACCGGACAGGAGCCTGACCATGCCACGGTCGTTGAGCAGGACGGGATTCCCCGGGAGGACCTCGAGTCCTCGATCGAGCAGATCCTCCGCATCGGAAACCCGGCCCTCGACGAGCAGGACCGAGGCCCCCTCGGCATAGGTGCCGATCTGATCCGGATATTCGTCCAACATCCGATCGAGCACGAATCCGGCCTGCTGGGTCTTCCCCTTCGCGGCCAGGATCCGAGCCGTCAACTGCAGCGTGTCCGATGACGCGGGTTGCATCTCCCCGCCCTCGAACCAGTCATCCGTCTTGTCGGTGGATTCGCACCCGGCGTTCAGCAGGATCGCTCCCACCGCCACGAGCAGCCCGCCACATCTTCCGAGTCGTCGTCTTCGAAGTCGCATCAGTTATCCTCCCGGCCCGTGAGCGGCGTCAGGATGGTCCCGGCCGGAACCTTGAACGGCGTGAGTTTGATCTCTGCACGGATGGCGATCGCCTCGACCGATGACACCCCCGGTCCTCCGGGCGGACTGTCGTCGATGACGATCCGGGCCGGATCGACGCCCCGGCCGAGGAACCAGTCACGGACCATGGTGACCCGCGCGGCATAGAGCGCTGGCGTCGCGTTGGCGCGGCGGACGGAGATCCGGGCGCCGCCGTCACGGACACCGTCGAGCAGGTAGCCGAGGTCGCGGCGGGCGAGCGACGTGAGTTCGGCGGACTCCGGCTCGAAGTGATACGCGAACAGCGTGCGCTGTCGCTGCACGCCACGCCGGGCCTGGTCCTCGAACGGCTGGCGGGTCGACTCGCGATCGACCTCCAGCATGAGATCCTGCGGGACGTCGACGGTGCCGTTCGGCCGCTCGCCCGGCGTGTCGCAGCCCGTCACGAGGAGCGGGAGAACCACCGCGAGGAGGCCCAGGCGCCGGCGATGGTCGATCGAGATGTTCTGTCGCATGTCGTGTTCCATGTCCTGTTTCGAATCTTCGTCAGTCGGCGGAAACGCCGGAAAGGGTGTCGAGAAGCATGAAGATGAGCGGGCCGGCCAGAAGCAGCAGCGTGGCCGGAAGCAGCAAGACGCCGAGGGGGAGGATCATCTTGACCGAGGATCGATGCGCCCGCTCCTCCAGCGTCTGGAGATCCTCGTAGCGAAGTCCGTCCGCGTGGATGCGGATCGACTTCGAAAGTTCGGTTCCGAACCGCTCCGACTGCTCGAGCAGCGAGCCCAGCAGCAGGAAGTCGCGGATCCCGGTCCGTTCGGTGGCCGCGGCCAGCGCGGAACGCCAGCCACCTCCGAACTGGAGCTCGATCTCGACCCGACGCATCTCGTCGGCGAGCGCGGAGGACGCCCCCTGGACGTGCGTGGTGACCACGCCCCACGCCGAAGCGAGACCGAGGCCTCCCTCGAGCGAGATCTGAAGCAGGTCCAGCATCACCGGGAACTCGGCGATCATCGCCGCGTAACGCTCGCCGATCCGCCAGCGAATCCACGTCTCCGGCACCGACCAGCCGAGGATCGCACCGGTGAGGGCGAAGACGGCGGCCCCGACCACGCCCGCGTCGACCAACCCGGCGACCCAGGTTCCGAGCGCCGCACCGAGCATGGTGGCGAGGATCACGCCACAGAAGGTGCCGACCTGGGAGAGCGGGCCATCGATGCCCGCGGCGGAATATCGCCGTCGACTCGCCTCGGGCACCAACGCCGCGAAACGCTCCCCGCGATTCGACGCGCTGCCGCGCGCGGTCCCGCCGAGTCGGCGCCGGAGGCCGCTCCGGAAGTGCGCATCGCGTCGCTGCAGGAGGTTCCCGAGCACGATGACCACCAGGAAGGCGATGACGGCCGCGATGATCTGCTGCGGATTCATGCCGGGACTCCGCTTGAACGAGGATCGATCCTCGCGAGGCTCTCGAGGCTCAGCATCCCGACCACGATCAGGGCCGCGGCGATCGCGAGGATCAGGTTCCCCTTCGGCTGGTCGAACAGGAAGTCGAAGTAACCCTCGATCGAGACGCTCATCGCCATGATGACGAACAGCGGGAACGTCGCCAGGATGGCTCCGGCGAGTCGCCCGTAGGCGAGGATCGTTCGACTTCGACGCCGGATCAGTCCACGATCGACCAGCGACCGGACGAGCCGGTCGGTGGTGTCGGCCAGATTCCCGCCGACCTCTAGCTGCACCATGAGCGCCAGCCCGAAGGCCCTGATCTCGGGCCGCCCCGATCGCAGCAGGACGCGTTCGATCGAGGCGGAGAGATCCTCGCCGAGCTCGCCTCGCTTGACGATCTCCCGGAACACGTCACCGGCTTCGCCACCCGCGTCCTTCGCGAGCAGGTCGATCATGCCCGGCAGCGGGATGCCGGCCTTGAGCACCCGGCCGGCGGTCTCGATCGCGGCGAGCGCATGGCGCTCCTCCGCCTCCTCGCGAAGTCTCGCCCGGCGACGACGATAGAGCGATATCGCGCCGTAGCCGACGGCGAACACCGCGAAACTCAGCAGCTCCCGACCCGTGACGATCCAGACCGTCGCGGCGATAATCGCGATCATCGGCACGCCGAGCACCTGCCAACGCGAGGCTTGCGCCGGGGCCGGCGGCCGCGAGACCAGTCGCTGATCCTCCGCGAGGTCCTCGATCGAACCCGCGCCGAGACGCTCTCGAAGACGCGCTCGCTCCTTTCGACGCCGGTCCACGAACAGGACCACGATGATCCAGGCCACCGAGATGAGCCCGAAGACGATCACCGGAAGCAGATCCTCGGGAACGGGAATGACCAGGGCGCTGGTGGGGTTCACGATGCGACCTCCACCGGACGTTCACCGGCCTCGAACACTTCGGCATCGATCTCGACACCACGGGCCCGGATCCGTTCCAGGAAATCCGGCACCACGCCGGTCGTCTCGAACGCCCCTTCCGTCCGGCCGTCGACGATCCCGTCGAGGCGGAAGCGGTGCAGGGAGCGAAGATGGATTCCCTCGCCGTCGTGGGAGGCGACCTCGGAGACGTCACCGATGATCCGACGGCCGTCCGGCAGCCGCACCATGTGGACGACCAGATCCATCGCGGAGGCGATGTAGTCTCGAAGGATGTTGATCGGCACGTCGAAACCCGACATCGACAACATCGATTCGAGGCGGTGCACGGCGTCCTTCGCGCTGTTCGCGTGCAGCGTGGTCATCGATCCGTCGTGGCCGGTGTTCATCGCCTGAAGCATGTCGAAGGCCTCGGCCCCGCGACACTCGCCGACGATGATCCGATCGGGTCGCATCCGCAACGCATTCCGGACCAGGGCCCGCGCATCGATCGCGCCGACGCCCTCGAGGTTGACCGGACGGGTCTCGAGCCGGACCACGTGGGAGCCGAGCAGCTGGAGCTCCGCGGCGTCCTCGATCGTGATCACGCGTTCCCGGGCGCCGATGTCGGCCGACAGGGCGTTCAACAACGTGGTCTTTCCGACGCCGGCCCCCCCCGAGATCACGATGTTCAGGCGTCCGGAGACGGCCGCCCGAAGCAGGTGACCGGTCTCCGGCCCCATGGAGCCGAAGCCCTGCAGCCGTTCGAGGTCGAACGGCACCCCGGAGAAGCGGCGGATGCTGAGCTGGGGTCCCTCGAGCGCGAGCGGCGGGATGATCACGTTCACGCGGGAGCCGTCCGCGAGACGAACGTCGACCATCGGGCTTCTTTCGTCGAGTCGACGCCCGGAGTTCCTGACGATCCGCTGGACGACGTTCATGAGATGCTCGTCATCCCGGAACCGGACGCCCGCCGGCCGAAGAACGCCGAGCCGCTCGACGAAGATGCTGTCCGGCCCGTTGACGAGGATGTCGCTGACCTCGTCGTCCTCGAACAGCGGCTCGAGCGGGCCGAGCCCGAAGACCTCGTCGAGCACCTCGCGGATCAGTCGTCGGCGCACGTCGGCGTTGAGCGGATGCCCGCTTCGCTCGAGCATGTCCTGCACCCGACCGCTGCACTCCACGAAAAGCTGCTCCCTCGACATCCGGATCGCCGCTCCGAAGTCCATCGACTCGAGGAGGCGTTCGTGCATCCGCCGTCGAAGTTCGGCGAGTCCGCGGTCCGCCCCGTTTGCGTCGCTTCGCTCGCTCATCCCGCGCCCCCTTCGACCGCGGTCGGCAGGAGCTGTTCCGCGAGACGGCTCACGCGTGCCCGCCGGTTCGAATCACGGACCGGAACCGACTTCATCCAGGCGGACGAAACCACCCGCGCCTCGTCCGGAAGCACGTGCACCCGCGCGTCACCGAGCGCTCGCGACCATTCGGACTGCGGCACCGCGACCATCCCGCGGCGGTCGCGAAGCACGAAGTCGATCCGATCCGAATCGACTCCACCCGCGAGCATCCGTCGCCGCCAGTCGACGGCCACGCGAACGTCGTCGATCGACGTCTCGAGGACCACGATCACGGACGCGGCACTCGTCGCCGCGGGCAGGAGGTCGTCCAGCGGAATCCGGGCGGCGTCGACGATCACCGATTCCCAGCTGGATGAGATCATCGCGAGGAGTGCCGTGACCTCCGCCTTCGTCCCGACCGGCCGTCCCCCGCTGGCCGCCGGCCCGAGAAGGACCGCGAACCGATCCTGGAAGCCGATGGCGGTGGTTCGCATCGACGCCGCATCGGCGCCCGACACGAGATCCGAGACCCCGAAATCCGCATCGAGCCCGAGCATGACGCCCGGCCCGCCGAAGAACGGATCAAGATCCACCAGCACCGCCGAATCACCGCGTTCCGCGGCGGCGGCGGCCAGCTCGACGCAGAGCGTGGTGGCCCCGACGCCACCACCGGCCGAGACGACCAGCTGGGTCCGACCGATGGAGGAGGACTCGAGATCGGCCGACACCCGGCCGATCATCGATTCGATCTCGCGCCCGCCGTCCCCGAGATTGATGAAGTAGCGCGCCCCCGACGCCATCGCGTCGATCACGACATCCTTGTCGAATTCCTCGGCGACCACGCCGATCGGCGGCGCATCCTCGATCCGACTCATCGTGCCGAGGAACGCCGTACCGAAGTCCGGGACGGCGACGAGCAGCAGGTCGAAGCCCGTTCCACGCACCGCCGACATCAGGGAGGCCTCGTCGTCGAAGATCCGCACCTCGCCGACCTGGGGCTCGCGTCGAAGCAGGCCCGCGACCCGATCGGCCCGGTCCTGGTCACCGGAGAGCACTCCCGCGGAAAGCGGACGTGGCATCAATCCGCTCCTTCAACGCCGTCGTCGTCGGCGACGATCTGGGGCATCGGATCCGCCGCGGGGACTCGAGGGTCGTCGGCCCTGCGCCAGGCGCCGGGCCCACGGAGCCCGGAAAGCCCGAGTGCGTCGAGACGCGACATCGGATCACCGATCCCGGCCGAACCCTCCAACCGACCGCCGACGAAGAGCTCCCAGTCGTTCGGCGTGGTGTGCAGGTCACCGGGCATCGGTCGATCCATGCCGTCGTCCAGCGGTTCGACGACGTCGGCGGTGACCATCACGAGCAGCTCGGTCTGCTCCTCCTCGTACCGCACGCTTCGGAACAGGGTGCCGAGGATGGGGATCTCCCCGAGCAGCGGGACCTTGGTGGTCCGCGCCTCGTCGGTCGACCGGAGCAGGCCCGCCATCGCGAAGGTCTGGCCGCTTCCCAGCTCCACCGTCGTGCTCGACCGGCGAGTGACCACGCCCGGCACCGTGTAGCCGGAGAGCGTGAGGGCCCCGGTCTGGGAGAGCTCGCTCACCTCGGGCGCCACTTCCAGCCGGATTCGCCCGTCGCCCAGGACCTCGGGACGGAAGACCAGTCGAACCCCGAATTCCTTGTACTCGACGGTGATGGTGATGCCGCCGCCGTTGCTGCTCTGCGGCACCGGAATCGGGAACTCGCCGCCGACGAGGAAGGTCGCCTCCTCGCCGCTGATCGCCACGAGGTTCGGTTCCGCGAGCAACCTGACGTATCGGTTCTCGTCGAGCGCCTGGAGATACACCTCGAGATTCGCGCCCGGAACCCCCGCGAACAGCGTGGTCGCCGAACTCACCCCGACATCCTGGAACGTGAATCCGGCGTCGGTGACGGGCGCATCGGCGCCCGGCCGGATTCCGACCGGCTGGAACGGTGCGCCGGCGCTCGGCGCCTGCACTCCGGCGAAGAAGTCGGAGCCACCGGCGACACCCCCGAAGGCGAGCTCCCGCAGCGCGGACCGGCTGGCTTCAGCGATTCGAACACGGAGCTGGACCTGCTGGAGGCCGGGCAGCCTCGTGAGATCGACCCATGGAAGTCCGGTCCGCTCCATGTAGGCGCGGACGTTCTCCGCGGTCGCGAGATCCGGCACCTGGCCCCGGACCGCGACGGTTCCATCCACCTCGTCCACCTGGAGCTCGACGCCGAAGAGCCTCGAAAGCTGCCGGGCCAGACGTTCCTCGTCGAGGCCGACGGTGAGACGCCGCCAGACGGATTCACCGTTCTCGAGCTGGAAGACCACGTCCGTGGTGCCGGGGGCGAGCCCGAGCAGCAGGACCGCGTCGGATTCGACCGGTTGCGCATCGGCGATGGAGGGATCGACGACCACGACCTTCTCGATCCGGCCGCCAACGGTGACCATCCGCGACTGCCCCGTGACGAGTTCGATCGCCTCGCCGAGTCCGTCGTCGACCGGCGGCTGCAGCCCGGCCGACGCGAAGGAGGTGAGAATCACCGCGGCGAAGACGGAGAGGGTTCGTCGGAGGAGCATCGGCGGATCTTTCGGTTCGAAATCAGGGGTTGGATTCGCCGCGACGAGGGTGCGGCGATGACAGGAGAAAATCCCCCGAACGACACGAGGACTCGATCAATCGGACGCGTCGGTGTTCCGCGTGACCTTCCGCGGCGTGGTGGAATCCTCTTCGAAGGCGTGAACCTCTTCAGCCTCTCCGTTCCGGATCACCACGACTTCCCAGACGCCCGGCACGGGCTCCTCGACGACCGCGACCGGCTCGGCGAAGATCGGCTGCTCGACCAGTGGACGATCCTCCACCGGCCGGAGCGCATCGGGCGGGGTCCGGTCGATGTCGAGCAGCGAATCGGTCGTGACCACTTCATCGCTCCGCGAGCTCGATCCGTCGTCGTCGGTCGGACGGAGCACGATCCCGATCACCCCTTCCTCCCGGGCGAGCGCGACCTGACGCGCCTGAAGCGGCGTGACCGCCAGCGTCACGGTGAGTTGCCGGCGTGCGGTGCTTCGCCCGTTGGCGTCCATCGCACGACCACCCACCACCTCGTCGTTGACGGCGAGGATGCGACGTGCTTCGAGCACGGTCTTGGTCATGGTCCGAGGTCGTTCGTTTCGGCCCATCTCGGCCTCCACCGTCGCGAGGACATCGACGAAGGCGCCCGGATAAAGCACGACTCCGCTCCCGACGTCGCGCAAGGTGACGGTGATGGCCCGCTGATCCGGCTCGAGCTGGCTCGCGATCGCGGCACCGGTGCCCGGGGCGGCGAGGTCGTCGGGTCGCAGAAGCTGACCTCGCACCATCGGAACGATGAGCGTTCGGCCCACCGCGGTGTTCGTGGATCTCATCGCCAGGTCGTCGGCGTCCTCCGCGGCGACCGGCACGGACTTGAGGTCGTCGAGCGTGAGCCGATGACCTGCGGGGAGATCCGTCGCCGCCGTGACGAGTTCGATGGCAGGGCGTTGTTCCGGGCCTGAACCCATGAACTCGAAACGCATCAATCCGACGAGCGCTGAAGCCGCGAAGGCGGCGCCGAGCCCGAGAATGAGAAGTGTCATGGTTTTCATGGATGACCCCAACTGGAATCTAAGTCTATTCCGGACAGTGAATTCTAACACCAAATTCCGGTCATCGGACCGAAAAGCGACGATCCGAGGACTATGGCGCGAGCGACGGTTCCTTGATCATCGAAGCCTCCCCGTGCAGGGTGTCGGGCAGGGGCATGAATGCGGAAAGCCCGAGAAGCTGGACCTCGCCGTAGTCGACGTCGACCGAGACCGTCACGACCTCTCCCATGGCCGCCGCCGCGGGATCCGTCGGGGTGACCTCGACGACGGCTCCGGAAATACCGGCGTTCGCGAGCACCGACTGGACCGCGCCGTCGACGGTCGACGCGGACGCGGAGTCCAGCGACGCCTCCCGGGCGCCGACGCGTGCGGCATGATCCAACTGGACCGATCGGAGGACCATCCATCCGTACTCGAATCCGCCGTAGAGGACGAGCAGCACCAGCGGAAGCGCCACCATCACCTCGATGGACTCGATTCCTCGTCGGCGTCGTCGCCCATGCTGGCCGGACCTGGAAATCAAAGAAAGCCTCCGAAGCGGGTCGTGACGAACCACGTCAAGACAGTACCCACCAGAATCGCGGGAGCAAACGGGATCCAGCCCTTGGGACGATCTCGTCGCACTTGGCGCGACCCTGCCGGATCTGACGCCTCGCTCGAGGCGTCCTGCATAGTGTCGCCTGAGTTCTGCTTCCGGACAAGATGCCCCCGCAGACTTCGGAGGATCTGGAACATGCCGCCGATAAAAACGTACGGCAGCGACGTGATCCCGCCTCGAACGATCGAGGCGATCACCGCATAGGTGAATCCGACCAGGCTGACCCCGATCATCTCCTGGAGCGCCAGGTCGTATCCGAGCCAGGCACCGAACCCCATCATCAGCTTCGCGTCGCCCGCCCCCCCGCTGAAGGCGATGTAGGCCCAGATGAAGATCGC